>CALQBJ020000163.1 GCA_943328785.2 Bifidobacterium breve
ACTTCGGCGTCAGCACGCAGCTCACCGGCGTCGTCCTGATGGTGATCACGGCGGCGGTCATCCTCGGCGGTCTGCAGTCGATCGCGAAGGTCTGCGAGATCCTCGTGCCGTTCATGGCCATCGCCTACATCGCCGGCTGCGTCACCATTCTGGTGTCGAGCTCGGACTTTCTCGTGCCGGCGTTGAAGCTGATTGTGAGCAGCGCGTTCTCGCCATCAGCGGCGGGTGGGGGCTTCATCGGCGCGTCGGTCACGATGGCGGCTCGCTACGGCGTCGCGCGCGGCCTGTTCTCGAACGAGTCGGGCCTCGGCTCGGCGCCGATCGTCGCGGCCGCGGCGCAGTCGAGGAACCCGGTGCGGCAGGCGCTGGTGTCGGCGACCGGCACGTTCTGGGACACCGTGGTGATCTGCGCGCTGTCGGGGCTGGTGATCGTGACCAGCATCCTGCGGGCGCCGGAGACGCTCGGCGTGCTGAAGGGCGCGGAGCTGACCAGTGCGGCGTTCCGGCAGGCCATGCCAACGTTCGGGCCGGCGGTGCTGACGCTCGGCCTGCTCACGTTCGTCTTCTCGACGATCCTCGGCTGGTCGTACTACGGCGAGCGCGCGGCCGAATACCTCTGGGGCAAGAAGACGATTCTTCCCTACCGCATCGCGTGGGTCATCGCGGTGTACGCGGGGTCGGTCTCCACGCTGAACCTCGTGTGGGACTTCTCGGACGTCGCGAACGCGCTGATGGCGATTCCGAACCTCGTGTCGCTACTGCTGCTGTCGAATGTCATCGCGGCCGACACCAAGCGGTTCCTCACCGAGGGGAATCTCGACGACGCGTACGACGCGCCGATTCTGCAGCGTCGCTAGGGGCGCCGGCTACCTGTCACTTCTACCGCGACAACCAGTACGACAGCTTCACGCTGAGCATGCGGTTCCGGGTCCGCAGCGATGTCGGACCTGGCACCTCCGTCTCGAATCCTTGGTTATAGACGATGTAGAAATCGCTGCCCGGGCGATAGATCGACCACAGCAGCAGGTTCAGGTTCGCCAGGCGGCGGTCGTCGTTGTACTGCACGAAGGCCTTGACGAACAGCGTGGGCGACAGTGAGTAGCTCACACGGCTGCCGAGGACGTTGGTCGTGTAGGTGGGCACGCCAGGCAGGGTGATGACATTGCGCGTGTAGCTGTTCTCCACGAGGAGGGTTTCACGCGGCAGCACGTTCAGGGACGCCTTGATGGTCCGCCGGTCGCCACCGTAATAGCCCCCGACATCCACGCCGCCGCCGCCGTAGATCCGCCGGCTGTCGTTGGTGCTCGCGCTCGCTGACAGCGTGGTCCAGTCGTAGCCGCCGGTGGCGATCGTGGTCGGACCGATGCGGAACGGTTCGGTCGGGTGGTCGTAGTCGGAGGCGACGCCAAGTTTTACGCTCGAGCGATCGTTGCGTGTGAGGCTGAAGGTGGCGTCGTGCGAGCGCGACAGCGGCGTGCCGGCGTGGTCCTCGTACTGCTCAGTGTTCGCACTCATCGAGAGCTGCCGGACGCCGCGCCATTTCGGGCGGGGCGTCCACCCGAGGCCGCCGCTGCTCTTGCGGATGTCGGTCCGCGGAATGAACCCCATCTGCGCGTTGAAGCGCTCCTGGATGTCTGAATAGCCCGCGCTGGCGTTGTAGCGGTCGGTGGTCCACTCGGCGTTCAGCACGGCCGCCATGTCGCGGCCGGTCGACTCCGGAGAGAAGGTCTTGCCGAAGAGCGTGATGAGCTTCACGCTGTCCCTGGCCAGGCTGAAGACACCATCGACACCAACCGTGCGGTTGTAGGCGTTGGCCCCCACTTCGCCCTGGCGGTTCAGCACCACGGCGCCGATGGAGGACGAGCGGAGCACGTTCCGCTTGAGGCGGCCGACGGTGTAGTTCGACCGCGGAATGTGCACCTGTCGTGTGCCGATGGCGTAGTCGGCCTCGTCGGTCTCGATGTTCATCAGACCGACCGCGTAGTTGCCGATGTTGCCGGACACGCGGCCGCCTCCGATGATCGGCACTTCGCGCCCGTCGGCACTGAGGCCAATGCTGCGGCTGTAGTAGAGCGACAGCGGCCCCGCCGCGTTCGTGCGGGCGCCAGTCCCACCCTCGTCGTTGATCCGGCCGAAGCCGAAGATCCCGGACCCTTCGGTGAAGAACTGGCGCTTCTCGGGGAAGAAGAGTCCGAAGCGGGTGAGGTTCACCACTTCCTGGTCGGCTTCCACCTGCGCGAAATCGGTCCGGAAGGTGAGGTCGGCGTTCAGCGTCGAGGTGAGGCTGGCGCGCAGGTCCATGCCGTAGCCCGCCTTCTTCTTCGTCGGGGTGCCGGCATCGAAGTCGCGGCTGGCCTGCGGCGCGGCAAACGGGATGAACTCGAGCCGGCGCCGCGGCTGCAGTCCGGTGAGCCCGGTCAGCAATCCCGCGCCGGAGATGCGGTAGATGCCCGGTCCCTGCCACTCTCGCGGGAAGGGCGTGAAGTGCGTCTCTTCCCGCTTGTGGATGATGATGCGTCCGACGTTGAAGCCCCACTCCTGCGGTTCGGCCGACCCCGTGAAGCGGATCTGCGAGAGCGGAATCGCGAACTCCGAGTAGTAGCCGTTCGCGTCACGCGTGACCTTCACCTCCCACACCGCATTCCACTCCCAGTTCATGATGCCGTTCTCGGTGGCGTAGCCGTCCTTCTGCGCGCCGAGCGGGTTGGTACTGAAGTAGAACGCGTTGCGATGGTCGTGGAACGTGTCGAGGACGATGCGCACGGAGTCGCCTTTGCGCAGGGCTGAATCGCGCAGCATCTCGCTGGCCACGATCCCGCCAGGATCGGCCTCGTGCGCCCAGATCGCGACGTAGAGCTTACGGTCGTCGTAGAGGACGCGGAATTCGGTCTTCTCCGTCGAGCGCGCCCCGACGCGCGGCTCGCGCTGGATGAAGTCGCCGAACGGCGGTGCCAACTGCCACACCTCGTCATCGAGCAAGCCATCGATCTTCGGCGCGACTCCACCAGTGATTCGCATGGCCTGAGCCTTGAACTGGTGAGGGTCGACCGTGTGAACGTCGATCACGGCCAGGTCGTCCGGCACCTCGGACTCGCGGGCCGAGGGTGGTGTGGCAGGTTGCGCGAGCAGAGGTGCCGCACACCCCAGGCATCCGGAGAGGATGACCGGAAACAGACGATTCAGCATGGTTGAAAGGCCGTTTCTCAAATTGTGGCTGACGAAGGAAACGACCCGCCAGAGCCTCGGCTCTATGTGGCTGCCAGGCCGGCGCGCGCATGGAGGCGAAGCGGAGCGCGGCCACGTCGTCGAGGTTCCGTTCGGCTGGACGAGCCTGCTCGGGAGCAGATACAGCGTCCAGCCGAAGCTCCGGGGACGAACAGCCTTTAGAAGATGGCGATCGGGTTGACGAGCGATCCGGTTCCGTTCGTCACCGGGATCGGCGCCACCACGAACAGGAAATCCCAGCGGTTGTTGCGCGCCGCGGCCTCGGACAGCGCCTCGAGGTCGAGGTTGTCGAAGATATCGACGCCCAGCGCGACGAGCGCCAGCTGGTGGATAGGCAACGAGAAGGCAGACACCCTGCCGACATCCTGGATGCCGTCGCTGCCAATGAACGCCACGTCGCGCTGCTTCAAGAACGGTGCGAATGAGCCGTCGTATCCTGAGAGGTTTGCAAATGGCCCTTCCTTGTCGCGCCGCGCCCAGCGGCCGGTCCGCAGGAAGATCGCGTCACCGGGGCCAATCTTCAGCCCCGCCTTCTTCTCCCACGCCTCAATATCTTCCCGATAGACGTGGGTGGCGGGCTCGAGATAGGGCACGCCCTTCAGCCGCGGGATGTCGATCAGCACACCACGCGTGACGATGCCCTTCTTGTAGTTGGTGATGCTCATCTTGTTGCAGCCACCGTCCTTGGTGACCACGTCCTTGAACAGGTTGCCGTTATAGAGCTTCCCGTCGTGCGACACGTGGCAGAGCGCATCGAGGTGGGTGAACGTGGACCCGTGGAAGCTGAACTCCTGTCGTTCGACCGCGATGCCAGACTGGGCGATGATGCTGACCGAGTGCTCCAGCGGCTCGTTTGCGTCAGCCGCCTTGTCCATGATCGGGTTGTGCGACATGGACACGGTTTCGCCGGTCTTCGCGAGCGCCAGTGCCTGCTTCCGCTTGGCTGGGGTCACCAGGTTTGCCGCGCCGAGTTCGTCGTCCTTCCCCCACCGGCCCCAGTTGGACAGTTCGGTCATCCAGCGTTCATAGTCCTCAACACTCGCCCGGCTGTCATTCACGGGTGGGCGCGGCGTTGCCGGCGCCTGGCCCGCCGGAGGGGCGCTGGGTGCGGTGGCCTGGCCCGCGCTGAGCGACAGCGAGCCGGCGGCGGCCGCAGATAGGACGACAAGAGCGACGGACTGCGAAAGACGACGCATGTTCATTGGGGCACCTGACACAGAAGGGTGATGCTGTTGGTTGTCTTGAAGGCAGGCAGGCGACTCACTCCGTCGCCAGAGCGAGAGCGTCCCCGCCCGGCGGCGGGCCCGATCGTGCCGTGGCACTCGCGCCGGCGGGTTCCCTCCTCAGGGTAACGCTCAGGCCCTTCCCGTGAGGGTCCGGCCTGAGCGGGCCGCCCGGATGGCGGCCGTCAGAACATCGCGACGGGTCAGAAGATCGCGAGAGGATTGAGCGGCGAGCCCATGCCCTTCTCGATGTTGAGCGGCGCCGCCGAGAACATGAACTCGTAGCGCTTCAGCCGCCGTGCAGTCTCGACCGCCCGCTCCAGGTCCAGGTTGTCGAAGATGGACACGCCGAGCGCGACCAGGGCCAACTGGTGCATCGGCAGGCCCATCGTCGCCGGGAACGTCGTCGGCGAGACATCGTTCCATTCGTCCTCGGCGATGAACGACACGCCGCGCTCCTTGAGGAAGTAGGCCACGTCCGCGTGATAACCGGCCACGCCGTCGCCCGTCTTCCACGGGCCCATCGCGGCGCGCCGCTTCCAGCGCCCGGTGTAGAGGAGGATCACGTCGCCCTCCGAGACCTTCACGTGTTCGAGTTTCTCGAGGGTCTCGAGGTCTTCGTAGTGAACTGCGGTGCCAGGTTCGAGCCAGCCCTTGGGCGCCTTGCCCGGCAACAGCGTCGCATCTAAGAGGACGCCACGCGTGACCACGCCATCCTTGAGCGCCGTGATCGAACCTTTCGGGCAGCCGTTCGCGGCCTGCACCTCTTCCCAAGTGCGGCCGTTGTATCCCTTGCCGTCCATCATCATGTGGCAGTTGACGGCGTCGAGGTGGCTGAAGATCGAACCGTGATAAGACGTGGTGAACGCGTATTTGTCAGACGCTCCGGTCGGGCGGACGCTGAGCACGGTGCGCTCGAGGTGCCCGGAACCGTCGATGACGTCTTCCTGAAAGATCGGGTGCTCCATCGAGACTGCGAGCCCCTCCTTGACGAGCCCAGCCGCGGCTTTCCGCTTGGCTGGCGTGATGAGGTTGGCTGCCCCGAGTTCGTCGTCTTGCCCCCATCGGCCCCAGTTCGACAGGTCTTTCATAGCCTGCTTGAACTCAGCCTCGTTCGTGATCGGCTTGCGTCCAGGCGCGGTGTGCACGAGCGTGGGTCCGAAGAACAGCGTTGCAGCGAGGGCGCCGAGCACAAGGCTCGCGCGCACGGTTCGACCGTATGTCATCTGATGTGCTCCGAAACACGTAGGGGACTTTCAACATGCTGGTTCGCGCGAGCCGGCGCGAGCCAAGGGTCGGACCTCCGTTCACAAGAGCACCGGAGGTCCGACCATCTGACACTTGCGCCTAGAACGTCATCTTGAAGCCGAACTTGATGAGACGCGGCGCAAGAATTTGCGTAGGCCGCAACCAGTTCGGACCGAAGGACACGTTCTCGGACAGAATCGGGCTGCCGTTGAAGACGTTGTAGACGTCAAGCTCCGGCTCGATCTCCTTGTTCGAACCGAAGCGGAAATGCTTCGAGACCCGGATGTCGAACTGCTTGATGCGATCCTCGAACTGGGTCATCGGCTCAATCAACTGAACCGTTGTCGTAGCGTTGGCGCCGGCAGCAAGGTTGCGACCGAGCGACGGCGAAATTACCGCGTTATTCGCCACGTAGGTTGCGAAGATCGGAATGCCCGGCAGGTTCTGATACGTGCCTGACACCGACACGCCGAAGGGCAGCGGCACAATCGCGTTCAGCTTGAGCTGCGTCGCCGCCGAGAGCGGTGGGCTGACGTTGCAGTAGCCCTCGGTTCGCGGGAGGTTGCCGCCGCCGGATCCGGCGCCTGCAGTCGGCACCGCGGAGCCGATGGTGGTCGGCGAGAAGACCAGGTATTGCGGGTTGTTGAGCACCCAGTCGCAATCGTTGGTGGCCGTCCGACCCGTGCTCACGCCGCCGCCGAGGGAGTAGCCCTTTGGCAGTCGCGTGTTGATGTTGATGTCCACGCCCTGGTAGATCTCGGTCTGCTTGTCCTTCGCCGGAAGCAGCGACACGACGTTCTTCGACAGACCGAAGCCGGACGAGGGCTTGACGTCGTAGAGACCGCCGATGCTGTAGCCGCCACCGTTCGGAAGCCGTGGATCGACCGGTGCCTTGATGCTGTACGGGTCGAAGTCCGCCGCCGTGTAGGCGGTGTTGTTGTTCGTCTGGAAGTTGCCCCAGCTGGTGCGATAGAAGCCAACCGTCATAGACACGCGCTTCATCAACTCAGTCTGGAGGGCCACCGACGTCTGCATATTCACGGGTCGAGAGTTGAACCCGTTCGTGACGTCGGACGCGTAGACCGTGGCCCTCGGATTGTTCTTTCCGAAGTTCACGTTGTCGATGGCGCCGCACTCGCCGTTGGGGGTCTGCACCGCCAGGTCGCAGTCGGGAACGAAGTTGTTGTTCGCGTCGCTCCACGGACGGTTGGTGCTGGTAACGGCCGTCACAACCGGGTTGTTGGCGCGGGCCATGGTGTAGATGTCGGCCTGGTTGAACCGACCGAGGTTGAACTTCAGCGCGGTTTTGCCATTCCCGAAGAGGTCGTAGGACGCCGCCACGCGCGGGTTGATGTCCTTCCAGCACGGGACGCAGTCGACCTTCGCATAGCTGCGGGCCGGCACGAGCGGGCCGGCGTTCAGCTGCTGTTCCGGCACGAAGCCGTGGAAGCTGTCGTATCGAATGCCGTAGTTCAGCGTCAACCTGCCGATGGTCCACTGATCCTGAGCGTAGAGGCCAAGGTTCAGCTTCAGGCGCTCCTTGAACACAACCGGCTCAGCGAACTCCGTCAGCGACAGGGGGCGGCCATTGAAGAACGTGTACGCCACATTGCCTGGGCCAATGCCCTCTTCGACGCCGTTCTGGTCCCACGCCGCGTAATGCCAGCCTTCCTGCGCGGTGAAGCCGACCCTGAACGAGTGCGAACCGGTCACGTAGAAGATGTTGCCGCGCTGGTTCGATTCACTCGCCGTGCGGTTGCCGATGCTCGACGCCAAAGGCCCGTTGTACCGGTAGCCCGTGGCTGCTTCGAGGATCGAGATCGAGGTTTTGGATTCTTCCCGACGGAAGTTCGGCCACTTGAAGATGAGTGTGGAGTTGGCAAGCTCGAACATCAGCCGTCGGTTGGCGATGTTGGTCCACTTGGACTGAATCAGGTAATCCGGATTTGCGTAGTAGGTGACCCAGGTCGCCTCTGGCGCCAGCAGCGCCGTGCAGCTCTGGCACAGCTTGGAGTTCTCGATGTCGTACGAGAGGTTGAACTTGTTCTTCTCCGACGCCTGCCATGTGAACCGAGCGCCGTTCGTATAGTTCCGCTCATACTGCTCGGCCTGCCGGCTCTTGTCCGGTGTATAGACCGGCGTGCCCTGCGTGGCATTGAAGTAGTTACCAGGAACCAGGTTCGTGAAGCCGAACGTCCGGTGCGAGGTGTAGAACCACAGCTTGTCCTTGATGATGGGACCGCCGAATGCGGCGTTCGCATCCCAGATGACCTTGGACTTGTTCCCGAACTGCAGTCCGCGGTCCTTGAGGGCCTGTGTGAGGTTATTGCCCTGTAAGTTCTTGTCCGTGTAGGCCCCGCTGAAGATACCGGACCACAGGTTGCCGCCGTCCTTCGGGACCATATTCGCCTGCACGCCGCCGTTTTCGAACTCGGCGGTCTGACCGCCAAGCTGGATGGCAACTTCATTCGCCGCCGACGGGTTGAAGTAGAAACCGCGACCGTTGCCTTCGCCGTTGAACTGCATGCCGTCGAGCAGGCCGCGGTTGTCTGCGTAGTGGCCGCCGTGAATGATCGTGTAGGCGTTCATCGGGTCGATGTTGCCGCCGACGTCCTGCGCGGTCGGATTGATGATCGCGCCAACGGTAATGGTGGCGAATCCGCCCATTTCCTTCGTAATCGGGAGCGTGAACAGCTGTTCCGCCGACACCACCACCTGGGTTGACGTCGTCTGCACGTCGACCACCGGCGCCTGGCCGGAGACCGTCAGCGTCTCTTCGAGCCCGCCCACTTTCATCTCGACGGGGACATTGGCCGTGAAGTTCGACGTCAACGCCAGGCCGTCTCGCTTGACCGTGCTAAAGCCCGTGAGCGAGAAGCTGACGGTGTAGGTGCCGCCGGGCAGGTTGATGATGTTGTAGCGCCCGTTTTCATCGGTGATGACCGAGCGGGTCTTCTCGATGAGCGCCGGGCTGGCTGCTTCAACCGTGACGCCAGGCAGAACGCCGCCAGACGTGTCGCGGACGACGCCCGCGATCGCGCTGGTGCCTTGCGCGAATGTGGTCCCTGGGGTCAGCGCGAGCATTCCCATGGCCATTAAGCACCCCAGAACTATCTGGCCTGTGCTGAGCGTTGGAGCCTTCAACGAGTTCATGCTGACTGTCCTCTTGGTGTCTGCACCGGGAGTCGGTTGCGGGCGTCCACAGGCCCGCTGCAATGCCTGGCGCCTATTTCGGTCGGGTGTTTTTAGCACGCGGCAGGGGCCGGACCTACGACACAAATGGGTACTACCTGAGTTCGGTTAGTCGAGAATGTCGGGTATCGAGGGGGAGGATCTGGAGGAGCGAGGATGGCCCACGCATCGGCTGGACGGTGCGTCGGGGGGGGG
>CALQBJ020000164.1 GCA_943328785.2 Bifidobacterium breve
AGAATGACCCGCGCTCGCCGCGCGGCCTCGACGCGAATGGTCCGACTCCGCAACCGGGCCTCAAGTTCCGCTCGTTCTTCGGAATTCAACCTCAGCGCCATATGGCGCGGCAGCGTACCAGTACCCGGTCACGCTGTACAGGCCACTAGCGAACTCCCACTGCTGTTCCATGCGGCGCATCACCTGCGGCACGTCGGTGGCCAGCAGGTAGCCGCCCTTCACCAGGTCGTCGCACACCTCCTGCGCCTGCGCCAGGTAGGCCCCGCGCGACGGGTAGCGGTCGCTGACCGGAGTGCGGGGGTCCTTCGTCGCCGCGGCGTCGGCGGCGGTCCTCGGGAAGGCGGTGCGCGACCCCAGCAGCGACACCAGCAGCGTGCCGCCGCCACTCGACTGATTACGGAAGTTCCAACCGGTGTAGGTGGCCAGCGGCACGCGCGACTCAGCCGTGCGCACCCCCGCCACCTCGTTCCCGTCGGCATCCACCTGCGGCACCAGGAACGGCACAAGCTGGCCGTCGCGACGATGCTGCTCGACGATCGTAGGAGACTGCACACCCGGAATGGCCGGGAACTTGACTGCCTTGGCCAGCACCAGCGTCCCGTCGGACAGGCGCGGGTAGCGGCTCGCTGGCGGCGATGTGCCCTTCAGCAGCCACTGCTCCATCCCCGCCATCAGCGCCCGCATCGTCCACCAGTACTCGAGCGGATTGTCCGGCTGCTGGCCATTGCCGACGCTCGTCGGGAACCGGGCCGGTCCATGCTGGGCGCCGGAGAGGTAATAGACGCGGCTGTTGTCGGCAAGGGTGAGGTCGCGTGTGCCGTCCGGCGAGGTGTGCACGAGCGCCGCGTTGCGCCCGCCCCCCCAGTACTCGACCGAGGTGTTGGTGAAGAAGGTCTTCGGCTGGACCGCGCGCGCCCGATCGTTCTCGAGCAGGCCGTCGGTCTTCCCGGAAATCGGATCGCGCGTCGCCTGGTTCGCATACGGGAAGCGCGTGATGTCGTACATCGTGAGCGACGTCGGCGTCGCGCCACGGGCGTTCACGTCGAGTCCGGCGGCACCCGCGATGTGCATCCAGACGGCGTCGAACACCTGCCGTCCCTTCTCGTCGCCGTTGAGACCGTTGTAGAGGAATGTTCGCAGGAAGCGGCCGCTCTGCGACGAGCCGAACGCCAGCGTCTGCTTCGCCGTCGCCAGCGCCTCTGGCGCGTACTTCACCCAACTGGCGGTGTCGCGGAAGGCCGCGAGGCCGAGACCGGAAATCGGCAGCGCCTTCGCGCGATACGACACGCGATAGATCCGTCCGGCCTGGAAGCCGTCCTTCATCACGACGAGCCCGCTGTCGAGCGACCAGCGCGAGCGCTCGATCACCTGCGGCGTGGCGAACTGGCCGTCGCGCACGGTCAGCGTGCTGTCGGCCGCGGCCGGGTCGGCCGGCACGTAGCCGGCGAGATCGCCCACGGTCTGACGTTCGTTGGTGTTCGACGGCGTGAAGTCGCCCCATACCATCGCGTCGATCCCCTCTGCCGACGGCACGGTGATCGCCATGAGGCCGTTCACACGGCGGACGTCGAACTCCCATCCCACCCACACCAGCGTGAAGCCGTGGTCGAGGAGGAAGCGGTCGCCGAGGTCGGCGTCGGTCGATGGGTCGTTCGACGCCCCGCGCACGAAGCCGCCCAACACCGGCTTGCGTCCGCGGTTCAGCACGTCGACGAGCGCGATGCCGTTCGACCGCGCCGCATCCTTCGGCCGGATGATGTAGAGGTCGGATGAAAACTCGACACGCCCGGCGCTGTTCACCGGTGCCTTGTCGATGTCGGCGATGACCTGATTGTGGCGGTCCATCGGGTCGACCGCGAAGTAGGCGGTGCCAACGATCTTCTCGAAGCCGGAGGTGCCGATGTCGGCTCGCGTCTTCACGTCGACGCGGGTCAATTCCGCGGACGCCTGCGATGCCGACACGAGCAGCAGGCCCAGCGTGAGGCACTGCGAAACGAGCCGTTTCAACATGCGGCGCAGTATAGCCTGTGCGACAATCGCGCCATGCTCAAGATGGCCCGCCTGCTCGCGGCTGCTGTGGTCGCGACCTCGCTCGCTGCCTGCAGCGGCGTCTCTTCACCGTCCAGCCAGACGGTTGACACGTTTACCGGCTCGGTCGACCCCATTGGTCAGTCCAGCAACAACTTCTCGGTGGGCAAGACCAGTGAACTGTCGCTCACGCTGATCAGCCTGACCCCGCGCCCGGTGCTCGGTTTCATCGGGCTCGCCATCGGACAGCCGGTGGTCGGCGGTTGCTCGCCGTACGGCGCCTACGTGGTGTCGCAGGCCGCGATCGGACAGAGCTACGCCTTCGGCCAGGTCGCGAAGGGGTCCTACTGCCTGCTGGTCATCGACGGCAACGGCATCCTGACCGCCCCCGCCACCTACTCCGTCCGGGTCGTCCACTCGTAATACCGCCGCTGCCGTGGGCGGTGAACCAGGTCTGCTGGGGCGCGCGAGGCGCGACTGCGGTCTGGCTGAGGAACGAAACGGCCGGGCCGCATCACGCGTCCTAGTCTGTGGCGCGCAGCTGTCGCTGACGAGCGCCTATGCTAACGTTCCCCCTATGCATGATCTCGTTCTGTTTCTGCACTCGTGGGTGCGCTGGGCCGCCATCATCACCGGCGTCCTCGCGACGGTCTCGGTCCTCGGCGCCAACGCCGACGCCAGGAACAACCGGTGGGCGAAGTTCTTCACCATCAGCCTCGACATCCAGTTTCTGCTCGGTCTCGTGCTCGTCGCCACCTCGGTGAACTTCGGCCAGATGGGCGAGGTCATGAAAGACAGCACCGCCCGCTTCTACGCGGTCGAGCATCCGACCATGATGATCGTGGCGATTGCGCTGGCCCACATCGGCCGTGTGTTCGCCCGCAAGGCGCTGACGCACGCGTCTGCCCGAACCAAGTCGCTCATCTTCTTCGGCGTTGCAACGCTCCTACTGCTGGCCGGGACGCCGTGGCCCGGCATGCGCGACAACCGCGCCCTGTTCAACTTCTCCCTGTAATCTGAGCGGACGCCGCCTGTGAAACGACCTCTCGTTCTCGCCGCCCTGTTCGCGCTCGTCGTCGTGATCGGCGCCGTGGCGTTTGCACGCCGCGGTCCCGCCCGCACGACCGTCGACGTCGGCAGCGCCGTTCGCCAGGCGCAGTTCCGCTCCACCGTTACGGCGTCGGGCGAGATCGTCGCCTCGCAGTACGCCGATATCGGGTCGAGTGTCATGGGCAAGATCACGGCGCTGCCGGTCGCCGAAGGCGATCGGGTCACGATGGGCCAGGTGCTGGCGCAGATTGACCGCGTGCAGTTCGAGGCTGACGCGGCGGCCTCCTTCGAGCAACAGAAGGCGCTCGAAGCCGAGGAGCGTGCGGCGCGGGAACAGCTGAAGTCGACGCAGGCCGATGTGGCTGCGGCTGAAGCCCGGCTGCGCGACACCGAACAACTGCTGAAGCGTCGTCAGGAACTGAGCGCCGAACAACTGCTGCCCGCCTCCGAGCTCGACTCGGCGAAGGCGGTCATGGACACTGCGGCGGCGCAAGTGAACGCCGCCCGGGCCGCCGCCGGGCGCGCCACCCAGAACATCGAAACCGCCAACCGCCGCATGCTGCAGGCCAAGGCGCAGCAGATCCGCTCCGCCGACGTCCTCGCGAAAACCTCCGTGCTGTCGCCGATTGCCGGTGTCGTCACCCGTCTCCGCGTTCGCAGTGGCGAGATGGTTGTGGTCGGCGTGCAGAATCAGCCCGGCACGACGCTGATGACGATCTCCGACCTCAGCACCATCGACACCGAGGTGAAGGTGGCCGAAGCCGACGTGCTCGCCATCGCCCGCGGGCAGTCGGCCACGGTGACGCTGGAAGCGCTCCCCGGCAAGAAGTTCGCGGGACACGTCGTCGAGATTGGCGCCAGCGCGCTGCCGGTTACCGGCGCCGCGGCGGCCCGTGAGTTCCGCGTCGTCATCAGGCTCGAGAGTCCGGACCCTGGCCTGCGGCCCGGCCTGACCGGCGACGCCGAAGTCGTCACCAGTGAACGGACCAACGTCCTCACCGTGCCGCTGCAGAGCGTGGTGCTGCGCACGATGGACGGCCAGGAGAAGACGGGTATCTTTACCGTCGTCGACGGCATCGCACAGTTCCTGCCCGTCACCTCCGGCGTGATCGGCGGCCTGAACATCGAGGTGAGCGGCCTCACCGAGGGAGCGGTCGTCGTGACCGGCCCGTACCAGATGCTTCGCGAACTCAAGGACGGCCAACTCGTCGCGGTGGCCGGAAAGAGCTAGCCGTGTACGCGCAGGTCGTCGTCGAGGCCGCGGGCACCATCATCCGGAACCCGCTGCGCTCATCACTCGCGGCGTTGGCCGTTGCCGCCGCCGTCGCCACCACCGCCGTCGTCCAGACCGGCCTCGACTCGCTGGCGCGCACGGCGCGTGAAACCAGCGCCAAGGCGTTCGGTGCTGACACCTTCGTGATCGCGCGGCTCGCCAGCGGCAACCTGAGCCGGCGCGAACTGGCCGACAAGCTCGCCCGCAACCCGAGCATCGCGCGCAACGACGTCCGCTACATCCAGAACATCGCCGACGGCCAGGTGACGTACGCCGCCACCGCCCAGAAAAACGCCGACGTCGTACTCGGCTCCCGGAAGTTCGAACAGGCGACCATCAACGGCACACAGTCGGCCCTGCTGGGCATCCGCAATATCGACATCGCCAGCGGACGCTTCATCAGCGAACAGGAAGACACGGCCGGCGCTCCGGTCGTCATCCTCGGCAGCGCGGTGGCTGACGCGCTCTTCCCGGTCGGCGACCCGATGGGTGGCCAGGTTCGCATTGCCGGCCGCGCCTTCACCGTCATCGGACTCCAGACCCGGCAAGGGACCGCGGGCGGCGTGTCGCTCGACCGCTACGTCTGGATGCCGCTGCGCGCCTTCGAACGAGCGTTCGGCGCATCGGGTTCGCTGCAGGTGTTCGCCAAGGCACCGGCGTCAGTCAGCACCATCACGGCGGAAGACCATGCGCGCATCTCGATGCGCGCGCGCCGGCACCTGCGCCCCGGCGAGACCGACACCTTCGACATCATCACGCCCGAGGCGTCGCGCAGTTTCGTCGCCAACATCACCGAGCGGATTGGCGCCGCGGCGATTCCCATCTCGGTGATGGCGCTCATCGCCGCCATCGTCGTCGTCACCAACACCAGCCTGGTGTCGGTGACGCAGCGGACGCACGAGATCGGCATTCGGCGCGCGCTCGGCGCGTCGCGCTCCGCCGTCATCGGCGAGACGCTGGCGGAGTCGGCCATCGTCGGCCTGCTCGGAGGGACGATCGGCCTGCTCACCGGCGCTGGCGTACTCGCACTGGCCGCGCGCATCTCCGGTCTCGGCCTCTCGCTCAGCCTCCCGACGGCGGTGGTCAGTCTGGCAGCCGCGGTGCTGAGCGGCATCGCCGCCGGCTGGTATCCGGCGCGCCGCGCCGCGTCCATCGACGTCGTCTCGGCGCTGAGGCACGAATGACCAACGGCCGCTTCTCCCGAATCGGGCGGACGATTGGCGAGCCGGCGTTGCTGGCGTTCGATTCGCTGCGCACCTCGCGCGCGCGCTCGTTCCTCGCCATCGCCGGCATCGTCATCGGCATCGTCACCGTGGTGCTCGTGGCGTCGGTGCTTGCCAACGTCCGCAACCAGATCGCGATGCTCTTCCGCGATCTGGGCACCGAGAACGTGTTTGCCTTCCACCTCACCGGCGACCCCTACGTCACGCCGAGCGAGGCCGAAGCGCGCCGCCAGCCGCTGAAGCTGGAGTTCATTCCCGAACTGCTGCGGCTCGGCCCGGCCATCCGCGACGTCGGCGCCGAAGTGATCGTGCCGACTACCCTGAATGGCGCCGCGCTCGTGGCGCGCGCCGGCACGAACGAGTCGGAC
This sequence comes from Bifidobacterium breve, assembly GCA_943328785.2. Taxonomy (GTDB): domain Bacteria; phylum Acidobacteriota; class Vicinamibacteria; order Vicinamibacterales; family CAVVIG01; genus CAVVIG01. The sequence goes on from CALQBJ020000164.1 coordinate 5,943, forward strand.
ACCGTGCTGGTGGAAGGGGTGTCGCCCAGCTTCTTCGATATCGTCGGAGCCGAGTTCGAGAGCGGCCGGCCGTTCACCGACCTGGAAGACCGTCAGGGCGCACGCGTCGCCGTGGTCGGGTCGAGCCTGGCCCGCGCGCTCTACGGCGACCAGTCGCCGCTTGGCAAGACGCTGACGCTGGCCGGCGAAACCTACACCGTGGTGGGCCAACTGCAGAAGCGGCGCGGCGGCTTCTTCGGCGAGAACCGCCAGGACAACCTGCTGAACCTGCCGGTCGGCACGGTGCGTCGCCGCTTCGGCGACCCCGACCGGCTCGTGCTCTACATGCGCGCGAAGCCAGGGCTGCGCGCGGAGTGCATGCAGCAGTCGGAAACCATCATCCGGCAGTTGCGTAAGCTGCCGCCTGGCGCGGACAACGACTTCACGCTGTCGACCGCCGACTCGATCATTGCCACGTTCGACAGCATCAGCGCGCGCATTGCCTTCTTCACCGTCGGCCTGGCGGCCGTAAGCCTGCTGATTGGCGCCATCGGCATCGCGAACGTGATGTTCATCAGCGTCACCGAACGGACGCGCGAAATCGGGCTGCGGCGTGCGCTCGGTGCCAGGCAGGGCGAGGTGCTGCTGCAGTTCCTGCTCGAAGCCGCGTTCCTCTCCGGCATTGGCGGCGTCGCCGGGGTGGCCACCGCGCTACTCATCGGCCTGCTGCTCACGCTCGTCGTGACCGGCTTCTCCGCCGTGGCGCCGCTCTGGGCCGTCACCGCGGCACTCGTCAGTTCGGTCGTCGTCGGCCTCACCGCCGGCTACTGGCCGGCCCGGCGGGCCGCCATGCTCGACCCGGTCGAAGCACTACGCCACGACTGACGCGCCGGCGCGGTATGCCGACGACAGGAGCCCTCATGCGACTACTCGTTCGCGCACTCATCGCACTGCTCGTCCTTGGCGCTGCATACGGTGCGCTGAACTACCTGGCGTCCGAGCGCGTCGAGGTGGTCACGCTGCATACGGTCGATCCCGCTGGCCTGCCCACGGACACGCGCATCTGGATCGTCGACCGTGACGGAGCCGCCTTCATCCGTGCGCGCGAAGGCTCCGGCTGGTACGCGCGCGTCAGAGCCGCGCCGAACCTTGAACTCACACGTGGCGAGCGGCGCGCCCGCTACACCGCGGTGGCCCGTCCGGAGTTGCGTGACGACCTGAACAGACTGTTCCGCACCAAGTACGGCTGGGGTGATGCCTTCATCTCCTTCACACTCGGCGGCCGCAGTGACGCCGTCGCGCTGGAGCTCGTGCCGCTGCGTCCTTCGTCATTGGCCCCGTAGCGCGCCGCCGCCGGAGCCGAGGCCGTTTGCGACTATCAGTCGCCACTGTGGGACTGATGTGTCCCGTTTCTCTAACGGACAGGACGTGCGGTCGGTTCCACCGTGGCCGCGCCCTGCGGTGGCTTCCAGCCGTCGAACGCGTCGCCGTTGTAGAACAGCCGCCAATCCGCGAAATCAGGCCTGCCGACCCCGGGAGGTCCGGGTTTTCCGTAACTTGGCGTTACCGCGCCGAGGAACTTGCCGGCCCTGAGCACGCCGTCGTGAATCTGCGTAAACAGCTGCTGGTAGCGAGGATCGCTGCCTGGGTACCCGGAGAAGTTCGTCATGTCTCCGTTCGACGCCAGGACCACGTCGATGCCGGGCTGCTGTGCAATCGGCAGCGCGTTCCACGCACCAATCGGCGTTTCGATCTGCACGATGACCAGCATGTTGTCGTTGATCGTCTTGCGGTAATCGGTGCGGTTCGCGCCCCAGAGCGACGACGCCTGGTTCAGCCCCTCGCTCCGGCGTCCCTCAGGGGGATACCGCGCGTAGCGCGCGGCCTGCAGCGCCTGTTCGGGCGTGTCGACTGTTGGGATGTCGATGCCGAGCGCGCCGATGTCAGTCGCCTTCTGGATGTTCCCCTCGCTGGCATCGGGCAGCCGGATCACCGGCGTGGCCACCGGTTTCGGGCACGCCGCGATCATGGTCTCCACGTCCTTGAAGGACATGGTGCTGTGCTGCATCTCGAACCAGATGAAGTCGTAGTGCTTCGCGGCTTCGCAATACAGCGCGACGTCCAGCTTGCTGATGGTGAAGCAGGTGACCTGCTTACCGTCCAGCAGTTTCTGCTTCACGTGGTTGTAGAACTTCGTATTCGGGTCATTCAGACTCTGGCGGACCGCCCAGCCCTGCTCGCGTTGCGCAGGAGGCATGACCCCGCCCTGTCCCCGGACCAGTGCCGCCGAAACACACATACCTGCCACCGTCAGCCATACAGCCAGTCGCGTCATGGCTGCGGATGATACGCCAGGTGGCGTCGCGACGGGAGAGAGTACCAGGCAGCGCCACAGCGTGCACCGGCGCCCGGCTATCGGACACCTCCGCCCGCCCGCGCCACAGCGACGTGCAAGGCCACGCGGAGGGGACGACTACGGTTTATCGTTGTTGGGGGCGGCCCTTCTGGAAGCCCCCTGCCCGATTGATAGACCCTTCGCGACGTACGAGGACCTATTGCGAGCCTTCGGAAAGGAAACGACTGGTTCCCCGCCGCATCGCAAGGGCCGTCGTAGCACATCAGAGCCAACGCAACTCCGCCGCCAGCGAGGCCGACCGTAAGCCCCCAGACCGCCCCGTTCGCCAGCGAATCACCGCGCCGCTGGAGGATTGTGGTGACTCCGGCTTCCTTGAGCTCACGACTGGCCCCGGATGTGATCAAGAGCAGCGAAGACGAGGACAATCTGCCGATCCTCCCCGTGGTTCTCCCCTGCGCATCACGGACAGTAATCGTGTCGCCCGCCCGGACCAGGAGGCGGAGTTGCTCGAAGGAGACCGCAATGCCCTGAGCCTCGGTGCGCGGCGCAGCCAGAACGAGGAGCAGCAGACCAACTGCTGGCGCGTGACGGGAGCACCTTACTTGATCCCATTTCAGCGGCCGGACACATTCGCGATCCCCCTTGCTGATGTAACTGCTTGGTTGACGATGGCCTTCCCTGTTCTTCTTTGCCTTTCGCTCTTCTTCTTGCTCGGTTTTGACTTATCAGTCTCGTACCGACCCGCGACCCGGCAGGAGCCCCGTCGCTCTAT
>CALQBJ020000165.1 GCA_943328785.2 Bifidobacterium breve
GCCGCAATCGTTTTGTCTTCCGCGTGAAGGTGCCCGCCACCTTCACGGCCAAGGACGAGATGATCTGGACGCTCACCACCAACGGTGTCACCGAGAAGGCCTACGCGTCGCTGCGTGAGGACTACAAGGTGGACGACGTGGTGAAGGCGTCGGAGACCGGCGCCCTCGGCGCCGGTTCGAGCAGCCCGGAGATCCGCTCCAACAAGCCACCGATCGTGAAGGTGGACGGCAGCAAGACGCTCACCGCGAAGGTGGGACAGCCGCTGTCCATCATCACGGTCGTCACCGACGACGGCATTCCGAAGCGCCGTGTCGGTGGGCTGTCGGGTGCATCGGTGAGCCGTTCGAACCCGGCGAGCGGCGCCGCCGGGGCCGGCGCGGCCGCTCCCGCAGCCGCACCTGCTGCGCCAGCCGCGGGTGCCGCCGCGAACCCGTCAGCATCGCCGACGCCGTTCCGCAACGCGGCCCTGCTGCCGCCGACCCGCGTCACCGTGGGCAAGAACGTCGGACTGCACCTCTCCTGGCTGGCGTATCGTGCACCTGCCGGCGCGGAGGTCACCTACGAGCCGAGCCAGGTGAAGCCGTGGGAAGACACCCGTGCCGGTGCGAACTCGCCCTGGGCCCCGCTCTGGGCGCCGCCGGCGATGTCGCCCGACGGCAAGGTGCCCGTGAGGGTCACCTTCTCGCAGCCGGGCACCTACGTGCTCCGCGGGTTGGCCGACGACGGCGCGTTGACCGGGTACGACGAAGTCACGGTCACCGTCACCAAGTAAGCAGGGCGCGCGGCTCGACGGAGCCGCCGCATCGACGCACCAGAAGGCCGTTCGGTGGAGTGCATCCGCCGGGCGGCCTTTCTGTTTGTCGGGCTCCTTCGGGCCACCCTCCACCCGTCCGTGCGGCATCACACTCCAGATTGCCGGATGTCAGACGTAACCCGCCCTTCAGAAGTTTCAGCCTGAGACAACTTACGACAAGTTGGCCTAGTACAAACATGTTACAAAACCCCGCACTCAAGCTGCTTGTGGGAACGCCGCGCGTGTCGCGCAGCACGAGTGCAATGGTGCCAGTAGAGTCCGGTTAACCGGGAAAGCCGAACCTGTTTCGGTGGAGGGGTCCGTGAATCATTCGACGACGCGTTGGTCAAGGGCCGTGGCCTGTGGCCTCGCCGTGTTGGGGTATATGTCGGTCGGCGCGCCGGCGTGGGCGCAACAGGCGAGCGGTATTGCGGGTGTGGTTCGTGACACGTCAGGTCTGGCCATGCCTGGCGTGACGGTGGAAGCGGCGAGTCCCGCACTGATTGAAAAGGTCCGCACCGTCGCCACCGACGGCGAGGGGCGATACAACATCGTCGACCTCCGCCCCGGCACCTACACCGTGACGTTTGCGCTCGAGGGCTTCTCCACCGTGAAGCGCGACGGTATTGTGCTGGGCACCGGATTCACCGCCACGGTCAACATCGCGATGCAGGTGGGGTCGTTGTCCGAGACGATTACCGTCAGCGGCGCGGCCCCGGTCGTCGATACGACCAGCATGCGCAAGCAGGAGACGCTGAACACCAGCGAGCTCGAGTCGCTGCCGAGCGGCAATATCGGCTTGCAGACGCTCGCGTACGTGACGCCGGGCTTCGCGGCGACGCAGGCTGACGTCGGCGGCACGCGCGACACCTGGTCGGCGCAGGGCAACTACACCCTGTTCCACGGCAAGACCGGCACACGTGCGTCGTTTGACGGCTTCCGCAACCAGTACTTCATTGGTGCGGCATCGGGCGTCGGCTACATCACCGACCAGGGCAACATCGCGGAACTGCAGCTCGAGACGAGCGGCATGGGCGCGGAATCCGGTTCTGGCAGCACCTCGATGAACGCCATTCCGAAGAGCGGCAGCAACACCTTCGCGGGCGGCCTCGACGGCTACTTCTCGAACGGCGCGATGCAGAGCGCCAACGTGCGCGACAACCTGAACGAGTGGACGATGGGCAACGCGGCGCTGGCCGCCAGCCAGGGGATCAACGCCGCCTCCAAGGTCAGCCGCATCTATCGCCTCGGTGGTCAACTCGGCGGCCCGATCAAGCAGGACAAGATCTGGTTCTTCGCCGCGGTCGCCCGCTGGGGCTCCACCGTCGGTCAGCCGAGCGCCTTCTATAACCCGTTGCAGGGCAAGGCGAACATTCCCGCGAGGGGTGTGGTCGGTCCGACCCCGACGCTGTTCTACCCCGGCCAGCCCGGCACGCCCTACGCCACCAGCAAGTACTCCGACTTCGGAGATCCGCGGGCGGCGTCCAGCTTCGACTGGTACCGCAACCATGCCGGGCGCATCACCGCGCAGGCGACGTCGAAGGATCGCATCAACCTCTACGCCGACCTTCAGAAATCGTGCCGCTGCACCACAGGCCCCTTCACTGGATCGAACGCGATCGAGTCCGAACGTGGCTGGGACTGGTATCCGTCTGGCGTCGTGCAGGGCACGTGGACCCGGCCGGTCAGCAGCCGGCTGCTGCTCGAAGCGGGTGCCTCGTGGCAGACCGCCAACTGGGTGAACTTCGCCGAGGACGGCGTGTCGCAGAACGACCGGTCGATCACCGAAACCTCGACCGGCTATGTTTACGGCGCGACGTCGCTCCTCACCGCTCCGAAGGCGCGGACCGGTCGCAGCGCCGAGCGCTTCACCGTGTCCTACGTCACCGGCACGCATAACGTGAAGATCGGCGTGACCAACGAACAGGCGTTCAACGACGAGTCGCGCAGCCGCAACAACGTCGTCGATGGCCTGAACTACGACTTCCTGAACGGCAAGCCGCTGCGCATCCAGTACTACGGTCTGCCGTTCCTGCAGCAGGAGCGCCAGAACATGGAGCTCGGCGTGTTTGCGCAGGACGCCTGGAAGATCAAACGCGTGACGCTGAACGTCGGCCTGCGCTGGGACCGCATCAGCATGGGCTACCCGTCGGCCAGCCTGCCAGCCGGCCTGTTCGTGCCCGCCCGCGAAGTGACCGAACTGAAGGGCGTGCCGCTCTGGAACGACATCAACCCACGCCTCGGCGCGGCGTTCGACGTGTTCGGCAACGGACGCACCGCGGTGAAGGCGTCGTTCGGTCGCTACAATCAGCTGAGCCGCTCCGACCTGACGCGGCGGTTCCACCCGTTCAGCTCGTCCATCAACACGGCGTTCCGTAACTGGACGGATACCAACGGCAACTACATCCCGGACTGCGACGTCCAGAACTTCTCGGCGCAGGACCTGAGCGGGAGCGGCGGCGACGTCTGCGGTGCCATCAGCAACGCCAACTTCGGCAAGTTCATCCCGTCGGCGACGTTGTTCGACGATTCGGTGCTGAGCAAGAACCGCGATTTCCTGTGGGATATCAACCTCGACGTCCAGCACGAGCTCACCCATGGGCTCTCGGTGAACGCCGGCTACAACCACAACTGGGACGGCAGCTTCACGGTCACCGAGAACACGCTCTACGGCCCGGAGGCCTTCGACGAGTTCTGCGTCACGCTGCCGAACGACTCGCGCCTCGGCTCGGGCGCCGGAACCCAGCAGTGCGGCTACTACGACGTCCAGCCCCAGTTCTTCGGGAAGGGCACGCTTCGCGTCACCAACGCCAAGGAGTTCGTAGACAAGAACGGCAACACGAAGCTGCCCAAGCGCTACTGGGACGGCTTCTGGTTCGGTATGGACGGCAAGCTGCCGAAGAACATCTCGGTGGGCGGTGGCGTCGATATCGGCCGGCAGGTGGACGACCACTGCTTCACCGTCGACGCACCGAATCAGCCGCGTGATATCACCGGCTCCGGCGGCGCCCTCACCTGGAACGGCTTCGCGATGTCCGGGACCGGCATGTGCCGGGTCGAGACGGCCTGGGCCGACACGATGGACTTCCGTCTCCATGGCAGCATCCCAATCAAGGGTGGCTTCAACGGCAGCTTCATCTACCGCAACACCCCGGGTGCGAACGAGAATGCGAACTTGACGGTGACGGCGGCGAACGTCACGTTCAAGAACGGCCGTGCGGCGTCCACGTTGACGACCGCGCAGTCGATCGCAATCCGCACAGCGAACTCGGTCTTCGGACCTCGGTTCAACCAGCTCGACCTGGCCGTCAACAAGACGCTCGACATCGGCTGGGGCAAGCTCCGTCTGGCGTTCGACGTCTACAACGCGCTGAACTCGAACTCGATCCAGAACGTGACGACGACCTACGGCACCCGCTGGCTGCGGCCGGCCACGTTCCTCGACCCGCGCCTGGCGCGCGTCACCGCTGGGATTTCGTTCTAAGGGTGGGTTGTGGGCCGGGGCGCCCTGGGCGCCCCGGCTGATTCCAAGAGTCAGGAGATTCGTCAATGAAGCGTTTCTGTGCGATCGCGCTGCTTGCCTCGCTTGTGCCCACCTCGGCGTTCGCCGGTGAAGGCATCCTTGCGTCGGGCGCGCGCCATGTCCAGCAGTTGGCCACCGTGCCGGCTGACACCACCTCCGCGCCGACCGCCGTCAAGGGCGCCCAGCCCGCGGCTGCGTATCAGCAGGGGGGCTCCCTTGCCCGCAGCGGCATGTCGAAGGGGAAGAAGGCGCTCATCTACATCGGCCTCGCGGCCGTGGCGGTGGGCGGCATCATGACCATCGACAGGAACGTCCTCGACGTCACCCCGTCGAGCCTCGGCACCCGCCAGGATTAAACCGTTCGCGACCCGGGTCGACATGCACCCCACCGGAGGATTGGATCCTTCGGTGGGGTTTTCTTTTTTAGGCCCCGCAACGCCGGGCCTGCGACAGATTGCGACAAACGTCCATGATACAAACGTGTTACAAAACCACCGGCTTATCTCGTCAGGTTTTGTACAAAAGGCCGCACATTCTCGGAGGGGCAGTGACACAGTCGAGTAGTTTCCGGTCGAGGGCGATGGCCTTTGGTCTCGTTGCGTTGGGGTTTCTGGTCCTGAACGCGCCCGCCTGGGCGCAGCAGGGCAGCGGTATCGCCGGCGTCGTCCGCGATACGTCGGGCCTGGCGATGCCTGGCGTCACGGTTGAGGCCGCGAGTCCCGCGCTCATCGAAAAGGTGCGCACGGTGACCACCGACGGCGAGGGACGATACAGCGTCGTCGACCTCCGTCCCGGCACGTACACGGTGACGTTCAGCCTCACCGGTTTCTCGACCGTCAAGCGCGACGGCATCACGCTGGGCACCGGCTTTACGGCCACCGTGAACATCGCGATGCAGGTGGGCTCGCTCGAAGAGACCATCACGGTGAGCGGCGCGGCGCCGGTCGTCGACACGACCAGCATGCGCAAGCAGGAGACGCTGAACAGCAGCGAACTCGAATCGCTCCCCAGCGGCAACGTCGGCCTCCAGACGCTGGCGTATGTCACCCCCGGCTTCGCGGCAACGCAGGCTGACGTGGGCGGCACGCGCGACACCTGGTCGGCGCAGGGCAACTACACCCTGTTCCACGGCAAGACCGGCACGCGCGCCAACTTCGACGGCTTCCGCAACCAGTACTTCGTGAACGAAGCGTCGGGCGTCGGCTACATCACCGACCAGGGCAACATCCAGGAACTCCAGATCGAAACCTCGGGCATGGGCGCCGAAGCCGGCTCGGGCAGCGTCTCGCTGAACGCCATCCCGAAGAGCGGGAGCAATACGTTCGCCGGTGGCCTCGACGGCTACTTCTCGAACGGCTCGATGAAGGGCGCCAACGTCCGCGACAACCTGAACGACTGGACCCTCGGCAACGCGGCCCTGTTCAACTCGGCCGGCATCAAGTCGGCCGCTGAAGTCGAGCGCATCTATCGTCTTGGCGTCCAGTTCGGTGGTCCGATCAAGCAGGACAAGGTGTGGTTCTATACCGCCGTGGCGCGCTGGGGTTCGACGGTGAACCAGCCGAGCGCGTTCTACAACCCGCTGCAGGGTAAGGCGCAGGTCTACAACCCGAGCTTCGGCCTGGCGAACGCCGCGAACAACATCGGCGTCACGCCGACCCTGTTCTACCCGGGTCAGCCCGGCAGCCCGTTCGCGAACGTCAGCTACACGGACCCCTCGCTCTACAGCGGGGCCGACCCGCGCAAGGCGGCGAGCTTCGACTGGTACCGTAACCACGCCGGTCGTATCACCGCCCAGCTGAACTCGAAGAACCGCTTCAACATCTACGGCGACGTGCAGAAGTCCTGCCGCTGCACCACCGGCCCCTTCACCGGTGCGAACTCCATCGAATCCGAGCGCGGCTGGGACTGGTTCCCGTCGGGCGTGATTCAGGGCACGTGGACGGCGCCGCTCACCAGCCGCCTGCTCCTCGAAGCCGGCGGCTCGTGGCAGGATGCCAACTGGGTGAACTTCGCCGAAGACGGTGTCACCCAGAACGACCGCTCGATCATCGAGCTGTCGACCGCCTACCGCTACGGCGCCACCTCGCTGCTGACCGCGCCGAAGGCGCGCACCGGCCGCGGCGCGCAGCGCTTCACGATGTCGTATGTCACCGGCACGCACAACATCAAGATCGGTGCGACGAACGAGCAGGGCTTCAACGACGAGTCGCGCAGCCGCAACAACGTCGTCGACGGCCTGAACTACGACTTCACCAACGGCAAGCCGTCCGCGCTGCAGTACTACGCGACGCCGTTCACGGTGAACGTCCGCCAGAACATGGAACTCGGCGTCTTCGCCCAGGACCAGTGGAAGCTCGGTCGCATGACGCTGAACCTTGGCGCCCGCTACGACCGCGTCACCTACGGCTACCTGGCCTCGGTGGCCGAAGCTGGCCCGTACGTGCCCCGCCGCGAAGCGCCGGCACTGGACGGCGTGCCGATCTACAACGACTTCAGCCCGCGCGTCGGCGCGGTGTATGACCTCATGGGCAACGGCCGCACGGCCCTCCGCTTCTCGACCGGCCGCTACGTCGGCCTGAGCCGCGGCGACTTCACCAGCCGCTTCCACCCGTTCAACTCGTCGATCAACAGCGCCTCGCGCGTGTGGAACGACGCAAACGGCAACTACATTCCCGACTGCGACGTGAAGAACCTGCAGGCGAACGGCGAATGCGGCAAGATCAGCAGCGACTTCTTCGGCACCTTCAACCCGGCCGTGCCTGCGGTCCTGTTCGACGATTCGGCCAAGTTCAAGAACCGCGACTTCCTGTGGGATATCAACGTCGATATCCAGCATGAAATCGTGCACGGCCTGTCGGTGAACGCCGGCTACAACCACAACTGGGACGGCAGCTTCACGGTGACCGACAACATCGCCCTGTCGCCGTCGGACTTCGACGAATACTGCATCACCGTGCCGAACGATTCGCGCCTCGGCACCGGCGGTACCCAGCGTTGCGGCTTCTACGACGTCACCCCGTCGAAGTTCGGCCAGGGCCAGATTCGCGTCACCAACGCCCAGGAATTTGCCGACAAGAACGGCAACTCCGGCCTGCCCAAGCGCTACTGGGACGGCGTGTGGCTCAGCGTCGACGGCCGCATCCACGGGGATATCCGCGTCGGCGGTGGTATCGACTCCGGCCGTCAGGTGGCCAATGGCTGCTTCACGGTCGACGTGCCGAACACCCCGACCGACATCACCAACACGACGGGCGCTGCCACGGCGTTCTACGGCAATACCCTGAACGGCGAGGGTTCGTGCAAGGTCGTCACCTCGTGGGCGAACAACACGGACTTCCGCTTCAACGCGAGCGTGCCGGTGAAGGGTGGCTTCAACGCCAGCTTCATCTACCGCAACACCCGTGGTGCGGCGCAGAACGCGACGCTGGCCGTGTCGGTGCCGACGGCGGCCTCGAACCCCTACCAGGTGACCTTCAAGAACGGTCGCGCCGCCACGTCGCTGACGCGCGCCGGCAGCCTGAACCTCATCACCCCGAACTCGCTGTTCGGACCGCGCTTCAACCAGCTCGACGTCGCCGTGAACAAGACGCTCGACACGGCCATCGGCAAGGTTCGCCTCGCGTTCGACGTCTACAACGCCCTCAACTCGAACTCGATTCAGAACGTCACGACCGCCTACGGCTCACGCTGGCTGCGGCCGACGACGTTCCTCGATCCGCGCCTCGCGCGCGTGACCGCGTCGTTTTCGTTCTAAGGGTTGATTGTGAGCCGGGGCGCCCAGGGCGTCCCGGCTGCTTTTCGAGAGTCAGGAGATTCGTCAATGAAGCATTTCTGTGCGATCGCGCTGCTTGCCTCGCTCGTGCCCACCTCGGCGTTCGCCGGTGAAGGCATCCTTGTGTCGGGCGCGCGCCATGTCCAGCAGCTGGCCACCGTGCCGGCTGACACCACCTCGGCACCAACCGCTGCCAGGGGCGTCCAGCCCGCGGCCGCGTATCAGCAGGGGGGCTCCCTTGCCCGCAGCGGCATGTCGAAGGGCAAGAAGGCGTTGATCTACATCGGCCTCGCGGCCGTGGCGGTTGGCGGCATCATGACCATCGACAAGAACGTCCTCGACGTCACGCCGTCGAGCCTCGGCACCCGCCAGGACTAGCGTTCGGATGAGTGTCGCTGCCGACCCACAGGTCGGCCCGGGTTAGCGAACCTGAATTGAACCAGCCCCACCCGACGCACTAGCGTCAGGTGGGGCTTTTTCTTTAAGCTGGCCTGTGCCTTTCCCTGTCTGCTTCCGCCAGTGGCCGCTGCGCGCGAGCGTCTGCCTTGCGCTGGCGGCCACCGCCTGCGGTTCACCACCCCCTCCTGCGAAGAAGGTCCCGACGCGCGAGACCCGTGAGCGGGCCTACCGCGCGAACAACGTCGGCGTCGCCCTCCTCGAGCAACTGAACTACCCCGAGGCGGCTGTCGCGTTTCGCGGCGCACTCGGCATCGATGCCTCACTGGCGATCGGACACCTGAACCTGAGCCTCGCGCTGATGTACGAGCAGGAGCTCGACGCTGCCGCGAACGAGGCCGCCGAGGCCGCGCGCCTGATGCCGTCAGCGCCGCAGCCGGCCTACGTGCTCGGCCTCATCGCCCGCGCTCAGAATCGCAACGACGCGGCGCGCGAGTTCTTCGAGAAAGTGCGC
>CALQBJ020000166.1 GCA_943328785.2 Bifidobacterium breve
AACGTCGTGCCACTCGTGGACGTGATGCTGGTGCTGCTGATCATCTTCATGGTCACGGCGCCGATGATTCAGCGCGGAATCGACGTCAAGCTTCCAGTGGCACGCCGGGCCACCGCGGTTGAAGGCGAACGGCTCTTCGTCACCGTACCGGCCTCGTTCCGTACCGACGGCTCGGTGTTCCTCGGTGACGAGCGGATTCGCGTTGAGGTGTTGCAGGAGCGGGTCCGCCAGAAGATGGAATCGGCCACCGACAAGCGGGTCTATCTGCGTGGCGATGGCACGGTCCAACTGCAGGACCTCATGAGCATCATGGACCGCCTCAAGGACGCCGGTGTCGCCGACGTCGGCATCGTCGCCAAGGCCCCAGGAGACCGCTGACGATGGATGTCACGGACGTTCTGCGGGGTCGCATGAACGCGCCGAAGGGCCTCAACTGGACGCTTGGCGCGTCCATGATGGCCCACGCGGTCCTGGTCGCCGCATTCATCCTGGCGCCAGGTGGATGGCTCGACTCGCACCGGGCCGAACCTAAGACGATCATGACCATCTCGCTGGGCGGCTCGAATGAAGGGCCGGCCAACGGCGGCCTCACCTCCATCGGCGGCCGTGCCGTGCAGGAAGTGAAGCCCCCGGATGAGCCCAAACGCCCCGAGGCCGTGCGGCCACCGGCGGCGAAGGCGCCGGAGATGACCGTGCCACTGCCGAACAAGGCGCCGGTGAAAGCCGCCCCCGCTCCGAAGATTCAGCAGGCGCCAGATGATGCTCGTGGCAGGACACCGACCCGCGGCGCCGAAGCCCGTCCTGGATCGGCTATTGCCGAGACTGGCGCACGCGGGCAGGGCTTCGGACTCTCGACAGGCGGCGGACAGGGGGCTGGATCTCGGCTCGACGTAGCCGACTTCTGCTGCCCCGACTACATCATTACCATGGTCGAGCGTGTCCGCGCCAACTGGGTGCAGCGCGCCGAAGTGGCCGGCATGACCGTCGTGAAGTTCACCATCCAGCGCGATGGCTCGATCGCGAACGCCGAGGTCGACAAGACGAGTGGTTACATCGCACTGGATACCGCCGCGCTTCGCGGCATCCTCGGCACCCGGCAACTGCCGCCCCTTCCGGCGGCGTTTCCGAACCCGACGCTGACGGTTTACCTCAATTTCGAATACAAACGATGAAACGGATACTTCCCGTCATCGCGGCTTCGGCCGTCCTTCTCGTCACGACGCAGGCGCAGCAGCCGCCCGCGCCAGCCGCCCAGCAGCCGAGCGAGATCAGCACCACGATCAGCAGCGACGTGGCCGGGGCTGCCCCGCGCTTTGCGGTGCCCGACTTCATCGCGTTGTCGCGCGACGCGGAAACGATTGATGCCGCCCAGACGATGGGGCGGGTGCTCTGGGACGACCTGAATTTCGAGCGGGAGTTCTTGCTCATCCCGAAGGACGTCCAGGCCACCGTGCCTGCACCTACCTCGCTGGCCGACGTGCCCTTCGACCGCTGGCGCGAAATCAACGTCGACGGTGTCATCGTCGGGACCGTCCAGAAGACCGAGTTGGGCGTGCGCGTCGAGGTCCGCCTCTTCAACGTGCGGAGCCGGCAGTCGGCGTTCGCCCGCGAATACAGCGGGTCGGTCGCAAACAAGCGGCTCTATGCCCACACCATTGCCGACGAGATCCACCAGCAGCAGCGAGCACTGCGCGGCGTCGCCCGTAGCAAGCTGACGTTCAATTCCGACCGCGACGGCGAGCGGATGACCGGCACGGTCGAGAGCCGCGGGGGGAAGGAGATCTACATCTCCGACTACGACGGCGAGAACCCGCGGCGCGTCACGACGCAGCGCTCGCTGAATATCACGTCAACCTGGTCGCCAGACGGGCGTTCCATCGCCTACACGTCGTACCGGCGTGGCGCGCCCACGATCTTCATCTCGAACATCTATCAGGGGACGCTCGAGGAGCCGACCAAGAGTGCCGGCCAGAACTGGCTGCCAGCGTGGTCGCCCGACGGCACCCGCATCGCGTTCAGCTCCACCCGTGACGGTAATTCGGAACTCTATGTTTCGAATCGCGACGGATCGAACGTCCGGCGTCTGACCACGAACACGGCGATCGACAGCACGCCGACCTGGTCGCCGACCGGCACCCAGATCGCGTTCACCTCCGACCGCACTGGCACGCCCCAGATTTACATCATCGGCGTCGACGGTCTCGGCCTGCGTCAGTTGACGCGCGAGCCGTATGCTGACCGCCCCACCTGGTCGCCGGCGCCGTACAACGAAGTGGCGTATACGGCACGCACCGGACCCGGCAACGACATCAAGGTGATGGAACTGGCCACCGGGCAGGTGCGCCAACTCACCTTCGGTGAAGGCACGAACGAAAGCCCGTCATTCTCGGCGAACGGCCGGCACATTGCGTTCATGTCCACCCGGTCTGGGAAATCGCAGATTTTCACCATTGCCAGAGACGGGAAGGACCTGCGCCAGATGACGCGCGCGGGTAACAACTTCCAGCCAGACTGGTCCAAGTAACACGCGGGCAACCGAATCCAAGGAGATGAACCAGATGCGAGGAATGTGGTCGAAGGGCGCGCTTGCCGTGCTGATGTTGATATCGCTGGCGTTGGTCGCCTGTGGCGGAAAGAAGCCACCGGTGGCGCGGCCCGCTCCCCCGCCGCCGCCGGTCGCTGGGGCCGGAAGCACGACAACCCGTCCGCCGTCGCCGCCAGAGCCGGTAGCCGAGCCGACCGTCGTGCCGGCCGAGCCGCTGCGCGATGAACGGATCAACGCCTCGTCGCTCGACGACCTGAACCGCAACTCGCCGCTCAAGCCGGTTTTTTTCGAGTTGGATAGCAGTGAGCTCAGCGCCGAGGCGCAGCGCGCGCTCACCGACAACGCCACGCTGATGAAGTCGAATGCCGCCTGGTCCGTGACCATCGAAGGCCATTGCGACGAGCGCGGCACGCCCGAGTACAATCTTGCGCTGGGCGAGCGACGTGCAATAGCGGCGCGCGCCTACCTGATTTCGCTGGGAATCCCGGAGGGCCGGCTGCGCACCGTGAGCTACGGGAAGGAGTTTCCCTTCGATCCGGCCCACGACGATGCCGCCTACGCGAAGAACCGCCGTGCCCATTTCGTGATCACGGCAAAGTGAGCCTATGAACAAGCCAATGACCGGCGCGATTCTCTGCGCCGCGCTGACCCTCGTGATGGCTGCGCCGCTGTCCGCCGCGGACAAGGAAACGCGCCAGATGATGGCCGATATCCGGATCCTGCAGGAGCAGTCGCAGCAACTGCAAAACCTGATTGCGGCGATGACCGAGGCCGTCAAGGCGGTGAACACCCGCATCGACGAACAGACGGCGGCCAACCGCAAGCTGTTCGCCGACCAGAAGCTTGTCATCGACATGCTGGCCAACGACCTGCGGGTGGTGCGCGAGAAGGTGGACGACAACAACGTCCGCGTCGGCTCGGTCGCGCAGGAACTCGATGCGTTGCGCGAGTCGGTCACGGCGATCGGCAGCATGCGTCCCGCTGCCCTGCCCAACGGCGATCCGTCGGCCACCGGCACGGACGCGACAGCCGCACCGGCGCCTGCTCCGACCGGCGCCGCCGCAGTCGGCGCGTCGCCGCAGAAGCTGCTCGATAGCGCGCTGGCCGACTATTACGCCGGTCAGTACGACCTGGCCATCCTTGGCTTCGAGTCGTACGTGCGGACGTTCCCGCAGTCGCCGCAGGCCTCGTTCGCCCAGATTCACATCGGCAACTCGCAGATGCAGTTGGGCAAGTACGAGCCGGCCATTGCCGCCTTTGACGCCGTCATCAGGAACTATCCAAGGAGCAACGACGTGCCTGATGCCTATGTGCGCAAAGGCACCGCGCTGAAGACCCTCCGGCAGACGCCTCAGGCCCGCGAGGCGTTCGAATTCGTTGTCAAGAACTTCCCCGACAGCGTGGCGGCCACCGTGGCCAAGCAGCGGCTGCAGGAACTGGTCGCCCAGCGGCCATAGACGAGCGTGGTGGTGTCCGTCCGAGCGGACGGATTGTGTCCGGCTCCGATGGCCGGATGGAACGCCGGTGCAAGCCGGTAACGTACGAGTTCCAGAAGGGCTTATCGACGATGGGCAGCGTAAACAAAGTGATTCTGGTCGGCAACCTCGGGCGTGACGCCGAAGTTCGCTATACGCCGGGTGGCGCAGCAGTCGCGCGGTTCAGCATCGCGACGACCGAGGTGTGGAACGACAAGGGCGGCCAGCGCCAGGAACGCACCGAGTGGCACAACATCGACCTGTGGGGCAAGCAGGCCGAGTCGCTCAGTGAGTATCTGGTGAAGGGGAAGCAGGTCTACATCGAAGGGCGCCTGCAGACCGACGAGTACACCGACAAGGACGGCGTGAAGCGGAAGTCGACCAAGGTGCGTTGCGAGAAGGTCGTGCTGCTCGGCAGCGGTGGCGGCGGCGGCGCACGCAGTGGCGGTGGTGGTGGCGGCTACGAGCGCAGCGAAGGCCGCAGCGCCGCCGGCGCCGGCGCTGCCGCAACGAGCCACGACGACGTGTCCGAACCGCTCACGGACGACGACATCCCGTTCTAACGATTGCCCACGGCTGAAGGCTGATTGCTGAAGCCCCGACTGGGTGAACCCGCGACGACGCGGATGCCCGGCCCGCCTTCATCAATCAGCCCTTCGCCATCAGCATGTCCTACTTTTTGTCTTCCCGCCCGTAGCGGTCTTCCAGCCGCACGACGTCATGCAGTTCCGGCGTCGACACCTCGAACACATCGCAGTCGAGAATCGCGGTCATCCGGTGCACCGTCTTCGGCGAAACGTGGATGCAGTCGCCAGGCAGCATCTCCCGCTTCGTGAGGACGCCGTCGATTTCGATCTCGTACAGCATCTTCCCGGTCTGCAGGTAGATCGTCTCGTCCTTCAGATTGTGGTACTGGAGGCTGAGCGCGTGGCCCGCGTTGATGTGGATCAGCTTCCCGACGTAGCGATCCGTCATTGCCCAGTGGAGCTCGTAGCCCCAGGGCTTCTCCACACGCGTCACTTGGCTGGTCGTCACTCTCGGTCCTCCCGTTACCTGATGCTGTAGCGGCCGAGTGCCGCCAGCAGTTCCTGTTCGATTTCGTCGACGGTCGGAAGGCGAAGGACGCGGCGCGCAAGCGCGCGCAGATCGTCGCTCCGGAGTTCCGATAGTACCTGTTTGGCGACGCCGATCGCGCCCGGCGTCATGCTGAATTCGGTCAAGCCGAGCCCGACCAACAGCGTCAGCAGCGCCGGATCCGACGCCATCTCGCCGCACAGCGACACTGGAATGCGTGCCCGAGTTGCCGCGCGTCTCACCGTCAATATGACACGCAGGATGGCCGGATGCAGCGGTTCGTAGAGCCGTGACACCCGTTCGTCCGCCCGATCGACCGCCAGGCAGTACTGAATCAGATCGTTGGTGCCGATCGTGAAAAAATCGACCTCGCGCGCGAAGAGGTCGGCCGTGTAGGCGGCGGCCGGGATCTCGATCATTACCCCGATCGGGACGTGCGGCACGACGATCCCGCGCGCCTGGAGATCGGCGGCGGCCTCGGATACCAGTTGGCGCGCGCTCCTCACCTGCTCCACTCCCGAGACGAACGGGAACATGATCCGCAGTGACCCGTGACGGGCCGCGCGCAGGAGCGCACGCAGTTGGGTGCGGAACAGTTCCGGGCGGGTCAGGCTGAGACGCAGGCCGCGCAGCCCCTGCCGGCTTCCCCGCTCCTCCTCTGAAATCCAGCTGCCCCCGAGCGTCGGGTCGGTGGAGCGCCGCGCCATCTGGTCTTCGTCCACGTCGAACGTTCGGACCGTGACCGTGCCTGGCGCCATCCCTTCGAGCATCCGGCGATAGATTTCGTACTGCTGGTCTTCGGTCGGCAGCGCACGATGGCTGGTCAGCAGGAATTCCGAGCGGTAGAGGCCGATCCCCTCGGCGCCGGCATAGCGCGCGTGGGCGAGATCGTCGGCAAACTCGATGTTGGCATCGAGCGTGATGCGGACGCCGTCGGCCGTGGCAGCCGGACGTCGGCGGTCCCCCTCGCCATGACGTGCCGGGCGGTGGTCGGTCGAGGCCCGCTCGGCGAGCGCCAGCGTCTTCGCGTCTGGGTCGATGATGATGGCGTTCTCGGTGCCGTCGATGACCACCATCTGCCCTGGCTGGATCCGATCGACCGCGCAGTGCAGGCCGACGACGGCTGGCACCTCGAGCGAGCGTGCCAGGATGGCGGTGTGGTAGGTTCGGCTGCCCGCATCGGTCGCGAAGCCACGGACCTTGGTCCAGTCGACCTGGGCGACAAGCGACGGCGTCAGTTCATCGGCAATCAGCACCGACGCTTCCTCGAGCGCGCTCAGCAGGTCGCGCGGCGACGAGACGTCCTGCCGCAGGTTCATCTTCAGGCGGCCAACGAGATCGGCGACGTCGCCCTTTCGCTCGCGCAGGTACGGGTCGGCAATTTCATCGAAGATGGCGCTGAACTCGTCGAACACCTGCTGGACCGCCCATTCGGCATTCACCAGCGTGTCGCGCACCAGTCCTTCGGCCCGCGGCACGAGCATCGGGTCGTCGAGCATCAGCAACTGCGCGTCGAACAGCGCGGCCAGTTCCGGCCCACGGCGCCGGCCGATGCGGGCGCGAATGTCCTGTAGTTGCTGGCGTGATCGCAGGCGGCTCTGGTCGAGGCGGGCTAATTCGTCGGCAATCCGCTCGGGTGCGACGCGGTAGCGCAGTACCTGCGCCCGCTGCATCAGCACGACGGCCCGGCCGCTGACCACTCCTGGTGAAACCCCGATCCCCGTCAGGCGTTGCATGTACCCTCGCCGAAGCCTGCGGAGACCAGTTCCGCAAGTTCCGCCACGGCACGGTCCTCATCGGGGCCGTCGGCCGTAATGGTGATGAGCGTGCCGCGAGCCGCCGCCAGCAGCAGCAGGCCCATGATGCTCTTGCCTTCCATCTCACGCCCCTGACGGCTGACGAGGACCCGCGACTGGAACGTCGTGGCCGCCTGGACGAACCTGGCCGCGGCTCTGGCGTGCATACCCAGTTGATTGACGATGGTGACCGAGCGCGAGGTCATGGCGTCTTGTCGCCACGCAGCAGGTCGGAAGCGACCCAGATGGCGTTCCGTCCATCATCGCGCATCTCGCGCGCCACGGCGAGCAGGTTGCTCTCCCCCTTCATCGAAGCCAGCTTGATGAGCATGGGCAGGTTCACCCCGGTGATGACCTCCACCTTGTCCTCTTGGAGGAAGGTTATGCCGAGGTTTGACGGCGTGCCGCCGAACATGTCGGTGAGGATGAGCACGCCGGCATCGGCCTGCACTCGCTCGATCGCCTGCACGATATCCTCGCGGGCGTCGTTCACGTCTTCGTGCCAGCCGATCGACACGGCGGTGAACTGCGGCAGGTCGCCGACGATCATCTCGGCGGCATTGACCAGTTCAGTGGCGAGCTGGCCGTGGGTGACAACGACGACGCCGATCATTTTGTGCTCCGACGGATATCGCGATGCTTCACGCGCGTCCGGGTATCGGCCACATTGGCTAGCGCCCGTCCCAGACGTTCCGCAAGCATGACCGATCGGTGTCGTCCGCCGGTGCAGCCGATCGCGATGGTGAGGTAGCTCTTGCCCTCGCTGACGTAGTACGGCAGCGTGAAGCGCACATACTCCTCGAGCTTGTCGATGAAGGCGCGTGACGCCGGATCGCGCAGGATGAACGACGCTACCGCCTGGTCGCGCCCGGTGCGTGGTCGCAGCGTCGGCACGAAGTGCGGATTCGGCAGGCAGCGGACATCGAACATCAGGTCGGCGTCCACCGGTACGCCGTGCTTGAAGCCGAAGCTGACCAGGTTCACCACGAGCGGCGCCCGAACCCGGTCGCGCGACAGCCCCATGAAAAACTGGCGCAGCTCGTGGACGGTCATGTCCGACGTGTCGACGATCTCGTCGGCCATGGCGCGCACCGGCGCCAACACCTCGCGCTCCTCGAGAATGCCCTCGAGCACCGATTTGTCGCGCCCCATTGGGTGCGGCCGGCGCGTTTCGCTGAAGCGCCGGACCAGCGACTCGTTCGTGGCGTCGAGGAAGATCAGCACTGGGTTCAGCCGGGCCATCTTGCGCAGGCGGCGGAAGACCGCCGGGAAGGCCTTGAGGAACTGCTGCTCGCGGACGTCGGCGACGATCGCTGCCTTTTCGAACGCGCCGCGGACGGCGAGCTGCGCGAGTGTCGGGATCAGGGCGGACGGCAGGTTGTCGACGCAGAAGTGGCCGAGATCCTCGAGCGCCCGGATCGCCTGCGACTTCCCCGAGCCCGACAGACCCGTGACGATGATGAACGGCTGCCTGGCCGCAGCCGCACGGCTCTGGCTCGCAACTGGCGGACGTGACTTCACTGGGGGACTCCGTGTTCGTTGTCGTCGTCTTCGTCGTCGGCCGGCGAGGCGGCGTCGACCTGCCCGTGCAGCAGCGCCTGGTTCAACCGCTCGGCGAGGATCCGTGCGGCGTGGTGACCGCGGGCGCGCAGCAACTGGTTGCGGGCGGCGACCTCGACGAGGATGGCGATGTTGCGGCCGGGTGCGACCGGCATCCGGATGAGCGGAATGCGGACGCTGAGCAGATCGAAGAACGCGTCGTCGATGCCGAGGCGATCGTATTCGCGGCCGGCTTCCCACCGTTCGAGTTGGACGGCCAGTTCGATGCGCTTCGACGAGCGGGTGGACGACACGCCGAAGAGCTCGCGCACGTTGATGATGCCGAGCCCCCGCAGTTCCATGTGGTGCCGGGTCAGCTCCGGGCAACTGCCGATCAGCACCGTGTCGGTGCGCCGCTTCACATCGACCGTGTCATCGGCCACCAAGCGATGGCCGCGCACGATCAGGTCGAGCGCGCACTCGCTCTTGCCGATACCGCTGTCGCCGGTCAGCAGCACGCCGAGGCCGAGAACG
>CALQBJ020000167.1 GCA_943328785.2 Bifidobacterium breve
AGCCTGAACGCGTGGAATGAGGCGCAACCCGTGCGCCCACCGGGGGGGCTTCCGGCGCGGGATCCGGCTGGGGACCCTAGCGGGGTCGCTCTAGGTGGTCGGGCTTCGGTGGGCGGCACCACCCAAAAAGGACTGCAGGCTTCCTGAGAGCGTGTGGCCTTCCCACGTCTCTGCATCGAGCCGCCTTTCGCGCGCGGGCCGAACCGGGAATTGCCCCTACGCCGAATGCAGGTTGTCGCTAGAATCACCGCGTGACCGTCCTTCTGGGTATCTGCGCGGCCGTTGCGTTCCTTACTCTGCTGGTCTGGGCCTGGCGGCAGCCGCAGCCGAGAGCATCGGGGTCCGACTCGCTCGACCGCGCGCTCCGGTCCGACCAGGGGAACGGCTCTTCGGAGGGGGGGACTGGTCCAGCGGCCACGTCAGCCGCGTTGGTCCACGTTGCTCCGCCGATCGACGCGGCGACGTTGACCGTCGGGGACCGCGTGTTTCACTCAACCTTTCGCGCCGGCACCGTGTTCGAGGTCGACGCTCAGCATCTCCTAGAAGATCCGGAAGACTCTCAGCTGGGGCAGTAGCGATGATTGGCGCATCCAGTCTGCCGAAGATCTACTTCGCTGGATTGAAAAGGGCGCAGACGTGCACCGCTACGATGAATTCGTAGAGGTCGGTGTGATTTAGAATCCGAACCATGGGCCCGTCACATCCTACTTGGCCCCAGAGCGTCTGGACCGTGCCACTTATCGGAAGCCAAATGGGACCGTCGGGTCAGGCCGCCTCCCAGGTGCGCAGCGTTACCACTTCCCCAAAGAGAAACGCCGCGGGCGCGAGACCGTTGACCGGCGCGCGCCTTTCTGAGCGGCGGTCGATCTAAATAACGAGGAAATGTCATGGCAAAGCTAACGGGGAAGGCGATCGTATTTATGGGCACCTAGCAGTTGCAGTAATCTCGGTGTAGATTTTGGCGGCCTTAAAGCCAGTAATGGAGATTATTTATGAGCTTTTACAGGATGATATGCGTCGTAGAAAAAAAGAATGCCAAAGAATTTAATGCCGCACTTAAGGATTTTGAGAGCAAAAAAGTTCATGAAAACAGTGGATACGACCTGGTTTATTTAGAAGGGAGATATTTCCCAAAAATCAGCAAAGAAAAAACTCTTCTTCTTGGTATTGACGGAAGAAATACAACTTGGGTCAAGATAGGAAACGAGAAGTTAGCTAAACACTTTGATGCGAAAATAGAGTTGTGTGTTGGTTTTTCAGTTGAGACGAGCGGGTATTTAAAAATTAAAAGTAAAAAAGAATTTAAAGACTGCATCAAGTCGATCTGCACAAATTCGGGAGAGGAATTTAATAACAATGATGACTCGGAAAATCAGGGCATGCGTATCGATATGGCTCTCGGGGCCGCCAGTAAAAAAGTGATGGATGCCTTAGAAGAGTTGTCGAAAATATTCAATAAAAATAAAGTGCAGTACAGGGTGGCGTACTTTTCCGGACTCGGGGACGGTGTCGTCGAGGGCGACCTTGATGACGACAGCGATTTCTTCGGCCCAGCGGCGTATGCAAAAGCGTCATGGGACGTTGAGGTCATGCGAACGGAGACGGTTGAGATAATTGTCAATGAGGGGGAGGGGCTGTTCGACGGTAGCGCAATCTTTCCGCCTACTTCCTGAACAAGCTGAAGAACACCCCGGATGGCGACGGGTCGCTGCTCGATCACAGCCTGATGCTCTATGGCTGCGGCATGAGCGACTCGAACCTCCACCTGCCGGGTGCCCCGCACCCATCCGTCTCACATGGTCCGGGGCGCGGCGCTGAGCACAGGATGCCATCCGCCGCGCCTGTCGTAAAGCGACCTCCGGCGTACCTGGCCGGTGATCAGCAGTGGTTTCGACACGATTCGGCGCGTCGCCGAAATCGCCACGATGCAAAATGCTGAGCAAAGTCGCGGATGGCGAAATCGCGCGATGTGGGCGCGAACTCGCTAGACTGATCACTTTGTTCGATGTGTGTTCGCCTGCAAATATTTCCGCGATTGAAATCCGCGAATTCTTTAGGAAATAGTGCGCCCGCCGAGATTCGAACTCGGGACCCCCGGCTTAGAAGGCCGGTGCTCTATCCACCTGAGCTACGGGCGCGTGCTTATCGCGACTCATAGTGTAGTTGGTCTTTGCCCTCGCGTCGGAATGGGAACCGGACGCGGACGTGGGACAGGCCAATCGAGTTCTACAACCGGCCCGGCCGCAAGCGCGCTGCGCCAGCCAGGCCGTGGCGCCCTGTCGAGTGAGCGTCGCCGCGCACCTTCAGGTGCGCTGACGCGGGCCGACCTGACGGTCGGCTGCTACACACGTCGGCATCATGGCGAGGCGCTGACATCAGCGTTCCGCGCGTCGCGCCTCAGGCCGGGTAGTGGGCGTGCACCCACGTCTCGAAGCGCGCGCACATGACGTCTTCGCCCTCGGTGGAATCGGCGAGCAGTTCGTCGCCGTGGACGATGCGGATGTGCGCGTCGAGACTGGGCAGTGCGTCGGCGCGGGACGGACGCGCCGCGGCCGCGCGCATGCTGTCGGTGGCGTCGGTCCAGGCTTCGTCCACTGATTTGTTGCACGCGCTGGCCAGATGCCGTGCGGTGAATCCCTCGCCGGTGAGCGTGCGCAGCATCGTATCGTGATCGACGCTGTTGCCCGGCTCCCAGTAGTGGGTGCTGAGTGCCGGACCGATGGCCGGATTGTCGGTGAGGTAGCCGTCGCGCTCGAGGAAGAAGGCGCGCGTCTGCGCCACGGCCATCTCGGCGAGCAGGTAGCCCTGGTAGGCCGCGGCCGACTCCTGGTTCAGCAGGTGCGGAATGGCGAGCAGCGGACGCGGACTCTCCATGCCGAGCACGCGACGCTCGGTCTGTCGGGCCAGTGCCAGCACGGTCTCTGGCGTCAGCGCCTCGTCGGACAACTGGTAGAGCGCCGACTCGAAGCACGGCACCACGGCGAGCATCCGCTTCTCGAACGCCAGCATCGGCTGCAGGCTCGCGACGCGCGCGTGAATCACTGCTTCCGGCATCGGCTGGCCATCAGCATCGCACGCATAGCGCGTCAACCAGTCGGCATCGTCCAGCAGGCTGTCGCAGAACATCGACTGCGTTTCGGCGTAGGCCATCGAGGTCGGCGCGTACTCCTGCGAGAAGCAGGGCGCCTGCTGCACCACGTTGGCGAAGTGCGCCGCGTGGCCGCCTTCGTGGAACAGCGTGACGATGGCGCGGGTGCCGCTGCCGACCTGGTCGGGTCTGGCTTCCGACGTGAAGTTGATCTGTCCGGGGATCCACTCGCCGCGCGCGTTCACCCAGGCGGGGCCGGGGCAGTGACAGAAGCCGTTCTGGAATTTGCCGGCGCGGTCGAGCAGATCGAGCTGCAGCGTGGCGCCGCGGAAGCCGATGCCGAGGCGGCGAAAGCTCTCGACCCAGCGGCGGAGGGCCGGCGCAAAAGTGAGGTACGGGTCCATGCGGCGGACGATGTCGCCGGTGGTGGCGAAGCGGAGGTTCCACGGGAGCACGGCGGCGTCGCCGTGCTGTGCGCGAAGGCCGGTGAGCATGCGCGCGTTGGCGGCGTCGGTCCGATCGAGGAAGTCGTCGAGAATGGCGAACAGGCCGCTCGTCGTCATGCGCTCGTTCTTGCGCAGCTTCATCTCGAAGAAGTCGCTGAAGCCGAGGGCGCGCGCGAAGCGGTTGCGCAGCCGCACGAGGTCGAGGAAGCCGTTGTCGAGCGCCCACTGCTCGAGGCCGCGGAAGGCGTCGAACGAACTGCGGCGACGCTCGTCGAGCGGGTTCGTCGCCAGGTTGGTGGCCAGCGATGCGAGCGTGGCGTCCACCACCTCACCGCGTTCGTTGACGTGGGTCGGCACGTAGGTGCGCCGCTTCGCGAAGAGCACCGCCTCCGCATCGACCAGTTCGTGCATCAACGCCCGGCCCGCGTCGCTCTCGATGACGTTGGCCTCGAACAGCGCCTGCCAGCCACGCAGCCCGTGCAGCAGCAGGTCGCGCTCAGGGTCCGGCGGCAGCGCCTCCACCTGCGCCAGTTGCGCGCGTGTGGCGCTCAGCCGTGCCGGATCCGAGACGAAATCCTTGAAGGCCCGCTCTGCCCGCGTGAACCCCTCGTCATCGGCACTGGTGCCCATGTAGGTGGTCCAGAACAGCGCTTCCTTCGTCCGGTGGACGGCGACGTAGTCGAGGTTGAGCGAGTCGAAGAAGGCGCGGGCGTTCACGAGGGACATGTCCGCCAGTATGGATCGATGATCACGGTCCGGCTAAAGCCGGACACTACAGAGACCTTCGCGATCGACGATTCGCGTAGTGTCCGGCTTCAGCCGGACCGGACTCGCTACTTGCCGCCGAGCGACTTGAGGTAGGCGAGGACCGCTTCGGCGTCGTCCTGCTTCATGCGGAACTGCGGCATCGGCTGGCGCAGGAAGCGGCCCCTGCGCGAGACGCCGGTCATCATCAGGTGGATGAACTGCACGTCGGTGCCGGGAGGGGACCCGGCCAGGCGCGGGGCCACGATGGCCCACTCACCAACCGGCACCGTGGGACGCATGCCCACCTGGCCGCCGTGCAGCCAGTTCATCCGGTCGCGCACGCCGCGCTGATCGACAGGGGAGTGGCAGCGCCAGCACTGCGCAAGGTCTTCGACGATGTAGCGGCCGCGCTCGAGCGTATCGCTGGCCGCGGCTTTCGCGGCGTCCGGCCTGGCGGCGCCCTTTGCGGCATCGGGCTTCTGCGCCTGTGCCTGGTTCACCGTCGCACACAACGCCACCGCCGACGCCAGGATCAGAGTCCGGAATCTGAGGGGAAACATTAGGGGATCAGTGTCCCACGCTGTTGCCAGCGGAGCAATGCGCTTCTGCGAAAGGCGGACCGTCTCTTTACGCTTGCTTTACCAACGGCGTCTTCTTGACCGGCAGTTCACGCACACGCACGCCCGCGGCGGCGTAGATGGCGTTGGTCAGGGCGGCTGCGGCCGGCGGCACGGCGGGCTCGCCGAGACCACCGAGCAGCGCGTTCGAGCGGATGAACTCGACGCTCACCAGCGGCGCATCGACGATGCGAATCATCTGGTGATCGCGGAAGTTGCGTTCGACCACCCGGCCATCCTTGATGGTGATTTCGCCGAGGAGCGCGGCCGACAACGCGAAGATGATGCCGCCTTCGACCTGCGCCGTCGCCGTGTCGAGGTTCACGACGTCGCCACAGTCGACCGCCGCGTACATGTGCAGCACCTTCAGCCGTCCGGCCACCGACACCGAGACATGCGCCACTTCGGCGACGATGGTGCCGAAGCTTTCGCAGATGGCGATGCCGCGCCCTTCGCCGGCTGGCAGCGGCGTGCCCCATCCGGACATGGCGGCCGCCTTCTCGAGCGCCGCCTTGAATCGTGGCTGCTGGTTCAGCATCGTCCGGCGGAACTCGAACGGGTCCTTGCCGGCCGCGTGCGCCATCTCGTCGATGAACGACTCCTTGAAGAAGCCGTGCTGTGAGTTCAACACCGACCGCCACTGTCCGAGCCGGATCGGGTGCGCCGCGTCCTTCGCGTCGGCATCCTTCTCCGGAATCGCGTAGGGCATGAATACCGCCTCGCCGTTGCCGCCGCCGGCGTAGAACGAACTCGCGGCGAGGGGGACACCGTTCGCATCGAGTGCGCCGGCGTGGCGCGACATACCGGCGGGACGGTAGTAGTCGTGCTGCGTGTCGTTCTCGCGTGTCCAGATCATCTTCACCGGCGTTGGCGACATCGCCTTCGCGATGCGTACGCCGAGATCGACGTAGTCGAAGTTGAACGGCAGCCGGCGGCCGAAACCGCCGCCGAGCAGTTGGTTGTGGACCGTCACCTGCTCGTTCTCGAAGCCGAGCGCCTTGGCCGCGGTCGAACGGGCGTTCAGCGGGTCCTGCACGCCGGTCCACACGTCGCAGTGGCTGCCGTCCACCCTGGCGGTGCACGAGATCGGCTCCATGCCGGCATGGGCGAGGAACGGCACCTTGTAATCGGCCGTCACCACCGTCGCGGCCGTCGCCGGCATCTGCGGCGGGGCGCCGAGCGCGGCGTCGAACGCTGCGAAGATCGTCTCACTGGACACGCCGGCGTTGCCGCCGTCGTGGAACTCAGGTGTGAGTGCCGCCAGCGCCTTGCGCGCGCGCCAGAAGCTGTCGGCCACCACGACCACGGCCTCTTCGAGCACGAGCACCTTCTTGACGCCGCGCATCGCTTCGGCCGGCTTCGTGTCCACGTGCACGACGCGCCCACCCTGCACCGGGGCGAAGTCGACCGCAGCGTAGAGCATGCCTGGCACGCTGACGTCGATGCCGTAGATCGCGCTGCCGTCCACCTTGGACGGGATGTCGAGACGCGGCACCGCCGTACGGCGCAGCGTGAACGTGTCGGGGTTCTTCAGCGCGGGGCTGGTGGGGACCGGCAGCGCCGCGGCGGCACGCGCCAGTTCTCCGAACGAGGCGCTCCGGCCAGAGGCCGCGTGCAGCACGCGACCGCTCTTCGCCGTGCACTCCGCCATGCTCACGCCGAACTGCTGCGCAGCCGCGGTCAGCAGCATCTCCTTCGCGGCGGCGCCGGCCACACGCATGCCGTACTCGCCCGTGCTGCGGACCGCCGTCGAGCCGCCGGTCACCTGAAAGCCGAACCACTGCGCAATCTTGAAGGCGCCGTAGTCGACGCCGCGTGCCATCACCGCCGGGACGTAGTCGCCGCTCAGCGTGCGGATGATGTAGCCGTTGGCATACTCGTCGAGCGCCGGGGCCTCCTGCACGCGCACGAGACGCCAGTCGGCGTTCATCTCCTCGGCGGCCATCATCGCCAGCGCGGTGGGAGTGCCCTGCCCCATCTCGCAGTGCGGGATGAGGATGGTGATCAGGTTGTCCGGCGTGACGGTGATCCAGGTGGTGAGCTGGCCGTGCTCGCCTGCGTCAGCCGAGACCAGCGTGTGGCGACCCGGCGCCAAAGTGAAGCCGGCGACGCCGAGCAGGAAGCCGCCGCCCGTGATGGTGCCGGCACCGATGAAGGCGCGCCGTGTCCACTTGTTCATGACGCGGCTCCTTCCGTGCGCGGTGCCGCGGCCTGGTGGATGGCCTTGCGGACCCTGGCGAAGGTGCCGCAGCGGCAGATGTTCGTCAGCGACGCATCGATCTCGTCGTCGGTCGGGTTCGGCGTCTGGGCGAGGAGTCCGGCCACCGCCATGATGATGCCCGACTGACAATAGCCGCACTGCGGCACCTGCGCGTCAACCCACACCTGCTGCACCGCGTGCAGGGTGCCGTGCTGCGCCAGCCCTTCGATGGTGGTGACCCGCTTGCCGACGGCAGCCGAGATGGGGAGCGTGCAGGTGCGCACGGGGCGTCCATCCAGGTGAACGGTACACGCGCCGCAGGCGGCGATGCCGCAGCCGAACTTGGTACCGGTGAGCCCCAGCGTCTCGCGCAGGGCCCAGAGCAGCGGCATGTCGGGCTCGACGTCGAGTAGATGCTCGGTGCCGTTGACCGTGAGCGTAATCGCCATGAAGAGTGACTCCTGTGAGGCGCAGTGTGTCATGGCTGCGGCACGGCTTCAACTGTCCGTCTGAGGCGGCCCACGCTTGCGGTAGTGTATGGGGCCATGCGCAGGCTGGTGATGATCCTCGTGCTCTGTCTCCTGCTGCCGGCTCCGGCCTGGGCGAAGTGGACGCGGTTGTCGTCGGACCACTTCACCTTCGTCGGTGACGCCTCGGAGCGCGAACTCCGGACTCTCGCCCAGCGGCTCGAACAGTTTCGCGAGGTGGTGGGCCGCGTTCTGGGCACCGGCACCACCAGTTCGCCCGTGCCGACGCTGGTCATTGTCTTCCAGAACGACCGCTCGTTCGCCGACTACCGGCCGGTCTACCAGGGGAAGGCGGTGCAGGTCGGCGGCTACTTCATCGGCGGAGAGGACATGAACGTCATCGCCGTCAACGCCTCGCAGTTCACCGAGAGCTACGGCGTCATCTTCCACGAGTACGCGCACTTCATGCTCGGCAGCGCCGTGGGGGCCACGCCGGTCTGGGTGAGCGAGGGATTGGCCGGGCTGTACCAGACGTTCGATACCTCGAACGGCGGACGCACGGCGACCCTCGGCAAGCCGAGCCTGCAGAACCTCGTGCTGCTGCGGGCCACGAGGCAGCTGATGCCGACCGCGCAGTTGCTGGCGATCGCGCACGACTCACCCGAGTACAACGAGGGCGATCAGCGCAACTTGCTCTACGCCCAATCGTGGGCGCTGGTGCACTACCTCACGTTCGGCAGCAAGGAGCGGCAAGGGCAGCTGTCGAAATTCCTGGTGGCCCTGCAGCAGGGGGTGCCGGACGATGAGGCGTTCACACGTGCTTTCGGCCCCGACCGCCGGCAGCTCGATGCCGAGCTGTGGAAATACGTTGGCCTGGCGTCGTTCCAGACGTTGCGCGTCGAGTTCGACGACCGCGTCACCGCCGGCACCATGGCACCCTCAGACACCATCTCCGACCTCGAGGCGGCCGGGTACCTCGGCGACCTGGTCGGCCGCATGGACGGCCGTGTGGACGAGGCGCGGGCGATGCTGAAGAAGACGATCGACGCGAACCCGGCGGCGGCGCGGGCGCTCGCCGCGTTGGGCACGATCGAATTGCGCGCCGACAACGTCGAGACGGGCCTGCCGCTGCTCGAGCGCGCCGCGGCGCTCGCACCGGGCACGGCGTCGTTCCAGGCGGCGTATGGCCGCACGCTCACGCGTCGCGCCTCGCGTGACGGTGCCGACGAGGAGGCGCTCTACGCCGTGGCACGCACGGCCCTGGCGCGCGCACTCGAACTCGAGCCGGACAACGTCTCGACCATCGTCACGCTCGCCGAGGTGGAGATGGCGACGGGCACGAACACGGCGCGGGCCCTCTCGCTG
>CALQBJ020000168.1 GCA_943328785.2 Bifidobacterium breve
AGTTCGCGGTCCAGGCGAGCGGTGAGCTCGATGGGATTGGCTCCGGGTTGCTTCTGGATGCCGACGATCACGGCCGGGGCTCCGCTACGGGAGCCTTCGCCGCGCTTGAGGGCGCCGCCTTCCCGCACGTCGGCCACGTCCTTGATGAGTACGGGCCTCGAGCCATTGAGGGTGACGACGCTGTCGCCGATCTCTTCGGCGCTGCGCACCCGGCCGACCGCCTGCAGCACGTACTCCTGCGGTCCCTCGGTGTAGATGCCCGCCGAGGTGTTCTGGCTGGCGCCCCGCACGGCCTCGAGCAGCGCATTGAGCGACACGTGGTTCGCGCGGAGCCGCTCGGGATGCGCGACCACCTGGAACTGACGCTCGGCGCCGCCGATCGGAGTGACCTGGGAGACGCCCGGAATCGCCAGCAGACGTCGCCTGACCACCGTGTCGGCCACAGTGCGCAGCGCCAGCGGGTCGTCCTTCTCAGAAGAGATGGCGAAGAAGAGGATCTCGCCCATGATCGACGAGATGGGCGCCAGCACCGGGCGGTCGACCTGCGGCGGCAGCGCACTCGCCACAAGCGAGAGCTTCTCGGCAACCACCTGTCGCGCCATGAAGATGTCGGTGCCCCAGTCGAACTCCACCCAGACCACCGCGATGCCAAGCGCCGTTGCCGAACGGACACGCCGAACGCTGGATGCGCCGTTGATGGCGCTCTCGAGCGGGAACGTGACCAGCGACTCCATCTCGTCCGGCGCCATGCCGTGGCCTTCGGTGAGAATCGTCACGGTCGGAGCGGTGAGATCCGGGAAGACATCGACCGGCATGTCGCGCGCGGTCCAGAGCCCCGCGACGAGAAGGAGTACCGAAAACGCGAGCACCATCCAGTGATGCTCGACCGACCATTGAATGAGTCGTTTCATCGGGTGCCTCTCAATGGACGTGGCCTTCGGCCGGCAGCCCCTTGGCCGCCGACGCAAGCTGGACATCGTAGGCGCCGCGCGTCACGACACGGTCACCGTCAGCAAGGCCCGAACGCAGCCCGACCCACTCGCCGTCACGGGCGTTGATCTCGATGTAGCGACGGACGAAGCGTTCGCCGCCGACCTGCACGAAGACATAGGGGCGGCCACCCTCGAGCAGCACGGCCGCCTTCGGCACGCCCAGCCCGCGCACGCGGTCGCGCTGGTAGAGCAGCGCCGTGCCTGTCTGCCCGATGAGCAACTGACTGTCCGGATTCTCCACATCGAACAGGACGGGCAAGGCGAGCGTCGTCGGATCGACGATGCCGGCATCTCGGGCGTCGCGTGGGTGCAGCAGGATCGGCTCTTCACGGCCAGCGACTTCGAAGGCGACTTCCGACACGTTCCGGGCGGATGCCGCGTCGGACGCCGGGATCTGCGCGCGGAGTTCGACGCGGTCCGTTCGGACGATGCGGAAGAGCGGCGCGCCTTCATCGTAGGAGGCACCGAGCGTGGCCATCACCGTCGCGATGCGGCCCGAAATGGGTGCGTGCAGCACGAACGCGTTGCCGGAGGAGGCGCCGCCGCCTGACCGAAGCGTCTCATCGCGTTGGGCGAGGCGTGACTCGGCGGCCTGCAGCCGCGCCTCCGCGACGCCGACAGCACGGCGTGCCTCTTCCGCCCGGCGAGCGGGTACGGCGCGCTGTGCGAGCAACTGCTCCGAGCGGAGCTGTTCGGCGCGGGCGGACTCCAGCGCGGCGCGAGTTTCTGACACGGTTGCGGCGAGGGTGGCGCGATCGTCGCCGCCCGCGAGTCGCGGTTCCAGCCGCCCAAGCACCTGGCCCGCCCGGACCGTCGTCCCGATCGGGATCAGCGTCTCCGCGAGAAAGCCACCGGCGGCAGGTGCCGGCACCACGGCTTCTCCACCCGCGAGCGGCTCAATTGATGCGGGCGTCCTGGCGGCCGAGCGCAGTTTGACCGTCCGCACACGGTCGGTGGCGAACGCGTTCGTCCACTGTTGCTCCTTCAGATACGCAAAGGCCGATGGGTCGGCAGCTGGTTGCGTCTCGGCGTCGGCGACGGCCGTCGCCGCGTCGGGGAACACCGTGATGGTGCCGAGGTCGTGCCGGTCGGGCATGCCTGGTGCGTCCACCACCAGCGTCCATCGATAGCGCCCAGCTGCGGGCAACGTGCCCTCGACGCGGAACGCGCCTGGGCGCAGCGCGTTGGAGCCGGGGAGCACCGTGGCCGCGCCACCGGCTTCCGGCGTCAGTTCCAGCTGTGGGCGTCCCGTCGTCATCGCCGTGAAGTCGGCGAGCATCGTCAGGTGCACCGCGAAGCGCGCGGTGTGCGCCGCCACCAGCGGTGGATGCTCCATGTAGAGCTCCGTCTTCTCGGTCCAGTTGGTGATGTCGAGCGACGGCGGTGCCGCAGGCGGAGCGGGCGGCGCCGTGCGGCAGGCCGCCATCAGCCACGCCGTGAGGCCGAGTGTCACGGCGAGTCGTATGTCGTGTCTGGTCATCATCGAATCTCCCACCCGCTGACGTAGTCCAGCTCGATTTCCGCTTCGCGGACGGCGGCGCGGAGCGCGGCCTGCCGCAACCGTGCCGAGGCGCTGGTGCGGAACGCGTCGAGCAGTTCGAGGATGCCGCGCTCGCCGGCGTCGTAGCTGACCTGAGCGATGCGTTCGAGTTCGTCGGTCAGCGCAAGGGCACCGAGACGATACCGTTCGGCGGTCTCGCGTCGTTCGACGATGGCGGCCCGCAGCGCGGCAACGTCGGCACGCACGACCAGACGAAGGGCCTCGGCCCGCGCCGACGCCTGGCTCGCGCGCGCAAGGGCCACGGCGCGCTCTGGGGCATTGCGGTCGAAGAGCGGCAGCGATGCCTGCAGCGTGAGCACGCCGCCTCGGTCCGCGCCGGCGACATTCGACGACTTCGTGCCGATGACGACCTCCGGCTCTGGGACGCGACCCCGTTCCGCCGCCTTCAGCGACAGCCGGGCGGCATCGAGGTCCTTCTGCAGGGCGAGCAGGTCGCCGCGCGCCGTCTCGGCCCGCCCCAGCAGCGTCTCCAGGGGCGGCACCTCGGACCGCACAGCGGACTCGTCAGCGGCGACCAACTGCAGGGGGTCGACCACGCCTGCGAAGTATCCCGCCAGCCTCGCCTGCGCCTGCGCGCGCTCGGCGGCCGGTGAGCGGGAACGTCTGGCTCACCATGAACATGTCTTCGCGCACGCCCGCGACTGACTCGCGGTCGTACGTCACCCGTGGGTTCGGCCAGCGGTTCGCCGCCATGACGTCCGCCTTCGCCACCTCGATGTCTGACCGCAAGGCCCGCACACGCGGACTCTCGGGCGAGAACCGGGCGAGCGCGTCGGCTTCGGTCAGACGCACGGATTGAGCGCCCACGGTGGACGGCAGAGCGAACGCCGCCAGCGTGGCGCACAGCACCACAGCGCGCATACAACCTCGAACTAAGAGAGAAATAGAGACAGACGACGGGCGAGCCCGTCAGGACAGGTCAGGCGGAGGCGAGGGGCGGACCGCGAAGCGAGAACGATGGGCGGGGAGGGCCGTGCGGAGGTGACGCGTCGATGTCTGGTTGACGCGTTGGTGAGGGGGCCTTCAGTGTTCCGGCGAAGGACTCGTCGAGCAGCGCCCAGGTCGGCGAGAACTGAAACGCACGCTGATTCAGACTCGTGCTCGTGATCCAGATCGCCGGCTCATCGTCGGCGGAGATCTCTGGCGCGTCGTGGTCGGCCGGCGACGGGCGGTGCCCGTCGGCATGCTGATGGAACTCGACGTGGCTATGCGCGACGGCATGTGTGTGCGCTTCGTCCGCATCGTGAACGTGCTGCTGCGGCATGACCGGCACGAGGACCAGACACGGCGCAAGGGCCAGCGCGACAAGCGCTCGACGGAGGGCACGCACGCCGGGATTAAGGGTGTGCAGCCGTGTTGACGTCAAACGCAGGTGTCGCGAGGCGGGGACCAGTGCTGCGGTGGAGGGATAGGGCATGGTCTGTCGAGCACGGCACGAGTCTCCTCCGGTTCGCGCCCGCGCATGCCCTCGCCGGCTCGTACCCGGGCATCATCTGCGCGTCGGCCCGCCCAAACCTGTATCCTGTCAGCAGGGTTCGCGCCTCTCGGTGCCTCGGCATCGGTTCGGCTGTCGCGCACCTCCGCTCGCCGGCCCGGCTGGTTCTCCAGGCGCGCGACGCGAGCCGGAGTGACTCGCGGGGAAGGTGTGTATGCGGATGCGTGTGACCGTCGGGGTGGTGCTCGGCACCCTGCTGCTGTGTGTGCCGCGGCCGGTCGCGGCACAGGCGGTCGACCAGGTGCAGGTCCTCCAGCAGCAAATCGAGCAGCTCCGAAAGGACTTCACCGAGCGCCTGGCCGCGCTGGAGGCGGAGATTGCGGCGCTGAACGCCGCGCAGGCGGCCCTCACGACCGCCGCGGGTCCTCCGAACGCGAAGGTCTTCAATCCCGACATCGCGGTGGTGGGCAACTTCCTCGGGGCGGCGGGCCGCAACGTCGTAAACCCGTCGCCCGCGCTCGAGATGGCGGAGTCGGAGGTGTCGCTGCAGGCCGTCGTCGACCCGTACGCGCGTGGCGACTTCTTCCTCTCGTTCGGTCAGCAGGGTGTGAACCTGGAAGAAGGCTTCATCACGTTCACCGAGCTGCCGGGCAAGCTGCTTGCGAAAGCCGGCAAGATCCGGACGGCCTTCGGAAAGGTGGATGGCCTGCACACGCACGCGCTGACGTGGGCCGACCGGCCGCTGGTGACGCGCAATCTCCTGGGAGGCGATGAAGGTCTCTCGGACGCGGGCGTCTCGGTGGCGCGGCTGGTTCCGGCCGGACCGTTGTTCCTCGAAGCGACGGGCCAGGTGGTCCGCGGCTCCTCAGGCGACGGCGTCTTCGAAAGCCATCAGCGCAGCGACCTGAGCTATGTCGGCCACCTGCGCGCGTACCAGGATCTGACGGAGTCGACGAATCTCGATCTGGGTGCTTCCGTCGCGCACGGACACAACGCCGCTGGGCTCGTCGACGACGTGGACGTCGGCCGCTTCACGACGCGACTCTTCGGCGTCGATGCCACGCTCCGGTGGCGTCCGCTTCAGCGGGCCATCTATCAACAGTTCATGGCACGCAGCGAGATCGTCTGGAGTCAGCGCGGGCAGTTCGGGGGACGCCAGGACAGCCTTGGCTACTACCTGTCGGCGGACTACCAACTGGCGCGCCGCTGGTTCGCTGGCGGACGCTACGACCGTGCCGCCCGAGCTGACGCCGCAGCGGTCGCCGACATCGGGGGATCAGCCGTGCTGACGTACCGGCCGAGCGAGTTCTCGCAGGTCAGGGGGCAGTACCGTCGCATCCACTTCGGCGACGCGGCGACCGCGAACGAAGTACTGTTCCAGGCGCAATTCTCGATCGGGGCGCATGGCGCCCACGCATTCTGAGATCTTCTATGACCAATCGACATCGTCTGTTCGCAGCCGTACTTGTCACGGTCTCCACGCTTGCCTCGACGACGGCCGGCGCGCAGAACCGGCTCAGTGTGGTGGCCACGACCGAAGACCTCGGGAGCCTCGCTCGCGAGATCGGTGGTGACAAGGTGACGGTGACGGCGCTGGCCAGGGGCTACCAGGACCCGCACTTCGTCGATCCCAAGCCCAGTTTCATCCTCGCGGTCAGCAAGGCCGACGTGCTGATCGTCGTCGGTCGGGAGCTCGAACTCGGGTGGTTGCCGCCGCTGTTGAACGGCAGCCGCAACTCGAAGGTGCAGCCCGGTGCGAAGGGGTACCTCGACGCCTCGCTCAACGTGCGGATCCTCGACATTCCCGCCGGTCAGATCACGCGAGCCATGGGCGACGTGCACCCGCTAGGCAACCCGCACTACTGGCTCGAACCTGGAAACGGACGGCGAATCGCCGAGGCGATCCGCGGCAAGTTCAGCGAGTTGTCCTCGGCGGATGCGGCCTACTTTACGCAGCGCTACAAGGACTTCGACGCTCGCCTGGCGGCGGCAGAGCAGCGCTGGGACGCGACGATGGCAGCCTACAAGGGCACCAGAATCGTCACCTACCACCGCTCGTGGCCCAATTTCATGGAGCGCTTCGGTCTCGTCGTGATGGGGTACGTGGAACCCAAGCCGGGAATCCCGCCATCGCCGTCCCACACGCTGGAACTGGTGCAGGAGATGAAAGCGCAGGGCGTCAAGCTCATCGTCGTGGAGCCGTACTTCGACACCAAGACGCCGGACTCGGTCGCCGCGCAGGTCGGCGGGCGTGTGCTGGTTCTGGCGCCCTCGGTGGGTGGCGCCAAGGAAGCGACGGACTACATCCAGGTCTTCGACTACAACGTGAACCGGCTGGCCGGCGCGCTCAAGCAGGTCACAGGCAAGTAATTCCATGGACTGGACCATCGTTCAATTTCTGGCGCCCGCGATCGCCGCAAGCCTGATCATCGCAGGCATCCATGCCTACCTGGGTCTGCATGTCGTCGAGCGCGGTGTGATCTTCGTGGACCTCTCGCTCGCGCAGATTGCCGCGCTCGGCGCCGCTATCGCCATCTGGCGAGGCGTCGACGCGCAGGATCCGTCGGTCTACTGGATGAGTCTGGGCTTCACGCTGATCGGCGCCTTCGTCTTCTCGGTGGTGAAGGGCCACACCGCGAAGATCCCGCACGAGGCGATCATCGGCATCTCGTATGCGGTGGCGTCGGCTGCCGTCATCCTGACGCTCAGCAAGGCAACTGGTGAAGCTGAGCACCTGCAGAACATGCTCGTTGGCAACATCCTGTCGGTGCAGTGGCCGGAAGTGTGGCTGACGGCCGTTATCTATGCCCTCATCGGTGCGTTTCACTGGGTCTTCCGGAAACGCTTCCTGGCCATCTCGATGGACCCGGTCGGCGAGGCGGCTCGCGGCGTGTCGGTGAGGCTGTGGGACTTCCTGTTCTACGCCTCGTTCGGCCTGGTCGTGACGCGCTCGGTCGCCATCGCCGGCGTGCTGCTCGTGTTCTGCTATCTCATCGTGCCGTCGGTGGGCGGCATGCTGTATTCAGAACGCGTCCCCGCGCGTCTGGCTATCGGCTGGGTCATGGGCGTCGTCGTGTCGATCCTGGGGATGTACTTCTCTGTCCTGTTCGACTTTCCGACCGGCGCAGCGATCGTCTGCACGTTCGGTCTGATTCTGGCGCTGATGGCAGCCGTGCGCCCGCTCGTTCGGCGCCTGGTCTGAGCGAGGGCAGGGAGGCCGACGCGCTGGGCGAACTCGAGCCGCTGTCAGGAGGGCGCGCGATGCGAGGCAATCCCCGGGAGGAATGTCGCATGGGCCACCCGCAGGGCCGTGAGGTCGTGCGGGAGGATCTTGAAGTGGTTCGCGATACGGTGAATCTCCGACTCCTCGGCAACCGAGATCGCGGCAACGACCGACGCCACGGCGAAGAGGCACCGGACGAGTGCGAGTTTCTCGTCGTAGGTCGCTGAGACGGCAAACTCCCGCGCGACCTGGAAGTCGGCAGTGCCGCCGAACATCAGGTTGCTGGCCTTCGCCAAGTCAGGCTCGTATCGAATCAAGTGGCATCTGTCCACATTATGCCGAACAGGCCCGCGAGTCTTCCTCGTGCTCGATGGTGACAGCACCGTGGCGTCGCCCGGCGGTCCTGATTGAACGGACGACCGGCTGATGACGAACGGCCTGGTCGCTGCCGACCTGCTGCTGTCGGGTGCTAACTGTGCGAGCCGTTCGCCCGGAGGAAGATGCCGCGCCGGACGCTACGGTTGCCGCTGCGGCGCCCGTTCAGTGACGAGCGCCTTCAGGCGCATCGTCCAGGTGAGGGGCACAGACACGGGATTGAAGCACACCGTGTCGTCGCAGGCCTGGTAGTCGAGGGATCCCTCGATGGTGATCGACTCCTTGCCTCTGAAGGCGGCCTGAGCGGCGGGCGTACCCTCGAGCACGAGCTCCTGCGTGAGCGTGAAGGGCTTCTGAAACACCGGCACACGCTCGTTCAGCGGTTTGAAGAAGTAGATCTCGGACTTCGGGTAAGTGGGGGACAGGACGCGGACAAATGGCTGCGGTGTGACCGTGACGCCAATGACCCGGTAGCCGGATGCGCCTGGCGCGTAGACGTGCACGCCCGCGTGCGGGACGACGTTCACGGCGAGCGAGAAGCGGTTGCCCGCCGCGACGCTGGTGTCGCTGGGGTAGGTCGTGAGATCGAGGTGCGGTCCGCTGATCTTCGTGGCGGTCACGGGCGTGGTCCCACCGTCCAGTCTCAGGAGGATGTTCGAGAACGTCGCGCGCTCGACGTAGTAGTCCTCGAAGAAGCGGGACACCACCTTGCCCTGCGGATCGAGGATGAAGGTGCCGGGGAAGGCAATCCCGACCCACGACGGATTCGGCCGTCCGCCGGAGACGTACTTCTGCAGTTCTGCAACGACCGCGGGGTCGTCCTTGTCAGGTCCAAATGCCATCTCGGGCATGGGGTTCAGGATGCCGAAGGCCTTGATGGTGGCCGACCCGGCGTCGGAGAGGAGCGGAAAGGTGATCTGCTTCCGCGTGGCGAACTCGGCCAGTGTGGGCACCGGGTCGTAACTGATCGCCGCCACCCCCAGCCCCTTCGCGCGCAGCTCGCCGAGCCGATTCTGCAGGTCCAGTAACTGCGTTTTGCAGTAGGGGCACCAGTCGGCCGAGCGGTAGAACAGCAGGAGGGCACCCTTCGGTCCCATGATGGACCGGCGCGTCCACACCTTGCCGGTCTGGTCCGAGAGGCTGAAGTCGGGAACCGTCTGACCGACCTGCGGGCCGAGCGTCGAGACGTCGATCTTCGTGCGGGGCGGGGTAACTGGCTGCGCCGCGAGCGGCGTGGCGATGAGGGTGCACAGGCCGACCACACTGGTCGACAAACCGTTCCTGAGCCGACGCGAGAGTTTCAGTAGGCGGGCGTGTCCGGCCGCTTTGAACGC
>CALQBJ020000169.1 GCA_943328785.2 Bifidobacterium breve
CATTCCTGAGCCGACGCGAGAGTTCCACGCTGCCTCCAGACCAACGACCAACGACTAACGACCACAAGCGGGTGATGCGGGCATCACGCCTCAGGCGCCGCAACTATTCCCTCGGGCTGGAATAGACCGGCCCGGCGTGGCGATTCGTCAGGAGCCGGGCTTGTCCGGCCGCCTTGAACGCGCACGATGGGGCCCCCGCAATCGCTAGCGCCCGCCTGCGCTCTTCTGCTTCGCCCACCGATTGCGCTGCGCCGCGGCGATCTTCTCGCGTGCTTCGGCCGACATCGAGCGCTTCTTCTTCGCGGGGCGATCCACCCCACGCTTCGCACCCGCACCGGTAGCCTCGGCCTTCACGCGATTCTTTGACCCAGGCTTGCGGCCGCGTCTCGCAGCCGGGAGAGCGTCGCTGATACCGAGTTGCGCCAGCAACCGACTCGCGGTGTCGCGCACGCCAACCAACTGATCCGCAATCGCCTTCCGCTGTCCCAGCCAGCTGTCCGCCTTGTTCTGGGCGTGCCCGAGTAGCGTGCTGAGGTCCTCGGCGAAGTTCTTCAGTTGCTCCTCGGCGACAGCGATCGTGCCAGCAGGTTCAGACGTGCGCGTTTTCTTTGCCATAGAGACGAGCGTAGTCTGCGCAGGCGTGTCGGTCAATGCAGGCGGTGGTGGAGGAGTTACGGAGAGCTATGTTGTGCCGGCTCTTCGCCTGGACGCCGGCGTCCGCACACGCGAAGGCCCGCCGCGCGCAGGCGCCGCGTTGGTGGGATGCCATTGCGCCGGTCAACTGCCGCCCGCTCATAGGTCCTATCCCCTCCAAGCAATAGGTGACGGGGAGTTCAGAGTGTCAGTTCATCTTCCGCCAATTGCTCGCAAGTGTGGCGGTGTCGACGTTTATGAACATGAGCTGGGCGTCGTCAGTCCAGAGAACCAGCGTGCCGTCCGTTAGCGTACCGATGTCGCGCAGTCGGTGCCCTAGCCGGATAGGCTCGCTGTAGATGACGCGGCCTTCGCTATCGCGGCGCAGCCGGAAGAGGCTCTGCGCCTTGAGTGACTCCACGAGCAGATCGTTGTTCCAGGCGATGTTGAAGTGGGTGACCTCGATCAGATTTGAGGGTCCGACCGATGGAACCCAGGCATACAAC
The DNA here is from genome assembly GCA_943328785.2 of Bifidobacterium breve. GTDB lineage: Bacteria > Acidobacteriota > Vicinamibacteria > Vicinamibacterales > CAVVIG01 > CAVVIG01. Next base: position 1,140 of record CALQBJ020000169.1, read on the forward strand.
GGCTGTTCGAAGTGCGGGGCGGCGGTCTGTCTGGAGTGATGTGGCCAATCGTACGTGGTGTAATGGGTCCCCAGCGTCGTGACCGGCCAGCCATAGTTCCCGCCTGCGACGATCGTGTTCAGGCGATCCCCGCCACGCGGACCCTGCTCGGTCGCATACATCGTCCCGTTCGCAGTGATTGTCAGGCCCTGCGTGTTGCGATGGCCCATGCTGACGAGACGCTTAGCCTTCGTCCGCAAATCAATCTTCAGAATCTTTCCGAAATCATTGTCCGGATTCTGAGACTCCAGCGTCGAAGCCATGAAGACATTGTCTTGGTTATAGTCTCCGACACTCAGGTAGAGATAGTTGCCCTTCGTTGTCATGCGACCGCCGCCGGCTGCGCCGGAATACCATTCTGCGTCGAGCGGCTGGCCCCGATAGATGTCCTGCCAGGAACCACGCGGCCGCAGATCCGTCTCGCCGAGCAGTATCGTCGATACCACGAGCGCCGTGGTGTTCAGCTCCTTCAGATATCGTTCATACGACACGAAGAGACGAATACCTGCGGGCTCCATTCTGGATTCCACGTCGTGCAGACCAAATCCGGTATTCACCATGGGACCAGTAGTTCCAAGTGGAAATGGCTTGCGAGCGAATTGATCGTACTGATCTTCGAAATTGGGAAGAGCGGGCAGCGCCAAGGTATTGCTCGTATCGCCCTTTGCTCGGACTGCGAAAAATGCACCCTTCACATCGGCGATGATGATCGCGTCGCCCACGACTGTGATGCCGCCGCCCCCGTGGTGGACGCCGAGTCCGTCCGGCATCTCGACAGTGTCGATCAACAGTGGCAACAGCGCCGTGTCCAGCGTGCTTCTGGAATGCAACTCGTGGACGGTGAGACCGACGGGTCTGGGCATGGCACGAACGTCGATGGTCTGGCGTGCGCCCCACAGCTCATCCAGTAGCCGACGGTGTTTCTGAAACCTGGTTCCTGCGATGAAGGCCGCGAGCACGATCAGGAGTGACGCCAGTGTTGTGACTTTGCTTCTCATAACCCACGTCTTCGATGACACGCCAGTCTAGCGTGAGGGCGGCGAGGTCTATGTGAAGGAAGAGTCGGAGGGGAACCCTGACGTCCTTCCGGTTGGCCGGCGATTGCCGTCGTGCCTGCCACGTCCTGGCTGCCGGGCAATCTCGGATGGTCGCTCACGGCGCTGCCCCGTGGCGCGCGGCGCGCGCGGCTCGACGTCTTCCATGCGCCCGCCTACACGGCGCCGCCGTGGGGTGTCCATCCGCTCGTGCTGACGATTCACGACGTCAGCTATGCGCGCTGCCCGGAGTGGTATCCCTACCGCCGCGACCCGGCGCGGCGAGCCTGTTACCGAGCGAGCGCCCGCGCCGCCTACGGCATCGCGGACGAGCGGCTGCGCGTGGTGCCGCTCGGTGTCGGCGCCGCGTTCGTGGCTGGCCCAGGCCCGCCCACGCCGCTCCTGACGGGCGGTGAAGGCCCGACGATTCTGCATGTCGGCGATCTGCATCCGCGCCGCAACGTGGCCCTGCTGATCGACGCGTTGGCCTGGTTGCGCACGCATGAGCCCGCGCTGTCGACCATGACGCCAGCGACGCGGCGCTCGTCGCCTTCTACCAGCGCGCCGCGGTCTTCGCCTATCCGTCGCGATACGAGGGCTTTGGACTACCGGTGTTGGAGGCGATGGCCTGCGGCCTGCCGGTGGTGGGCTCGACGGCCGCCTCGGTGCCCGAAGTGGTGGGGGAGGCTGGTCTGCTGGCCGATCCGTCGGATTCGCGCGCATGGATCGACGCGCGCGCGGCCGTGCTGCTCTCGGCAGATCGCGCGGCGGAACTGCGCGCGGCCGGACAACGGAGGGCCGCGCACTTCTCCTGGCAGCGTACGGCAGCGCTCACGCTGGACGTCTATCAGGCGGCCGCGGCCGCCAGACCTCCCAAGGTCATCGCCTGTGGCGCGGTGTCTGGGCTGTAGCCGGGGGGGGCGTGCCAGAGAACGGGTAGTCCGTTAACCTGGCCCGCCCCAAATATCGGCGATTGTCCGGCGTTGCAGTAAGTCACGTCGGTCGGACACAGGAACTGTTTACGCGCGGCCGCGAAGACGGCGACGTCGGTGTGAAGCCGACGGCCAACCCTGTCAGAGCCGCCTGTGAAAGAACGTCACGACGTCCACATCCGCGAGCCATCGGGCGTCTCCTCTGACTGCGGAGCATTCCTACCCTGTTCGGCCAGATCGCGGTGCTACAGTGCGAGCATGTCAACCGCTGTGGTTCGTCGGGCGCTGCTCGCGTCAGGTCTCCTGTTGGCGGTCTGCGGGCTGGGCGCTCGCGGCGCGGCCCAGACCCGCACGTTGCCCGCGGCGCCGGGAACGTGGAAGGTCTGGAAACCCATGTCGACCACGGGCGATTCCCGGCAGTCGCGAGGCGCGACCCCGGCCATGGTCAAAGCGTTCGAGACGGAACTGGTCGCGTTGAACACCATTCTGCGCCGCGCACAAGGGGTGGCGGCACCGGTGGGATTCAGCGTCGAAACCTGGGGCCATCTGGACAGCTATCCCGCTCCCACAGCGACGCAGCCCGCTGGCCGTTCGTTGCCACTGGCCGGCGGCCTCACGTTCGGCGCGTTCCCGATCTTTGAGTACGAGCGCGCCGGCAAGATGATTCGGGAAGACACGGGCGAGACGGCGCTGATGTCGTTCAACGTCAACGAACTCGAGTGGCCACTCTACGGAGGCAGCAAGATCACCGACTGGGGCAGCGTGAACACCGAAGCGTTTCTTCAGCCGGTCACGGGCACGCCCATCTCCGGGTTGCCGCGCTACGGTGACGCCCTCGTGATTGCGAAGAACAGCGCGCCGCTCTGGATACCGCTGCCGTTCGCGGCCGCACTCGACGTCGTCGCCATGGCGCGCCACGAAGTGGTGGAGAGCTATCAGGAGTCCGTCGCGGCCGTGACCACGCGGCTCGCAGGACTGCGCGATCCGACCAAGCGAGCGGCGCGGCTGGCCTCTGCGAAAGCGGCAGCCGCCACGATGCCGAACGGCGACGCCTTTCTGGCGCAGATGCAGCAAGCCTGGAAGATCGAGGAAGATCAGGCCGTGCTGGAGATCGGGCCGACCGGCGGCACGGGCAAGGGGCTCGCCGAGTCGACGCGCGCGCTCAACGACGTGACGTCGTGGCTGGCGGACACGTCGCCGGCTGACCGCGCGGCCCCCGCGTGCTATGTGACCGCCGCGCCGTCACTGCGCGGCCGCTTCCGGCACGGCACCGAGGCGGGCTGCGTGCCGATCGTCACACCGAACTACAAGGTGTTCAACGCAACCGCGGCGCGCTCGGCCGCGCAGGTCGTGCTGATCACGCCCATCGCCCGCTGCTTCGACACGGCGAACACACACAACCTCGAAGCGAACAGCACCTCCCCGGCCGGCTGCTCCGCCAATCGAAAACTGGTGCAGACGATGGACGTCGAAGCGATCAAGGCCTGGTTGAAGTAACCAGGTCTGCCGGCCAGGTGCGCGGACACCGCGCACCCGTAGTCGTTGTAAGCTCTCCCAAGAGCGATCCTGACGACCGCCCTCGTCGCCGGCAGGGGCGGGGGCGAGACCATCGACGCACTCGCCACGCCAGAGCCAGGAATTGCTCGACGACTTGCTGCGGTACGAAGACGGCGAATGTGCGCGTCGCGCCTACCGCGCGCTGCTCGGCCGTGAGGCGGACACGCCGCCGGACTCGACGCGCAGGTGGCCGGTGTGCGCAACGGCTCGGTCCGCACACTGCCGTGTCTCGAAGCGCTGCCGTCGTCCGACGAAGGTCAGGATCATGGTACGCCTGTGCCCACGGTCACGCATCACCGTCGCGCGAGGATCGCTTGCAGCGCCGCACGATCGCGCTTCTCGCGCACCGCATCGCGCACATGCAAGACGACGCTGTGTCTGGGCTGTGGCCGGGGGGGCGGGTCAGCGAACGGGCATTCCGTTGATCTGGCAGGTTCCTAATGTTGGCTATTGTCTTATGGAAGCATCAAACCCGACCCTCGCCGAGCTCGGTTGGAAGCCGTTTTTCAGCCGTCAGGTGTCTGACGAAGAAGCGCGCACCTCCCGCCCGGTCCGTGTGTTGGCAGTTCATCGCGGAATGGTCGCAGTCCTTGGCGAAGGCATCGATGGTTCGATCTCGTCTGTCGTCGATGCGTCTCAGGGTCCAGAAGACCGGCCCACCGTGGGCGATTGGTTGCTGATTGAGCGCGACAGCGAGAGGGTGGTCCGAATCCTTGATCGAACGAGCTTGTTCAAGCGGCCAGCGCCAGGCAACAGCCATCGGATTCAGCTCATCGCTGCGAACGTGGACACGCTCTTCATCGTCACTTCGTGCAACCAGGATTTCAGCATCGCGCGTCTTGAACGTTACCTGGTGCTCGCACGCGAGGTTGGCGTGAAACCGGTCGTCGTGCTTACGAAAGTCGACCTTGTCGAAATGCCCGAACGCTTCCTCGCTGCGGTGCACGAGCTCGAACTGGAAGTTGCAATGATCGACGGGCGCGATCCTGAGAGCGTCGGGCGCCTCGCTGCACACTGCGGCAGTGGCGAGACCGTCGCACTGGTGGGGTCGTCTGGTGTAGGAAAGTCGACGCTAATCAACACCTTGCGTGGGTCCCGTAGTATCGCCACGCAGTCCGTGCGCGAGGTCGACGGCACAGGTCGTCATACCACCACCGTACGCGAGATGCACCGGCTCGGTCGCGGCGCGGCGGGCGGTGGCTGGCTGGTGGACACACCCGGAATGCGCGAGCTCCAATTGTTTGACGCAACCGCTGGCCTGGCTGAAGTATTTGACGACATCGTGGCAATGACGCTCGAATGCCGGTTCACTAACTGCACCCATGTGGCCGAGCCTGAGTGTGCCGTACAAATCGCTATGGCGCAGGGGGTGCTCGGCCCCGCGCGCGTTGAGCGTTGGCGTCGGCTGACCGCCGAGGATTTCGCAAACAACGGCAATATTGCGGCGCGGCGGCGCCCCGCCGGAAAGCGAAATAAGCGGAAATGATCGGCGAGTGTCCTTGTAAACATCCGTGAAGCTGCGCCGGGTCCGCCTTCGCTGGCTGTCCGCCATGGTGGCCAGCGTATTCCCCTTCCTGACGATGTCCACCGGATCGGGTCAAGCCCAGATGCTGCTCGAACGGCGGTGTTACCATCCTAGAGCACGCGTCCGATGCGTCATACTGAACAGGAATCCGACCGCGGCTCAGTCATTTTCTCGGCTCGGGTGCTCGTCGTACTGATCCTCCTGCTGCCGCCGTTCTGGGTGTGCGTGGCGTTATCCACTCCGGGCGAGCCCACAGACCGGCTCGTGCGCAGGTGGGCCCAACGCGCCCTTCGCTGGAGCGGTTGCCACGTCACGGTCATCGGCGCAGAGCATCTCCGGTCGGAGCCGTGTGCGCTGCTGATCGCGAATCACTCGAGCGCTATCGATTCGGTTGTCCTGATGGCGTCGTTGCCTACACGATTCCGATTCGTTGCCAATCACCTCGCTGCGACAAGACCGTTCATCGGGCTCGCGGTCAGGAAAGCCGGGCACCTGCTCGTGGACCGCGGGTCTGTCGCGTCGAGGGCCGCCTGTGGGAGGGCCATGATCGAGGCGCTTCGAAACGGAACCTCCCTGATGATCTTTCCGGAGGGCACACGCGCGGCGAACGGGTTACTGCCGTTCCAACTCGGACCGTTCCGCGTCGCGGTGGCGGCCGCACGTCCGGTTGTCCCGATCGCGATCTCGGGTACGCGACAGGTCCTGCCCAGGCGCCTTCGGATGCTGCGTTCCTCGCCCATCACCGTGACTGTGCTGCCCCCGATGATGCCTCGCTCGTCCCAGCCCGCCACTGAGCTCCGGGATCACGTCGCAGGGGCTATCGCCGGACGGCTCGCCGCCTCGTCTGAGGTGGTCGGCGTGTGAGCTGAACCCGCAGTGCCGGCGACGTGGCGTAGGAATGGCGAGCGCGCAAGTTCGCTCCGGACCGTTTGCAGCACGGCCAGCATTCGTCCGTTTGTGGCGCGGTCTTTCACCGCCACCCGCAGCGCGTGGCCGCCCAGGCTCCTCCCCATGTTCCCGACCTCGCGAACGAACACCCCGTGTGCTCTCGCCTGTGCGACGACGGCACTGGCGTCGGGACCATCTGCGGGGAGGTGGCACAGTAGGAAATTGGCGCACCCGGGCACGACGTCCCATCCCAGTGCGGTCAGGGCGCGCGCCAGTTCGTCGCGCAGCAAGCGGGTCTCACGCCAACGCTCCCGGTAGTAGGCCGTGGCTCGCAGGGCTTCGCACGCGGCTATCTGCGCTGGCAGACTCACGGACCACGGCGGACACCACACGCGCAGTTCGCGCATCATCGCCAGGGGACCGCACAGATAGGCAGCCCTCGCCCCCGAGAGCGCATACGCCTTCGACATCGACTTGCAGACGACCACGCGTGTGGATGCGGCGGCATAACGTTCGAGCGAGGAGCCACCGGCGAAGTCAACATACGTCTCGTCAACCCACACGCGCGTTCGAGCCGGCGTGGTCGAAAGCACCGACTCGAGGACAGCGCCTGGCATGTATCGCCCGGTCGGGCTGTTCGGATTGACGAGCACCACCCAGTCGTAGTCGCGCGCCAGCGCATTCGTCAGTTCGTCGACGAGTACATCGTAGGAGTGAGTGCGCGCGAGCCTCAGTCGATCGACGCGCGCGCCGATCACCCGTTCCAGCACGTGCGCGTACTCGCCGTACATCGGGTCGAGGATCAGCACCCGGGAGTCTCTGGACATCCAGTGCTTCATCGCCGCGAAGATCAAATCGGACGACCCGGCACCGGGAAGAACGTTGTCAACGCCAACACCGCGTGTGCGGGCGATGACCCGCTGCAATCCCTCGCTTCCGGTCGGAGGTGACGTGCTGAGCGCGAAGGACAGGTGCCTGGCAAGGCTCGTCAGCACGGCGGGCGCTGGCGGGAACCAGGCATCGAGCACATCCGCGCTGATGACGCGACTGGCTCGCTCAAGGTCGTCGAACTCATCGCCGATGGCGTCGAAGAATGCGCCGCCGTGATAGCAGCCGTCATCCGGCCGCCGCTGAACTCCCTCGACTTGCCAGTCCACGTCGCGCTCGGTTCGTTGCATGAAGTGATCGAAGACGTGGAGGCGGCCGCGAAGGTCCACTACCCGCGCAGCCAGTAGTTCGTAAGAGACCGAACCGGCCCGCACGCGTCGTCCGAGAGGGTTGAGACCGGCTCGCCGATAGATATCCAGCACTTCGACCCGGCCTATGGCGGCAATCGTGTGGGCACCGCGGGACTCGCAGTAGCGGAGTGCGGCGTACATGAGCAGAAACGCCAGATGGCTGCGCCGCGCCTGCTGCACCACCGTCAGCAGTCGCACCTCGTACAATCCCTCGTCGAACACGACGGGAATATCGGCGCGCGGGAAATATTTATCGAGCGAGTATCCGACATCGTTCGGCGGTGTGACCGCGACGAAACCGAGAATCACGCCCGCGCGCTTTGCCACGAGGTACGTATTGACGGCGTCCAGGGAATCGGTCAGTCGGGCGGTGTCGTTCTCGGGATGCTGCCCAAGTTCGGTGGCGTACACCTGGTGCCGGATCCGATAAATCTCTTCTCGATCACGCGCATCAGCGAGCGACAACACAG
>CALQBJ020000170.1 GCA_943328785.2 Bifidobacterium breve
CATCAGCGCGGCCCAGCCGATGCGGACACACACAGCAGTGAATCGAGTCATCACGCGGGAGGATAAACCGGTCGCGCAGCTCAGCGTCCAGCCTGGTGGCGGCGGCATTACACTGCCCCCATGCTTGCCACCATCGCCCTCGCCGCAGCCCTCGGCTACGCCCATCCGGAGCAACTGGTCGATACCGCCTGGGTGGCGGCGCATGCCAACGACGCGAACGTGCGCGTGCTAGATGTCCGGCGCGCCGGCTACGCCGACGGGCACATCCCCACTGCGCTGTGGCTCGACCCCGAGTCGATCCGCGACGCCGCGAACCCGCCCAGCTACCTGCAGCCGCAAGCGGCGTTCGAGCAGTCGCTGTCACGCCTCGGCATCTCCAACCGCACGCGCATCGTCCTCTACGACGACCGCGGCGGACTGCTCGCCTCGCGCCTGTGGTGGGCCTTGAACGCCTACGGACACCAGGACGTGGCGCTGGTGAACGGCGGCTGGGTCGCCTGGGTCGCCGAGAAGCGCCCAACCACCACCGTCGTGCCACAGGTGCCGGCGGCGGTGTTCAGGGCTACGCTGAACCGGGCGTGGCTCGCCACGCTCGACGATGTGAAGGGCGCAATCGGGAGGGCGACACTGCTCGACGCGCGCACGGTCGCCGAGATGGACGGCAGCGATACGCGCCTGAGCAGTCGCGGCGGCGTCATCCCGTCAGCCATCCCGGTCTACTGGGAAGACCTGCTGGACCCTGAGACACAGACCTTCAAGCCGGCGGACGACCTGCGCGCGCTCTACGCCGCGAAGGGGCTCGCGCCGTCAGATGAGGTGATTGCGTACTGCTGGGTGGGGCACCGCTCGGCCGTCGATCTGTTCGCCTTACACCTGGTCGGCTTCGACCGCCTGCGGAATTATCTGGGATCGTGGGAGGAGTGGAGCCGCCGCATGGACCTGCCGACGGCTCCGTTCCAGAAGTAACCTCGACTCGCCGTAGCCTCCTGGCGGAGGCGGTGCCGCTACTGGGCGCAGCGCGGGTCGGCCTTCTGGATGGCCACGATGCGCTCGTCGGTCAGCGGCACGGCCGTGCAGCCGCCGCTGGCGCAGATGTAGTCGCCCTTGGCCGCGCCGGAGTGGCAGTTCTGGCAGGTGCCGAGGCCGTTCGACGCCTCGTAGCCTCGCGCCTTCACGGTGGTGCCCTGCGGCGTCACGGCGAGCGCGAAGTACTCCCAGCCGTTGCTCTGCGGGAAGGCCGCCTTGGTCCGCTTCACCATCGCCTCGCCCGGGATCATCCGGACGATCGTGCCTTCGGGATAGTCGGTGCTCTTCGCCTCGTAGGCCTTCAGCGCAACAGCCAGCTTCGCAGGATCGGGATGCTGAATGAACGAGCGCCCGATCTTGGTGCTGCCGCTCGAGATGCACGCGAGGATCTCAGCCGGCACGTCCTGCGCCTGCACGGCAAAGGTCGCCGTCGCGACGAACAGCGCCGCCGCAGCCACGGTGATGAGTCGATTGATTCGGTTCATGACCGACGAGCATAGCCGAAAGCCGGCCGCCGCTGGCAGCCGGCCGTCACTCGCCGGGGCGAGGCCGCTGTTTGCCGAAATCGGCGAACGGCGCGGCGGGCGGGACTGAGCCGGCAAGTCGAAGGACGACTCGCCGGCCCTGTAGTCAGTGCCTTACAGGTTCGCGAGAATCGCGTCGCCCATGGCCGCCGTGCCGACCTTGGTCGCACCCGGCGTCATGATGTCGCCGGTGCGGATGCCGCCGTCCACCGCCTTCGAGACCGCTGCCTCGATGGCGCTCGCGGCGTCGAGTTCCTTGAACGAGAAACGCAGCATCAGCGCGGCCGACAGGATCTGGGCGATCGGGTTGGCGATCCCCTTCCCTGCGATGTCAGGCGCGGTCCCGCCCGCCGGTTCGTAGAGTCCGAACGACCCTTCCGCCAGGCTAGCCGACGGCAGTAGCCCCATCGAGCCGGTCAGCATCGCGCACTCGTCGGACAGGATGTCGCCGAACATGTTGCCGCACAGCATGACGTCGAACTGGTGCGGGTTCTTCACGAGCTGCATCGCCGCGTTGTCCACGTACATGTGCGACAGCGTCACGTCCGGGTACTGCGTGCCGATCGCCGTGACGATCTCGCGCCAGAACACCATGCTCGTGAGCACGTTCGCCTTGTCGATCGAGATGACGTTGTGGCGCCGTGTCCGCGCCGCCTGAAACGCCTTGTGGGCGATGCGCTCGATCTGCTTGCGCGAATATTCCTTGGTGTCCCACGCACGTTCGTCGGGGCCGCTGCCGGAGCGGCCCTTGCCATCGGCGTGCTGGGCGAAGTAGGCGCCGCCCGTCAACTCGCGCACGACGAGGATGTCGAAGCCGTCACCGATGATGTCGGCGCGCAGCGGGCAGGCAGAGGTCAGCGCCTTGTAGACACGGGCCGGGCGGAAGTTGCAGTAGAGGTCGAAGTGCTTCCGCAGCGGCAGCAGCGACGCGCGTTCCGGCTGCTTCTCTGGCGGCAGTGATTCCCACTTCGGGCCACCGACCGACCCGAACAGGATCGCCTGGCTCTCTTCGCACACCTTCAGCGTAGCCGCCGGCAGCGCCTCGCCGTGATTGTCGATGGCGGCGCCACCGACATCCATCGGCTGCCACGTCGCGGCAAAGCCGAACATTTTGCCGGCTGCGTCGACGACGCGCACCGCCTGCTGCATGACTTCGGGACCGATGCCATCACCGGCCAGGACTGCAATCTCGTAGTTGTTCATCTCGTGTTCGCTGGTTCGCGGACCGTGCGTGCCCGTCGCGGAAGGTCGAGGCGCGAAGCCCCGGCAACGCGCGCGCCCCGGCCCTGGTGCCTGTGTAGCGTAGTCCGTCGGCCCGATCGGGTCAAAGCGTTCGGGGGCCGTCCCGGCACCGGCTGGTACAATGAGAGGCTGTGGCCAAGAAGAGTGACGACCCGACGCTGTTCGATGCGGCAGATCCACAGGACGGCGGCAGCCGCGACTCCGGTCGCCCCCCGGTCCCCCCGAGCGGCGGCGCCGGTTCCACGACGCAGGTGGCCCTCCATGAAGCGGCGCAATCCCGGTATCTGAACTACGCGCTGTCGGTCATCACCTCCCGCGCCCTGCCGGACGTCCGCGACGGCCTCAAGCCGGTGCAGCGCCGCATCCTCTTCTCGATGTGGCAGAAGAACCTGACGGCCGACAACCGGCACCGTAAGTGCGCGACGGTCGTCGGCGACGTCATGGGCAACTTCCACCCGCACGGCGACTCGGCGCTCTACGAAACGCTCGTCCGCATGGCGCAGTCGTTCTCGCTGCGCTATCCGCTAATCGACGGGTCCGGCAACTTCGGTTCGCTCGACGGCGACAGCGCCGCCGCCATGCGCTACACCGAGTGCCGGCTGGCGCGCATCTCCGACGAGATGCTCAGCGAAATCGATCAGTCGACGGTGCACTTCCGCCCGAACTACGACGGCACGAAGATCGAACCGGTGGTGCTGCCCGCGCGCATCCCCAACCTGCTCGTGAACGGCGCGACCGGCATCGCGGTCGGCATGGCCACCAACATCCCGCCGCACAACCTCAAGGAGGTGTGCACGGCGCTGACGAAGCTGCTCGACAACGCGGACATCACGAACGCGCAGCTCTGCCGCTACGTCAAGGGTCCCGACTTTCCGACGGGCGGACAGATCCTCAACTCGACCGAGGAACTGCAGGAGATTTACCGCACCGGCTCGGGCTCGGTCCGCCTGCGCGGCACCTGGAGCATGGGGCCGGAGACGCGCACCACCAAGACGATCTACATCGAGAGCATTCCGTACACGGTCAACAAGTCGCAGCTGGTGGAGCGCATCGCCGACGTCGTGATCGGCCGCAAGCTGCCGCAACTGACGGATGTGCGCGACCTGTCGACGGAAGACGTCCGCGTCGCGCTCGAGATGAAGAAGGACGCCGACGAGAAGATGATCATGGCGTACCTGTTCAAGCACACGCCGCTGCAGATCAACTTCGCGGTCAACCTCACCTGCCTCGTGCCGGTCGAGCACAATCCCGAGGTCGGCCGTCCCGAACGGCTCGACCTGAAGCAGATCCTCTGGCACTTCCTCCACTTCCGCCTCGAGGTGATCACCAAGCGGCTGGAGCACGAACTGACGGCGCTCAACAAGCGCATCCACCTCCTCGAAGGGTTCGAGAAGGTCTTCGACGCGCTCGACGAGATCATCCGCATCATCCGCAAGTCGGACGGCAAGGCCGATGCGGCGCAGACGGTCATGGCGCAGTTCGGCCTCGACGCTGACCAGACCGACGCCATCCTCGAACTGAAGATCTACCGGCTCGCCCGCCTCGAAATCCTGATCATCCGCCAGGAACTGGACGCGAAGCGCCGGCGCGCCGGCGAGATTACGGGGCTCCTCGGCGACGAGCAGGGGCGCTGGACGATGGTGCGCACGGAACTCGACGAGGTGACCGCGAAGTACGGCGACAAGCGCCGCACCGTCATCGCCAGCGACACGGGCGAACCCGAGTACTCGGCCGACGACTTCATCATCGATGAGGACAATGTCGTTATCGTGTCGCGCGACGGGTGGGTGAAGCGGCAGAAGGAAGTGAAGGACATGACCACCACGCGCCTGCGCGAAGGCGACCAGGTGCTGGCGGCGTGTGCGGGCAGCACCCGCGCCACCTGCGTCTTCTTCAGCAACTTCGGTGCGGCCTACACCGCGCGCATCGTCGACGTGCCGGCCTCTACCGGCTACGGTGAACCGATCCAGCGCCTGTTCAAGCTCAAGGACGGCGAGCGCGTGATCGCCGCCATGAGCCTCGACCCGCGGGTGATTGGCGACATCACGCCGAAGCGGGAGGGGGACTCGGCCCCGGTGCATGCGGTGGCGGTGACGAGCGACGGCTACGCGCTGCGGTTCGGCCTCGACGGCCTCGTCGAGGTGAGCACCCGCGCGGGCCGGCGCTTCGCGCGTCCGGCCGACGGTGCCGAAGTGGTGGGCGTCGATCGGGTCACCGGTAAGGAAACGATGATTGCCGCCACGGCCGAAGCGCGCGGCATGCTCTGCCCGATCGAGGAGATCAACTACCTGGCTGGGCCGGGCAAGGGGGTCATCCTCATCAAGCTGTCGGACGAGGACAAGGTGCTGGGCTTCATCGCCTCCACCGGCGATCGCGACCTGCTGACGGTGGAGACGACGCGCGGCGCCGAGCAGACGGTCAGCACCACGAAGTACGAGGTGACCGGTCGCGGCGGGCGCGGGCGCGAACTGCTGCAGCGCGGCGGATTCACGCGCGTCCTCTGGCCGACACCGCCGGTGCCGCAGCCGCTGTCGTAGGACTGGCGCGACGTACGATTTCCCAGGGCGCCGTCACGTTCGCCGACCCAGACAGAACGTGCCGAAGAGGACGTCGTACGTCGCGCCTGTGCTACCGCCCCTCGAGCGTCGCCAGCACGTGCGCGTTGTGCCGGACGGTCATCGCCATCGCGCTGTTCGCCACGAGGGCGGTGACGATGGCGGCCACGCGGTGGTTGTCGCGCCACAAGGTCTCGGTGCCGATGACCGTCGCCACCGCCGCCGCGATCTTCACGCCGAGCATCGTGCCTTCGTTTCGCGTCACCGGCTTCATCAGCGGATTCGCTTCCACCCCTCCCGCCCGCAACACCCGCATCGTCAGTATCCCGTCGTAGGTCTGGACGACGCCGGTGACGGCGTGCAGCGAGGAGAGGACGGCCCGCCGGGGGTCGCGCTCGGGAACTACCTGGACGACCGGTTGCGGGTCCGCCCCGTTGCGCACGGCGGTGAGCGCCAGCAACCGGCCTTCCATCGGCAGCACCAGGGCCGCTGGGGCCGTCGGCTGCGTCACCCCGCTATCGTCGGGCCTGGGGGAGGCAAGTCCGGCGGCAGGGGCGAGCACGATTCCAGCAAGAACGAAGGCAGACCAATACCGCATGCACGCTCCGGGGGGGATGGGCGCTGTCGTGCGCCCTGCGTTGCCGTCCCCATAGCGAGCGTCGTGCCGGCGGCTCGTCCGCAGGGACCGGCGGAATCGCTGGGCTTTTTGCGATCTTGCGCGTCGCCGGCTGCTGAACCGTGCATTCCTTACACCGGAGAGGCGTGTAGCTTACGCAGTCTCACCGGGGAGGCGCGAGGGTGGGGATGAGGGTTGGGGTGGGGGAGGAGCACGAGTGGGATGACGTTCGCCCTTGACAACGCCGAACTTCGGGTAGAATCGGGGTGCCCCGGTGAGAGCCCCGGCGCTACGACCGCTGCGCACGATCGCTGGATTCCAGCGGCTGACGGTCGGCCCCGGCTCACAGCACCCTGCTGGCACGCGGGCGCATACATCCATAACAAGGATTAGTTTTGCCTCATCCGGAACGTACCAACATCGCGGTCTTTATCGACTTCGACAACATCGAAATCGGTGTGAAGACCACCCTTGGCGAGCATTTCGACATCGGCATCATTCTCGAGGCGCTCAAGGAGCGCGGCGAAGTCGTGACGAAGATTGCCTACGCCGACTGGACCCGCGCTGGCGAGTACAGCCGCAACCTCACGCAGCACGCCATCAGGCTGGTGCAGCGCAACCTCACCCCGGGCGGCGACAAGAACGGCGCGGACATCAATCTCGCGCTGGATGCCCTCGAGATGGCGTTCACCCACCCCCACATCAACGCCTACGTTATCGTCGGCGGCGACAGCGACTTCCTGTCGCTGGTCGAAAAGCTGAAGCAGTACGACAAGAAGGTGTTCGTCGTCGGCGGCCGCTCGTTCACGAGCGTCATCCTGCAGCGGAACTGCCACGAGTTCATCGCCTACGAGAACCTTATCCGGCGCCCCTCGTCCTCGCGCCCACCGCGCTCGGGCGACAAGCCGACGCAAGCCCAGCAGAACAGCACGCAGGCCTTCCCGATGGCTCAGGCCATTCCGGTCGTCCGCCGCGCGCTCAAGATCCTCGCGGACCGCGAAGTGTCGCCGCAGACCGGACTCCTCAAGAGCACGCTGCTGCAGCTCGACTCCACGTTCTCGGAGCGCAGCTACGGCGCCTCGTCGTTCCTCGACTTCGTCGAGAAGCTGGCGCAGGCCGGACTCGTCCTGCTGAAGCACTCCGGACGGAGTGTGATGGTGGAACTCAATCCGGCGTTTGCCGACGAGGGCGACGTGCCGAAGCCACGCGCCGAAGGCGACGCGCCGCAGTTGGGCGACACGGCGGACAACGTCGTGGCGTTCCGGCCCGCGGGCGAGCAGGCGCCGCAGGCGCAGGTTCAGGCCGAGCCGTCAACCGCCGCTCCTGGAGCCGAGCCGCTCTCGAAGCTGGGTGAGAACGCCGACGGCGTGCGCGAGGCGGCGCAGTTGCTTGGCGCCGCGACGAACGCTCGCTGGCCCATGTATCTGCGCAACGTGAAGCAGATTCTCCGTGCCGGCAACCTCGACGAGCGCCGCTACGGGTTCGGCGGGCTGATGGATCTGCTCAAGGCCTGCCAGCGCGACGGCCTCGTGCGCATCGAACGCGATCGCCGTGGCGGCCTGCGGGTCTTCCAGGGCACGAACATGGCCAAGCCGGAGAACGCGCCGCAGCGGGAACCCGAGGAAGCGAACGGCAACGTCGCCGATCCGGATTCGCCGCTGGCGGAACTCGCCGACGATATGCAGCTGGTGCTGATGGATGTCTCGGACGGCAGCGAGCCGGACGTGATCGAGATCGAACCCGTGTCGGTCGTCGACACGACGGCTGAACTGCTCGGTCGCGCCAAGCCGCGCGCACCGCGGACCCGCGCGGGCCGCACGGGCAGCGTGGCCTCTACGCCGGTCGCTCCGGCGCCGGCCCCGTCGCGCAGCCGCTCGGGCGGTGGTGCGAAGAAGGCGGTTGCCGCCAAGAAGCCGGCGGCCAAGAAGCCCGCGCCGCGCTCGCGCAAGCCGGTCAACAAGAACGACGACGACTTCGGGAACCGGTAGTACTCAGGGCAGGTCGGGCGGGCAAGGCAGGTGGGTCGGGTGGAGGGCTGAAGCAGTCCAACCCATCTCGCCAGCCCAGCCTGCCCGGCCCGCCTCACCGGCCTCACCCGCCCGACCGCTGTCTCGAGGTGTCGCACCGCCACAGCGGTTCGGGCCAGCGACGTGGTCGGCTACTTCTTCTCGAGAAAATCCATCCAGCGGCGCACCAGCGGCTGCTGCGGCCCCCTGGCCGTGATGTAGGCGTCGGCCCAGGTGCGAGCGAGCGTGACGTCCGCCGCTGGCGACCGGGCCGCCGTGCGGGCAAGCTTGAGGTGATAGATCCACTCGACACCGAGCTGCAGCGACTCGACCTCGGCCGGGTTCGCCTCGAGGTAGCGCGCCAGAAGTTGCACGGCAAGCTGCCCCTGGCCGAAGGTGGCGGAGATGAGTGCCATCGGCCTCACGAAGCGGAGGTCACCAGGCCACTTCGCCATCGCCTCTTCGAGCACGCTGCGCGCCTCGGCCATGCGCCGCTCGCGCATCAGCGCGTCGGCCAGCCACACGTAGATCTCGGGAAAATCGGAGCCGTCGATGAGCGACGTCTGCCACGCACCGGTCGCCTGGTCGTCGCGCCCCGCCGCGGCAAACACCGCGGCGAGATAGGCGAGCACCGAGGCGTTCTCGCTGTCGGTGTCGAGGGCCGACTTGAGGCTTGCCTCGGCCTTCACGAGTTCGCCAGCGGAGAAGGCGGACGCACCGGTGTCGAATGCCGCGCGGGCGCCAGGGGCGACTCGCTCGCGGAACGCCTTGAGCGTGTCGCCG
>CALQBJ020000171.1 GCA_943328785.2 Bifidobacterium breve
GTTCGCGGCGTCGCGAATCGACTCGGGGTCGAGCCACAGCGCAGTGGGGATGTGCCCGTCGGCGTAGCCGGCGCGCCGCACATCGAGCACGCGCACGTTCGCGTCGTTTGCATGCGCCGCCACCCAGGCGGTGTCGACCAGTTGCTCCGGATGGGCGTAGCCGAGGGCTGCGGCGAGGGCGATGGTGGCAAGCATGGCGGCAGTGTAATGCAGCCGCCGCCAGGCTGGACGCTGCGCGGCGCGGCCGGTCTATACTCCCGCGTGATGACTCGATTCACTGCTGTGTGTGTCCGCATCGGCTGGGCCGCGCTGATGGCCGCGTCGGTGGCCAGCGTCTCCGCGCAGGCCCCCGTCCAGCTGAAAGGGGCGATTGCTCCCGGGGCGAAGCCGGCGTGGGGCAAGGGGATCCTGCCGATCAACGCCGAGAGCTACTACAACGCCATCGAGTGCGGGAAGCAGGGCGGGAACCCGGCCTGCGTGTTCTGGGATACGGGGTTGTGCACGAACGCCGACTTCGAGATCGCCATGTACACCCCGTACAAGTCGGTGGCGTACGAGGTGTGGCGCGTCGTCGGCCAGAAGCAGCCGGCGCCACAGCCGAACTACGCCGAGGCGCAGCGCACGCGGATCACCATCGGCGTGACGCGAGCCCGCGGCTCGAAGAACACGCTGACCGACTTCGTGCTGAAGCGCGGCGGCAAGCCGGTGACGCCGACGGCGCGCGAGTTGACGACCGGACGCTTCACCTTCGACTTCGCCCCGTTCGCGCCGACGGCCGGCATCACGATCGACATGATCGGCAAGACCGGAACGGTGTCGTGCGCGGTCGACGCCGCGACGCTCAGGCAGATGAGATAGTCACCAGTCCCTGGTCGCAAGTCACACGTCGCGAGTGACTGAAGACCTGCGACCTGCGACCTGCGACTAAAAACAAAGGGCGCTGCGGTCGAAACCGCAGCGCCCTTTTCTGTGTTCTGGCCCAGAGCCTGAAGCCCGGAGCCTGAAGCCACGCGAGATGCCTACTTGATGAACAGCATTTCGCGGTACGTGGCCAGCGGCCACAGGTCGTGCGGGATGATGCTCTCGAGCGCGTCGCTCGTGGCGCGGAGCGCAACCATCGCCGGGATGACCGCATCGCGGAAGTGCTTGGCGTGCTTCTCGGCCGACGCGCCAGAATGATCCAGCGCGGTCTGGAGCTTGTCCGTCCGCTTCTTGAACTCGTCGGTCAGCTTGGCCATCTGGTCGAGCAACTTCTTGGGCTCGTCGCTCGAGCTGCCGCCCGCCTTGATCGCCGCCACCGTCTGACCGACCTGCTTGGTGTACTCGAGCGCGGCCGGTAGCACGTAGCGGTTCGCCATCAGCACGGTCAGCTGGCCTTCGACGTTCACGGTCTTGTTGTACGTCTCGACCATGATCTCGTAGCGGGAGTGGACTTCGCGCTCGTTGAGTACCTTGTACTTGTCGAACAGCGCGACGGCGTCCTTCGAGGCCCACTGCGGCAGGGCATCGACCGTGTTCTTCAGGTTGAGCAGGCCGCGCTTGGCCGCTTCCTTGGCCCACTCGGCGGAGTAGCCGTTGCCGTTGAAGATGATCCGCTTGTTCTCCTTGACGATCTTCGGCAGGAGTTCGCTGGCGGCCTGTTCGACCTTCTTGCCGGCCGCGACGGCCTTCTCGAGTTCGGTCGCGATGAAGTCGAGCGACTCGGTGACCGCGACGTTCAGCGCGATGTTCGGGTAGGCGATGCTCTGGTTCGACGACACCGCGCGGAACTCGAACTTGTTGCCGGTGAAGGCGAACGGGCTGGTGCGGTTGCGGTCGCCCGCGTCGCGCGGCAGCTTCGGCAGGACGCCGACGCCGGTGTCGAGCATGCCGCCGCTCTTGGTCGACTTCGCGCCACCCTTTTCGATCTGCTCGAAGATATCCGTCAGCATGTCGCCGAGGAAGATCGAGATGATGGCGGGCGGCGCTTCGTTCGCGCCGAGTCGGTGATCGTTGCCGGCGCTGGCGATGGTCGCGCGCAGCAGACCCTGGTACTTGTTGACCGCGCGGATGACCGCCGCGCAGAACACCAGGAACTGGACGTTGTCGTGCGTGTTCTGGCCAGGCGACAGCAGGTTGTTGCCCTGGTCATCACTCATCGACCAGTTGAGGTGCTTGCCCGAGCCGTTGACGCCGGCGAACGGCTTTTCGTGCATCAGGCACGCCAGGCCGTACTTCGGCGCAATGCGCTTCAGGGTTTCCATCACCATCATCTGGTGGTCGGTGGCGATGTTCGAGGTCTCGAACACCGGCGCGATTTCGTACTGGCTCGGCGCCACTTCGTTGTGGCGCGTCTTCACCGGCACGCCCAGCGCGTAGAGCTCGGTTTCGCACTCCGACATGTACGCGAGGACGCGGTCGGGGATCGCACCGAAGTACTGATCTTCCAGTTCCTGGCCCTTGGGCGGCGCCGCGCCGAACAGCGTGCGGCCGGCGTTGATCAGGTCGGGACGCGAGAGGTAGAAGTAGCGATCGATCAGGAAGTATTCCTGCTCGGGGCCGCAGGTCGTGGTGACCCGCGCGGACTTCGAACCGAACAGCTTCAGGATGCGCCCCGCGTGCTTCGAGAGGGCATCCATCGAGCGGAGCAGCGGCGTCTTCTTGTCGAGCGCCTCACCGGTCCAGCTCAGGAACGCTGTCGGGATGACGAGGGTGACCGAGCCACCGCTCTTGAGCAGCCACATCGGGCTGGTCGGGTCCCACGCCGTGTAGCCGCGCGCCTCAAAGGTGCTGCGCAGGCCGCCCGACGGGAAGCTCGACGCATCGGGCTCGCCCCTGACCAGTTCCTTGCCCGAGAACTCGAGGACGGCCTTGCCGTCGGCGGTCGGGTTGAGGAAGGAGTCGTGCTTCTCGGCCGTGATGCCGGTCAGCGGCTGGAACCAGTGCGTGTAGTGGGTCGCGCCGTGCTCGACCGCCCATTCCTTCGCGGCCTTGGCGACCGCGTCGGCCACCGAGCCGTCGAGCGGTTCGGACTGCACGATGGTGCGGCGCAGCGCCTCGTACACCTTCTTCGGCAGACGCTTCTGCTGTTCCGCGTCGTTGAAAACCAGGCTGCCGAACGTAAATTCCGAACGGACGGCCGGCGTCCCTTCCTTAGCCACGGACCAGTCGCGAATTGCGCTGATCGCTTCGCCCAACACTGCGGAACCCATCGCGTCCCCCTTCGTCAATGACCGAACTGAAATGAATGATTGCCGTGAACGGCGGCCCGGCGATTCTATCGCGCAGGTACACCACTGCCGTTCGGTTTTTGCATTATTCCAATGCCGTGCAGGATCTGCAAGGGGATAGCGTCAGCTTTGTCGTAAAAGATGGAATACGCCAAGCGTGACGATTGAAACGTGCAGGATGTGCACGAATTCAGGATCGCCTGGCTGGGCCTGCCCAGCCAAGCACGGCGAGGAACTCGGCCAGCACCATCGCGGTGGCTCCCCAAATGACCGCACCGTCCACTTCGAAGCCGGGCACATCGAGCGTGACCGTGCCCCGGCGCATCGGCCGCCACTGCACTGTGGCCGGCTCGAACAGGGTATCGACCGGCACCTGGAGGATGCGAGCCACCTCGCGGTCTGACGGTGCGACTGCCGGTGCGTAAGGAAGGGTGGCGACCACCGGATGCAGCCGGAAGCCGCTGACCGGGATGTCGAGTGGGGTCAGCCGTCCGTGCAGCCGGACGTCGTTTGTGGCGAGGGCAATTTCCTCGCGCGCCTCGCGCAGCGCGGCCTGCTCCACGGTCTCGTCCGTCTCGATCACGCCGCCAGGCAGCGACACCTGTCCGCTGTGCCGCACGTGCGCCGAGCGTACGGTGAGGATCACGTGCGCACGGCCGTCGACCGGAAACAGCAGCAGCAAGCCGGCGGCATGCCGCGCCGACGTCGCGTCGATGCCGGCTGGCCAGTCGCCGCGTCGCTGCGGGGCCATCAGCGCCTGCGCCGGCGCCCCCGGCAGCGGCGCGCGCCAGTCGCGGGCGAGGCGCTCGATCACGGTAAGGAAGGTCACGGGTATCTGTCCTGAGCCGACCCGACCTCCGTGCGGAGCGATTTCACGGCGAGGCCGCTCAGTACAGCGTCATCTGCGAGCAACTGGCGCGCGGCGCGGCGTATGACGAACTTGTCAGCGCTTTGACAACTTCGGCGCCGAGGACCGCGTAGCCGGTGTCGTTCGGATGGAAGCCGTCCGACGAGTAGAACGATGCCGCGTAGACGCGCGTATCGCACATCAGGTCGATGACCGTGACACCCTCCTGTGCGTTGATCGCATTTGTCGTCATCCGCACCGAGGCGCGCTGCGCCGCCTGTTTCTGGGCCAGCGACGCAGTGGCCAGGTAGGGGAGCGCCGCCAGGTTCGGCAGGTTGAGGACGATGATGCGGGCCTGCGGCGCGCGGGTGCGGATGCCGTTCATCAGGGTCGCGAAGTCGGTGCCGAACGTCGACACCTTGTCGTCGATGTAGGCCGTCTGGTTGCTGCCGCCGGCGCCGCCGCCGAGCGCAGCGGTGACCGTGTTCACGTCGTTGGCCCCGGTAAATACCGTGACGAACGACGCATCGCGACGCACGAACGGCATTTCCTGCTCGATGATGTTGCCGCCGATGATGCGGCCGTAGTGCGTGCCCAGATCCTGGAAGGAGCGGCTGATCACCGAGGCCGGAATACCCAGGTTGCCGACGCTCACCGTGTAGCCGCTGGCTTTCAGTTGGCGTGCGGCCACCCAGACGTAGCCAGTCCCGTTACAGTCCTCGAAGATGAAGCACGGGCTCGTCGAGCCGATGCCCATGACATCGCTTGCGCCAACTGCCGAGTAGACCAGCGCCGACCCGGCCGCCGGCGGGCCACTCGGTGACGTGGGGCTGCCGCCCGTGCTGTCGTTCTTCGCGCAGGCGCTCGTCAACGCGAGCAGCAGTGACAGCGCCGGAAGGATCCGCCTTTTTGGACTGTGGGACATTGTCACCATGAGTTTGCAATGAGAGTACCCGATGGGCTGCGGGGTTGTGCATAGAATGGCGGGGGGCGTCGGGGCGCCAGGGAGCAGGAGAAGACGTCGGTGAACGCGTTGCGCCAGACCGGCGCGCTGCTGTCGGCCATCGGAACGGCCGTCACGAGCCTGCTGAGTCGGGGGAAAGCTCCCCGAGTTGAACTCGTCGTCGGCGACGCCGCGCCCGATTTCATGGTGCCGGCCTCCGATGGCCGGACCTACCGACTGGCCGATTTACGAGGCCAGGTCGTCGTCGTCGCCTGGTTTCCGAAGGCGTTCACGGCCGGCTGCACGGCCGAATGCCGGTCGATCGGGATGTCGAAACGTGCGCTTGGTGCGTTCGATGCTGCTATTTTTGCGGCCAGTTGCGATACCGTTGAGATCAATCGCGAGTTTGCCGCGTCTACCGGGATCGAATTCCCCATCCTGAGCGACCCTGAGTCCACCGTGGCACGTGCCTACGGTGTCCTCGGTCCGCTCGGGTTGCCGAGCCGATGGACGGTCTACATCGGTGCCGACGGCCGAGTCTTGGCGATCGATCGCCAGGTTCGGTTCGGCAATCACGGCGCCGACATTATGGCGGCGCTCGAACGTTTCGGAGTTTCGCGGCGGCCCTGACGGGTCCGCCCTCACAAGCTGGCCTCCCGGCCAGGCTGGAGAATCCCATGACACTGCTCGATCGCTTCCGTGCCCAGTCCCGCGACAAACATTCCGATCCCAACGTCCGCGTCGCCTTCGTCGAGGAGTTGCCACTGTCCGAGAAAGAGGCCATCGCCGCCGCTGCCCGCGAGGACGACGACCCGCGTGTGCGCAAGGCCGCGGTGGCCAAGCTGATGGACCCGGCGACGCTGGCCGTGGTGCTGCGCGAGGACAAGGACGACAGCGTCTGCGCCCAGGCCACGGCGATGTTGCGCGACCTCGCGCTCGAGGCGTTCGAAGAAGTCGGCGAACCGGAGAGCCAGCAGGCGATCGACGCCCTCACCGATCCGAAGGCACTCGGCCAGATTGCGAAGTCGGCCACCCGCGAAGCCTCGGCGGCACGCGCGCTCGCCCGCATCACGGACGTGCACGCGCTCGCCTCGGTCGCGCGTCATGCGGGGCTCGAGCCGATCCGCATGCGTGCGTTCGAGCAGGTTCGCGAGCAGGGCTCGCACGACGAGCTCCTGGCCATCGCGATGAACAGCGATTTCAAGGACACGGCGCTGGCCGCGCTCGACCTCATCACCGACCGCACCGAGCTCGAACAGGTGGAGCTGCGCGGCCGGAACAAGAGCGCGTCGAAGCGGGCGCGTTCGAACATGCGCGAGGCCGATGAACGTGCCGCGCGCGAGGCAGCGGCGGCGGCCACCGAGGCCGCCATGACCGCAGCCGCGGCCGCACGGGCGGTTGAAGCGACGGAGGCTGAAATGACGACACCGCCGCACGGCGATCCCCTGCGAGAACAGGTCACTGCGGACGCACCGGTTGAGGCGCCGGCCGCGCCGGTCGAACCAGCTGCACCGGCCGAGACAGACGACGCGCGTGCCGCGCGCGAAGCCGCCGAGCAGGAGGCGCTGCAGCGCGACCGCGAGCGTCGCACCGGCCGGCTGGCTGAACTGGTGGTCGAGGCCGAAGCGGCCGCCGCCGACGAGAACCTGCAGTCGGCGCGCAAGCGCTTCAACGCGGTGCGCCGCGAATGGAGTGACACCGCGCTTGGCATCGACGTGGACGGCGAGGTGCTGGCGCGCTACAACGACGCGACCGGCCGCATGGGCGGGCGCGACGCCGAGGCGCGCGAGGAAGATGCCCGCGCCCGCAAGGAGGCGCTGGCTCGCATGCACAACCTGCTCGGCCGCGTCGAGCCGCTTGCCGCCAAGGACGACCTCACGCTGAAGGCCGCCGACCGCGCGCTGAAGGACGTGAAGAACGCCTTCGGGGCGATGCCGCCGCTGCCGACCAAGCAGGACTTCGAGGACGTCATGACGCGGCTCAAGGCCGTGCAGGCCGCGCTCACGCCGAAGGTGCAGGAACTGCGCGAGGCCGACGACTGGAAGCGCTTCGCCAACGTCGCCATCCAGGAGCAGCTCTGCGCCAGGATGGAAGCGCTCAAGGCCACCGAAGACCTCGATGCCGCTGCCAAGGAAGTGCGTGACCTGCAGGAGCAGTGGCGGGCGTCGGCCGACGTGCCGCGTGCCCAGGCCGATGCGCTCTGGCGCCGCTTCAAGGCCGCCCACGACGAGGTGTGGGCCCGCTGCGAGGCGCACTTCGCCGTGCAGTCCACCGAGCGTGCCGAGAACCTCACGAAGAAGACGGTGCTGTGCGAACAGGCCGAGGCGCTCTCCGACTCCACCGACTGGATCACGACCTCCGAGGCGCTGAAGGCGCTACAGAACGAGTGGAAGACCATCGGGCCGGTGTCGCGCGGTCGCGAGAAGGCGATCTGGGAGCGGTTCCGCGGCGCCTGCGACAGGTTCTTCACCCGTCGTCACCAGGATCTCTCCGAGCGCAAGACGAGCTGGAACGAGAACCTGGCCCGAAAGGAAGCGCTCTGCGAGAAGGCCGAAGCGCTCGCGCCGAGTTCGGACTGGGACAAGACGGCCGGTGAAATCCGCCAACTGCAGGCCGAGTGGAAGACCATCGGGCCGGTGAAGAAGTCGCGGTCCGAAGCCATCTGGCTGCGCTTCCGCACGGCGTGCGACACGTTCTTCACGCGCTTCGCGCAGCGGCACGACACGGCCCGCGCCGAACGCGTTGCGGCGCGCGAGGCCATTTGCGCCGAGGTCGAGGCGGTCGGCGCCCTGCCCGAGGGAAGCGAGGCGCCGGCGGACCTGCTGGCCACGGCGCGGGCGCTGCGCTCGCGGTGGCAGCAGGAGATTGCGTCGCGCGGCGTCGACCCCGATCGGGCACGCGCGCTCGATCAGCAGTTTGCTCTGGCATTCGGCCACGTCATCAACCGGTGGCCGGCGGCGTTCGGCGGGTCGGACATGGACCCGGAGTCGAACCGCAAGCGGATGGACGTGCTCGTCAGCAAGGTCGAGGCGCTGGCAGAGTCGCTCGCCGGCAAGACCGGTCAGGCAGCCGAAGCCGAGTCACCGACGAGCAGGCTCGCCGCGATGCTGAAGGAGGCACTGGCCTCCAACACGATCGGTGGCAAGCCCGACGACGACAGCCGGCTGCGCGCGGCGCAGGAGGAAGTGCGGCAGGTGCAAACGCAGCTCTCGCGGCTCGGCCTCGTGCCGGACGAGGCGCGGCGTCAGCTCACTGATCGCTTCCAGCGCGCCGCTCGCAAGATCAACGACCTGGCGAAGCGCCCCTAGATCGCGGCGCGCGCAATCCAGACACACGAAGGGCACGACGGTCATCCTCGCGGATGGCCCTCGTGCCCTTTGTGCGTGCAGGTGTCTTCGCCGCCATCAGCGACGTCGCGCCGGTTATCGCGGCGTCCGGACCGGTGCCAGCGTCTCCAGTAGGGCGGTCTTGAAGTAGCCCGGCGGAATCGTGCCCTGACGGATGAACTCGAGGTGGAACGTCTTCGCCGAGAACGCCGCGCCTGCCGCCTTCGCCGCTTCCTCGCGCATCGCGTAGATGGCGTCCTTGCCGAGGCGATAGGTGATCGCCTGCGTCGGCCACTTCGAGTAGCGGAAGACCGCGCGTTCGGCCGCTGCGCAGCTGGCGCGCTTGGCGTCGCTGGTCGCTCGGCCGACCGCATCGCAGGCGCCCGGCAGGAA
>CALQBJ020000172.1 GCA_943328785.2 Bifidobacterium breve
AGGATTGATCCACCGCGCGAAACAATGCCGGTCAGGCGGCGCGCCGTGAGCGGCACAAACCGCAGCAACACGCCCGCGTGCACGGTGAAGTAGTCGACGCCCTGTTCGCACTGCTCGATCAGCGTGTCGCGGTACACCTCCCACGTGAGGTCTTCGGGCAGGCCGCCGACCTTCTCGAGCGCCTGGTAGATCGGCACCGTGCCGATCGGCACCGGTGAGTTGCGCACGATCCACTCGCGCGTCTCGTGGATCTTCTTGCCGGTCGACAGGTCCATGACCGTGTCGGCACCCCAGAGGGTGGACCACTGCAGCTTCGCCACTTCCTCTTCGATCGACGACGACACGGCAGAGTTGCCGATGTTGGCGTTGATCTTCACGAGGAAGTTGCGGCCGATGATCATCGGCTCAAGCTCGAGGTGATTGATGTTGGCCGGGATGATGGCGCGGCCGCGCGCCACTTCATCACGAATAAAGTCGGCCGGCAGCCCTTCGCGGACGGCGATGAACTCCATCTCCTCGGTGATCTCGCCGCGGCGGGCGAACTCCATCTGGGTCACCGGGCCGCCGTTCGCGGCAGCCGCGCGGCGCGGCGCCACCCACGATTCGCGCAGCTTCGGCAGGCCGCTGGCCACGCCGTAGTCCTGCGGACCGCTGGTGTCATAGACGCGGACTGGCGCTTCGCCGCCCGACAGCGCGATCTCGCGCATCGGCACCTGTACACCCCGTGCGCCATCGACCAGCACTTTGCGCGAGTTGGGATAGGCCTTCGCGAACTCTGACATTGCGGAACTCCTGGGAGGGCGAATGAGGGCGGGATATCCCGCGCTCCCTTCGCCGGTATTAACCGGTCAGGTTCCAAGGGTTTGATCTCAATCCCGACGTACGGGATACCCCCGGCGGACAAAGGGATCTTACCGAAAGACGCGACGTTTCGCCGAGCGAACCGCCGAACAGACTTGAAGGTGGCGCACGGACGGCCACAGCTCGCCGATATCGGGTGGCACCACGAATGCGCTTGAACGAGGCAAGACCTCGCTCGAATCCCCCTCTGGCGAATCGACAAGCCACCTTCCTCACCGACGGCGCCCTCGTGTCCCCGCTCGCCATGTCGGGCCTCTCGCACCCGCGCGAGGGCCGACTGACGCGGGTCGCGGCGTGACGCAGAGCGCCTTCTGGAAGATGCGGTACCGCTTGTAGATCTGGCCGCGCTGGCGCTCCATCTCGGCGCGAACGCGACTGTTCGTTTCCAGTTCGTGGTGGCTGTCGACGTGCTCGATGCCGGCCGTGATGGCCGGCCGCAGCATCTCGCGGCTCATGAGCATGTCGATCCCACGGCCGCGGTACTTCGGCGCAATTCCGGCCAGCAGGAGGTCGAGCGGCCTGGAGCGTTTGGCCGCCCGGAGGATATGGATGAAGCCGAACGGAAAGAGCCGGCCTCTCGCCTTCATGTTCCCTTCGTAGAGATCCGGCATCGCAATCATGAAGCCAACGACTTCCTCGTCCTTCACCACCACCGTGAGGAAGCGGATATCCAGCAGCATCCTGTATTTCTTCGCCAGGTCGTGCGTCTCCTGCTCGTCGGGCGGAGAGTAGCCGTAGATTCCTTCGAAGGTTTCGTTCATCAGCCTGAGAACGGGGGCCGATGTCGCCATGCAATTGCCGTGTGCTGGTGAGGCCGACCTCGCGGAATCTTGTAGACGACGTAGTCGGTCTCTTTGCCGTAGCCTTCCGGGTCCTGGTCATTGAAGCCGAACGGTCCGATGAGCTTCGTCATCCCCTTCGAGCCAGCCCATTCCTCCACATGCGTCAGCAGCGCATGCGCCACCTCCTGATCGTCGGTCGTCTCGAGCAAGGCAAAGCGGGCGGTGCGCGACTGCGTCTTCTCGTTGTGGCGCCGGTTGATGATCCCCATGATCCGCCCGACGAGGCGACCGCCCTTCCACGCCAGCATCATGGTGGTGTCGCAGTAGCCGAAGGCCCGGTTCTTCCTGGGATTGAAGTAGTCCCACTCGTCCATGTAGATGGGCGGCATCCAGAGCGCGTGGTCGCGGTGCAGTTGCTCGGGCAGGAAGATCTACTACTTGCGGGCGCGCCTGCCGGTCACGGCCGTCAGGGATACGGTCATTCGACGAGCGTAGCTGCGTCGCGGTTGGACTGAAAGGCGCTCGCTGGCGAGGCCGTATTCAGTCGCGGGTCAGCCGGCCGCGGTACGATGTGATCGCCCATGCACGCGCGCAATCGCTTCGGCGGCGGCTACGATTTCCCTCGCCTCACCGCCGCGCATCCGGCGCTTGCCGCCTTCGTGGTGCGCAGCCCCCGCGGTGAGGCCACCGTCGACTTCGCGAATCCCGCGGCGGTGCTGGCCTTGAATCAGGCGCTGCTCAAGGACGCCTACGGCTTGCAATGGAGTCTGCCGACGGGCGCGCTGTGTCCGGCGATTCCAGGTCGCCTCGACTACGTGCACCACCTGGCAGATCTGCTCTCGGGCGGAGACGCGGACGCCATTCCGCGCGGTGCCGACGTGCCGATCCTCGACATCGGCACCGGTGCGAGCTGCATCTATCCCCTGCTCGGCGCCAGCGAATACGGCTGGAGCGTCCTCGCCACCGACAGCGACGAGTCGTCGCACCGATGGGCGCGGCAGATCGTGCGCATCAATCGACCGGTGACCGCACTGATCGAAGGGCGGCATCAGCCGGATCCGCTCGCCTGCTTCGCCAACGTCACCACGGCCAGCGACCGCTTCGCCGCGTCGATGTGTAATCCACCGTTCCACGCCTCGGCCGAAGAGGCCGCCGCCGGATCGACGCGCAAGCGCCGCAACCTGAAGCTCGCGCCGACGGCGGCGCGGCTCAACTTCGGCGGGGTGCCAGGCGAGCTCTGGTGTGCGGGCGGCGAGGTGGGCTTCATCGAGCGGATGATCGCGGAGAGCGCGATGCGTCCGCAGCTCTGCTTCTGGTTCACGACCCTCGTGTCGAAGAGCGCCAGCCTGCCGCCGCTGAAGCGCGCCCTGGCGCGTGCGCAAGCGACGCAGGTGCGCACCGTGGACATGGCACAGGGGCAGAAACAGAGCCGCATCCTTGCCTGGACGTTCATGCGGCCGTAACGCGGTGTGCGCAGCGCGGCTAGTTGTTGTCGCCGTCCAGCAGCCCGCCGAGACCGCCGAGGACCGAGCCTTCCTCACGCCGGCCGCCGCCGCCCTTCGCCGAGGCCGCGTAGATGCGATTCGCCAGCCGGCTGAACGGCAGCGACTGCAACCAGACCGTGCCTGGGCCGGTGAGCGTCGCAAAGAAGAGCCCTTCGCCACCGAACAGCGCGGTCTTCACGTTGCCGACGAACTGGATGTCGTAGTTCACTGACGGCTGCAACGCGACGATACAGCCTGTGTCGACGCGCAGGGTTTCACCAGCCCCGAGTTCGAGCGAGTGCAGCATGCCGCCAGCATGAACGAAGGTGAGGCCGTCGCCCTGCAGTCGCTGCATGATGAAGCCCTCGCCGCCGAAGATGCCGACGCCGATCTTCTTCTGGAAGGCGATCCCGACCGAGACGCCGCGGGCCGCGCAGAGGAACGAGTCCTTTTGGCAGATCAGCTCGCCGCCGAGCGTGCTCAGGTCCATCGGGAGAATCTTGCCGGGGTAGGGCGCGGCGAACGCCACGCGCTGCTTGCCCGCACCCTTGTTGGTGAACACCGTCATGAAAAGGCTTTCCCCGGTGAGCAGGCGCTTGCCGGCGCCGAGCAGCGCCCCCATCAACCCGCTGCCGCCCTGCGGCTGCTGACTCCCGTCGCCGAAGATGGTCTCCATGCTGATGCCTGGCATCATGTACATCATCGACCCGGCCTCGGCGACCGCGCTCTCCCCCGGGTCGAGTTCCACTTCCACGAACTGCATCTCGACACCGACGATCTTGAAGTCGATGTCGTGCGCGCGGCGTCCCGGAGGAGGCGGCGGCATCGCGCCAGGCAGGGCGGGCGCCGACGCGCCAGGCAGGTACGGCGCGAGCGCGGGCACGTCCTTGAGCGGCGTCCACTGGCTCATGCCGGCGGTGAACACGAGCGTGTCGGCCGTGATGTTGCCGCTGCGGAGGCTGGTGATGATGTCGTCCTGGCTGACTGGCCCGACCTGCTGGCCGCCGATCGCCATGTACCACTGGGGCATAGGTCCGTATCCGTCCTGAAGAGCGTGTGGGTGTGTAAGGCGCTCAGTTCGCGTCGTCCTGCGCGTCGATCCGGCTGGCCATCTCCTGCTCGAGCCGTGACGTCGACGCGGCGTCCAGCCCGAGCAGCGCGGCCAGTTGCGCGAGATAGATCCGCTCGGCGCCGGTGACGCCGTCATCGGCACGCACGATGGAGAATGCGAGCGCGTAGAGCGCATCCTTCTCTCGCGCGTCGGAAACACCGGCCACGATCTCGCTCAGCGGCGTCGTGCGATCCAACTCGCCCAGCACGAACGCCTCGGCGCCGACCGACCTCGCCTGCGCCAGGATGGCCTCGCGCTCGTCGCCACCGAGTGCGCCGTCGGCCCGCGCCGCCGACACGGTGAGCCGAACGAGCCGCAATACTGCGGGCGGAACGTCCGTCGCCGACGTGGCGGTCTGGGAGGCAGACGGCGTGCCCGGCAACGGCGGGGGGACGCTCAGGCCCTGTGCCTGGGGCGTCATCACCGGCACCGGCACCGGCGGCGCGGGGGCGGGTGGGTGTCCACCCCACTGGCCGCTGGTGGCTGCCTGCCCCTGCTGGCTGTTCTGCCAGGTCTCGAACAATCCCCACGCCACGCCCGCAGCGGTCATCATCGTGGTGGCATTGATCAGGCCACCGCGATTGCCGGTCAGGTAGCGCAGCGCCTTCTTGCTCCGCTTGTGTGGTTTGCCCACGAGCGCGCCGCGCACAAGGGCGCCAAACAGGTTCGCCGGATCCATCGGTCCCATCCTACCCCCGCGTCCTGCGGGTACGGTCTCAAGAGACAAAGACGACAACCGACGACCAGAAGGTCCACGGCTCGGCCGCCCATCACGTCAGCACTTGACCGGACCGTCGATCGGCCCTATTAATCCTCATGACATGTCCTGTGCATCGCCGACCACAGTTTGAAAGAGGCTGATGAAACTCCTGTCCCTTCGTCCGGTCGTGTCCGCTGCCCTCGTGGCAGCCGCCCTGATTGCCACACCACGTGGTGCCGGCCTCGGCCTTCCTGCCGCGGCGAAGCCTGAGGATGTCGGCATGGCCTCCGCGCGCCTGCCGCGCATCCACGACACCGTGCAACGCTACCTGGACGCGGGTCAGCTCGCAGGTGCGGTGACGCTGGTCGCCCGGCGTGGTCGCGTCGCGCACTTCGAGGCGCACGGGGTGATGGACCTCGATGCGAAGACGCCGATGCGCAAGGACGCCATCTTCCGCATCGCCTCGATGTCGAAGCCTGTGACCGGCGTGGCGATCGCGATGCTCATAGAGGAAGGCAAGGTGCGGCTGACCGATCCGGTCTCCCGCTTCATCCCGTCCTTCAAGGACACGCAGGTGGCCGTCATCAAGCCTGGATACGTCGCCCCTGCGGTACCAGCCGGGCAGCCTGCACCGATACCGGACTATTACTCCGTGCCCGCGACCCGCGAGATCACGGTGAAGGACCTGCTCACCCACACATCGGGACTCGAGAGCGGCAGCCTGGGCAATCGGCTGGGCGGCCGCATCGCCCCGCGCGACGTGACGAAGACGCTGGCCGACCAGGTACCGAACCTCGCGAAGGTGCCGCTCGACTTCCAGCCTGGCTCGCAGTGGACCTACAGCCTGCTTGCCGGCATGGACACCCTGTCGCGCATCGTCGAGATCGCAGCGGGCCAGACGTACGAGCAGTTCCTGAAGCAGCGCCTGTTCGAGCCGCTCGGGATGAAGGACACCGGCTTCTTTGTGCCGGCGGACAAGGTGTCGCGCATCGCAGGTCTGTACAACCGGACACCGAAGGGGATCGAGAAGGCCGACACGCCGGCCTGGCTGGCCACGAAGACGTTCTTCTCGGGAGGGGGCGGTCTCTGGTCGACGGCCGAAGACTACGCGCAGTTCGCGCAGATGCTCGTGAACGGCGGGGAGCTGAACGGCACGCGCATCCTCGGTCCGCGCACCATCGAGTACATGGCGACGAACCAGGTCGGCACGCTCTACACCGGCGCCGGCGCTGGCGGACGCGCCGAGGGCCTGGGCTTCGGACTCTCGATGGAGGTGGTGCTCGACAACGTGCGCGCCAATCGCCGCACGTCGAACGGCAGCTTCGGATGGGACGGCGCCTTCGGTACCCACTTCTGGGTCGACTCGAAGGAGAAGCTGATCGGCGTGCTGATGGTGCAGACCCCGGGCACGGGCGTCACCCGCGATTTCGAGAACGCGGTGATGCAGGCGATTGTGGACTGAGCCGGCCTAGGCGGGGAACCGGAACAGTCGCTCGCCCGCGCCGACCCGCGCGTCTCCGGAGATGTCGAAGGCGAGGCGCTGGCTGGGGGCAACCATCACCGGCGCACGATGAGCACAGGGCAGGTGGCGTGCCGGACCACCTGATTGGTGGTGGAGCCGAACACGGCAAGGTCGATTGCGGAGCGACCGTGCACGCCCATCACGATCAGGTCGGCCTGTCTGGCCGACGCGACACGCACCAGCTCGATATGGGACTTGCCGTGCACGATCTCGGTTGACGTCTCACACCGGCCGGCCACCACGTCGCGAACCACGTCACGCAGGCGCGCGACCGCGCGTTCCGACGTGTACCGCCGAAACTCGAGGAGCGCGGCCGCCTGCTCTGGCGGCAGGTCGGTGAGCGTTGGCGCTGGCGGCTCCCGCCAGGGCCATTCGATCGCGTGAACCGCAGTGACGGTGGCTCCGGTCTCATGCGCGAGCGAGGCGGCGAGGTCCAGAGCGGCGACCGACCAGTCCGAAAAATCGACGGCACACACGACCTGCCGGAACGGCACGGCGGATGATGCCCGAGCACCGGGCGGAACCGCCAGCACCGGACACGGGGCCTGCCGCAGAACCTTTTCCGTGACCGATCCCAGGACGAGGTGTGAGAACCCACCGGCGCCGTGGGTGCCCATCACGATCACGTCGGCCGTGTCCTCGGCGGCCCGCTTCAGGATCTCGAAGTCGGGCCGGCCCACATCCACAACCACGGGCACTCCCGACCGGCATCCGGCGGCCGTGGCGAACGTCCGGACATCCTCGACAACGCGGTCGAACTCGCCAGGCGGGACCCGGTCGCCAGGAACGGGCAACATCGGCACGGGCATGAACATCGGCACATACACGTACTGCACCGTGAGTTGGCACGGCGGCGAGGCCGTCAGCGCGGCGGCGAGGCTCACGGCGTGGCCGGACGTCTCGGACAAATCGACCGGGCAGAGAACCCGAGTGAAGGTGGGCATGGTGAACTCCCACGGCCAGCTTACGACCGGACGTCACATTGAGGACCGGACATGGCGGCATTCCGGCACTCAGGCTGGGAATTGCGGCTGGTACGCGCTCCCCTGGGCTTGATGTGCAAGTCTCCCGCCCGGTTTGGGCGCCCGGGTCCCGCAGCGGCTCCGCTTGCTAGCCGACCTTCCGCAGGATGAAGCACTTCAGGTAGTACGTCTCAGGCACGCCGAGCAGCACCGGGTGGTCGCGCCCCTGCATCCGCTTCTCGACCATCGTCACGTGCGTCTCCGCATCGACGGCGGCATCGTAGACAATCTGCGCGAACATGCCTTCGCTGATGTTGTACGAGCAACTGCAGGTGATGAGGAAGCCGCCGGGCTTCAGCATCCGCAGGGCGCGGAGATTGATCTCCTTGTAGCCGGTGATCGCCTTCTCGACGGCGCTCTTCGTCTTCGCGAACGCCGGCGGGTCGAGCACGATGGTGTCGAACCGCTCCTTCACCCGGTCGAGCCCGCGCAGTTCGTCGAACACGTTGCCGACCCGCGCATCCACGGTGACGCCGTTGCGCACGGCGTTCGAGCGGACGCGGGCGACGGCATCTTCGGAGATGTCGAAGGCGATCGTTTCGGTGGCGCGGGACGCCATCTTCATGGCGAAGCCGCCGTTGTAGCTGAAGCAGTCGAGCACGCGCCCGCGGGCATAGCGCGCCGCCGCCTCGCGGTTCTCGCGCTGGTCGAGGAACAGGCCGGTCTTCTGGCCGTGCCGCAGATCCACCTCGTACTCGAGGCCGCACTCCTGCACCGTCACCGTGTCGGGCACCTCGCCTTGCAGTACCGCGATCTCCTGTGGCAGGCCGTCGAGCACACGCGCCTTCGGATCGTTGCGGGCCAGGATCCCTTTCGGGCGCAGCAGCGCCGACAGCGTCTCAACCACCACCGGCAGCAGCCGGTCCATGCCCTGCGACAGCGCCTGCACGACGAGGTAGTCGCCGTAGCGGTCGACGACGAGCGACGGCAGCAGGTCGGCCTCGCCGTGCACCAGCCGGTAGGCCGTGGCGTCGATCGCCAGCGATTCGCGGAAGGCGATGGCCGACGCGATACGTGACGCGATCAACGCCGCGTCCGCGACGCGTTCACCGTAGGTGAGCATGCGGATGGCAATCTGCGACTGGTCGCTGTACAGCGCCGACCCGAGCACGCGCCCCTTCACGTTCCGAACGGCCACAATATCGCCGGGGCCGGCGGTCGCCTCGTTGATATCGCTGCGGTAGATCCAAGGGTGCCCGCCGCGTAGGCGCTGCTCGCCGCGGACGGAAATCGTGA
>CALQBJ020000173.1 GCA_943328785.2 Bifidobacterium breve
CGGTATCCTCGCCTCGCCTGCGTTTCGATGTAGACGGCGCCGTCCGGCTGCCCGAGCAGCCGCCGCAGTGATGAGATGGCCTGCTCGAGGCTGTTGTCGGTCACGGCAACGCCTTCCCACGCCGCCTCGATCAGCGCATCCTTCGTCAGCACCTGGCCGGCCTGCGTGACCAGCAGCACGAGCAGTTCGAAGTGGCGCGACGGCAACGTGACCGGCGCACCGTCCCTCTGCAGTTGGCGTGAGGCGATGTCGAGCTGGTACGGTCCGAACAGCAGCAGGTCGGCAGGCAACGTGAGGGCGATCATACAGGCGGCCGAACCTTCGTGTCTCTTCGTGCGCTTCGTAACGGACTCGCGCCTTATTGCGTGATCGCCTTGCCGTCGACGATGTCGTAGATGCGCCGCACCGCCGCCAGCGACGGCGTCACGCCCTGCCCGTAGGCGGCCGAGAAGGCGGTGAGGTCGAGCCGCTTCAACGCGTCGTCCGGCGACACCCCCTGCTGCTTCGCCGTCGACACCTGACGCCATTCTTCACGCAGGTAGTTCTGCATGGTGGTGATTGCCGTCTCCACCGCAGGCCGCCCCTGGATGTGATCGCCGTGGCCCGGCAGCACCAGCTCGACATCTAGCTTCTTCAGGGCATCGAGCGTCGCCGGCTGATCGTTCGGGAAGGCGTCACCCTGCCAGCCGACCGTCGCCTTGAACAGGATGTCGCCCGTCGCCGCCGCCTTCTCGGACGGCACATAGACGATGAGGTCGCCGGCCGTGTGGGCGCGGCCGATCCACATGATGCGGAACTCCTTGCTGCCCGACCAGACCGACATGGTGCCGGACACCGTCAGGCCAGGCGCCTGCAGCGGGAAGTTGCCGGTGTAGACGGCGAGCGACGCCTCGGCCGCAGCCAGTTGCTGCTGCAGGGTCGCCTTCTTCACGGCGTCGGCTTCAGCCGCCACCTGCGTCTTCAGCCCGGCGATGCGCCCCGGCATCGGGTCGGTGAAGTTCCGGAAGGTCACGCCCTGGCGCGCCTCTGGGCTGAGCAGCATCTTCCTGGTGAAGTCGCTGCCAATCACCTGCACGCTGGCCGGCAGCGCCGCGTTGCCGTAGGCGTGATCGATGTGAAAGTGCGTGTCGACGAGGTATGTCACCGGTTTGTCGGTGACCGACTTCACCCCGTCCAGCAGCGACCGCGCCGACGCCGGCGAGCCTTCGGAGTCGGTGACCAGCACGTCGGTGTCGTTCACGAACACCCAACTCGTGGAGTTGATACCGGGGGTGCCTGGGGCGTCCGCGCGGTAGATGGTGTCGGTGATCTTCGTCATCCGGTGCCGCACGGCTGCGCCCTGTGCCGACGCCGGCTGACCGGGCACGACCCACGCCGCGGTGCCGCCGCACACGATCATCGCCGCGAGCACGCCCAGGCGCACGCGCCCGTTGTCTGCCTTCACGTTCATGTCACTCCTCCTGTGAGGCCGACACGGTAGCACGGGCTAGCAGCGGACGCCCGTCGAGGAACGCCGGCCGCTCGCACCCGAGCGCCTCGAGGATGGTCGGTGCGACGTCGAGCAGCGATCCCGGTGCGCAGGCCGCGCCAGGCGTGCATCCCTCACCCGCTATCCAGACGGCGGAGTGCGGCGAGTGGTCGCCGCTGCGGCGTCCCCATCGGCTGCCGACCGGCACGTGCACGCGGCCGACAGTGGCCGACTCGCACGTGTCGAGCAGGCCAAGGTCCTGCCTGAAGCGCACGATGAGGTCCGGCACGTCGGGATGATGCGACGGCCCGAAGGTCTCGTCCGCCGTCACCACCTCGCTGACGATCGGCTGTCCGCTGGCGGGCTGCCTGAGCGCCAGCAGTTCAGCACGAAGCCGACCGACGAGTTGATCGGCGTCCGCACCGGGCTCGACGCAGCCGAACGGCTCACGCCCCTTCAGGTTCAATCGGATCGCACCGATGGTGTTGTTCGGCACGTAGGCCGCGCGCGTCGCCGGCGACTCGAGCGGGAAGAACATCGCCCCGCTGCCCCGCTGCAGCGGCCGCAGCAGCGCCCGCATCACCGGCTGCTCCACCACGAGCCGACCGAGACGCTCCCAGTAGCGCCGAGGCACCCAGTGCTTGGCGCGGGTCTGCAGGTCGCGAATCACGGAGCCGCGCCCGGCGGGCGCCGAGCTGACGCCCAGTCGAGCAAGCACCTCCGGCAGCAGTTGATACCCCGCCACGTACGGCGCCATGCCGTGGCTGGCCAGCACAATGGTGCACGTGGCGTTCGCCGCCGCCATCAGCCGGCCGGCAGCCGCATCGAGCCGGGCGTAGACCGTGTTCACCGCATCCACGAGCGCCTGCGGCGCGTCGGGTTCGAAGCCCCAGTGCGACGGATCGCTGTAGTGCCAGCACCAGTGCCCGACGCAGTGTGACTCGGAGAATGCGCACGCGAACAGATCCCAGTCGTCGCGCTGCAGCAGATCGAGCAACAGGTTGGTCTTGCGCTCGAGGCCGTCGAGCAGGTCGGTCAGCAACCGCAGGTTGCTGCCGGCAGTGCCGCCGTAGTGGTCGCACGACGGCACGGTGTAGGCGCCGTGCGCCGCGGTGAGTGCGTCGATGAGTGGCGCCGGATAGCTGGCGGTGCCGAAGTGCGGGTCGTGCAGACCGTACTCCGCCACCTGCACGCCGTTCAGCGAGGTAGCCAGCGGCGCATGCGGGATGTCGACGACGGCGACGCGGCGTCCCTGCGCACTCGCCACCCCCCAGAACGTCGGATCGCCCGCCACGTCGGCGGCGGTCAGCGCCCGCGGTGCGGCGCTGCCGGTGATGACCTGCCGTGGGTGGAAGAACCGCGGCAGCGTGCCGCAGCTCACGCCGGAGGCAATCTCTGGCCACACGGCGCCGGGCAGCGTCAGCATGCCGTTGGCCAGCGAGCCGCTGACGCCGCGTTCGGCCAGTGCGCGCAGGTGGGGCAGGCGTCCGGCAGCTATCCCTTCGCGGAGCAGGCCGGGTTCGGCCGCGTCGAGCCCGATGAAGAGCACCCTGGCACTCACGGGTCAGTCGACCGTTCCGGCGAACCGCTTCATCGTCAGGCGCAGCCACACCGGGACCGCGAGCAGTGCCACCGACCGGCCGATGCCGAGCCAGCAGTCGACACGCCGCCACGTGAAGTGCTGGCCCTGCAGGCGGAGCCGCGACCAGGCCATGGCCAGCCGGTTGGCCGTCGTGAGCGAGCGGGCGGCTTCGACGCGCGTCACGACCGCCTGCGGCAGGTTGGCGCAGGGGAAGCGCAACGCCAAGCGCCAGAACAGCTCGTAGTCTTCGCCGAGCGAATAGTCTTCGCGATAGGCGCCGGCGGTGCGGAGCGCCGACGCGCGCATCATGCAGGTGCCGTGGCTGAACGCCGTCCGGTAATGCAGACGCTTGCGGATCGCCTCCCACCCTTCGGGATAGCGCGTGGTGTAGAGCGGTCGCATCCGCTCGTCGACGTGATGCGTCCAGCCGCCCACCAGCGCCACGTCCGGGTGCTGCGCGAGGTAGGTGGTCTGCCTGGCGAATCGGTCCGGGAGGTTCAGGTCGCCGGCGTCGAGTCGCGCGACCACGTCGTAGCCCCGCGCCAGCATCCACTCGACACCGGCGTTGAGCGCGCGGGCGATGCCGCCGTTCACGTCGAGGCGCAGCGTCACCACCTGATGCGCGCCGGCCGCGGCGGGCACGTCGAGCGGCGGCACGCTGCCGTCGTCCACGACCAGGACGTCGAACGGGTGCCGGTCCTCCGCGAGCGATGCCAGCGTCCGGTCGAGAGCCAACCGGTCATTGAAGGCAGGAATCAGGACGACGAGACGCACGCCCCTATCTTACGGAAAATACGGCACAGATCGGGGGGGGGGACTCCGCCGCGTATCATGGGGCGCGTGCACATCCACCGACTTCGCCGCGTAGCTGCGGCACTGCTCGCCGCGGTGATGGTTGCGGGGCTTGCGGTCGCCCCGGTCAGCCGTCTCGCCGCGGCCGGTCCGGCCTTCACCTACACGGACGTCACGGCGCGGGCCGGCATCACCTTCACCCACGAGAACGGCGCGGCCGGGGCGTTCTGGTATCCCGAGCTGTTCGGCGGCGGCGTGGCGGTGCTGGACGTCGACGGCGATGCGGCGCCCGACCTGCTCTTCGTGAACGGACGATCGTGGACGCCCGGAGCGAAGTCCGGGCATGCGTTGTATCGCAACAATCGCAACGGCACCTTCACGGACATCACCCGCGGCAGCGGGTTCGACACACTCGATGCCTACGCGCTCGGTGCCACGGTTGGCGACTACGACAACGATGGCCGCGACGATGTGTTCGTGACGACGACCGAGGGTGGACGCCTGCTGCGCAATGCCGGCGCAAACCGCTTCACCGACGTCACCGCCAGGGCAGGCATCCGGAACAGCACGTTTGCGGTCAGCGCCGCATGGCTGGACTACGACAAGGACGGCCGGCTCGACCTGTTCGTCGGGAACTACGTGCAGTGGTCGCCCGCGGCGGAAGCGGGGGTCCGCTGCACGCAGGGAGGTGTCCGTGGCTACTGCGGCCCCGACGCCTACAAGCCGGTGGCGCCGAAGCTGTATCGCAACCTGGGCGACGGCCGCTTCGAGGATGTATCCGTGCGTGCGGGCCTGGGCGATCCGAGCGACAAAGTGATGGGCGTTGCGGTGCTCGACTACAACGGCGACGGCTGGCCAGACCTGTTCGTCGGCAGCGATCGTGTACCGGCCAAGCTGTATCGCAACGACGGCACGGGACGGTTCGTCGACGAGGCGGTGCGCGCCGGCGTCGCGCTCAGCGAGAACGGGGTGGCCCGCGCCAACATGGGCACCGACGCCGCCGACTACGACCGCTCCGGCCGCCCGCACATCGTCGTCGGCAACTTCATGAACGAGATGCTCGGCCTGTATCACAACGAGAACGGCACGCTGTTCCGCGACGTGGCGCCGCGCTCGGAGGTGGGGCGCGCGTCCTTGCTCGCCGTGACGTGGGCCACCTTCTTCTTCGACGCCGATCTGGATGGCTGGCTCGACATCTTCGCGGCGAACGGCGGCACCGACGAGTCGCAGGGGCGCGATGCCCGCGCGCGCATCAGCCAGGCGCCACTGCTGCTGCGCAACCGCGGCACCGGCACCTTCGAGAACATCACCGCCTCGCTCGGCCCCGGCTTCACGAAGCCGGTCATGGGCCGCGGCGGCGCCTACGTCGACATCGATGCCGACGGCGATCTCGACCTGGTGATGACCACGCTCGATGGACCGGCGGTGCTGCTGCGGAACGACGGCGCCAACGCCAACCGGTGGCTGCGCGTCCAGGCGACCGGCAGCACGTCGAACCGTAGCGGCATCGGCGCGGTGGTACGGGTCACCAGCGCGGCAGGCACGCAGACGCAGGTGGTGCGCAGTGGTTCGAGCTACGCCTCGCAGAGCGAACTGGTGCTGACGTTCGGGCTGGGCAGCGACGCCACGGCGACGAAGGTGGAGGTCACGTGGCCGTCCGGCAAGACGAAGACGGTGAGCGGCATCGCTGCGAACCAGCGGATCACGATCATGGAGCCGTAATCGGCGACGGTCCGGCTAAAGCCGGACACTACGCGGAACCGTTGCGCTGTCTCCCGTCGTGTCCGGCTTCAGCCGGACCGCATCGTTCTACCGCGCGGCGCGCGCTTGGCGCGCCAGTTCCTCTTCCACCAACCGCTTGAAGAACTCGAACGGCGGCAGGAACGACGGCGGCTCCGGTGCGAGGCGCCCGTTCACCAGCAGGCTGCCCGCTGCGGGGATGGCGTAGCGGCGCGTTTCCTCGAGCGCCTGGCCGAGGCGTTCGCGCATCTGTTCGCCGTCGAGGCACGCGTCGAACGCCGGCCGGTTCAGTCCCACTTCCGACGCCACGCTCTTGAAGCGGCTGGCGTCGAGCGCGCCGGCTCTGCCGAGCAGCGTGTCGTGGAATAGCCAGAACTTCCCCTGCAGGTTGGCGCACGCCGCCGCTTCGGCCGCATGAATGGACGCCGGATCGTTAGCCGGGAAGTGCTTGAACACGAAGCGGACGCGCGCACCGAACAGATCGTGGACGCGTGGCACCGTGAGTGCGTAGCGCGCGTAGGCCGCGTCCTGGAAGTCGCCGAACATCACCACTTCGACCGGTGCCGTCGCAGGTCCGATCGCCGGGTCGTCGGCAGGATGCTCCACGGTGACACTCGGCGCATCGAGCACGATGTCCGCACGGGTCGAGACCTTGGTGAGTTCCTCGAGATAACTCATCTTCGCGAGCTCGGGCTCCACCTTGCGCGCGAGCCACTCGCGCAAGGCTGGACGCAACTGCTCGATACTGGCGCCGCGCGCGCGGTCGCCGAGGCTCTGGTAGAGGCTCGTCACCGCCGTGTCGGGCAGCGGCACCGTGCGCGTCGGCAGTTCCTCGGCCAGCAACGCGTCCACAGTGAGCTGGCGCGACGCGGCTTCGCGCGCCAGCAGTTCCGCATGCACCAGGTCGTTCACGATGCGGCGGCGGGCGTCGAAGAGCTGCCGGCTGGCCGCGAGATAGCCGACCGGATCGGTACGCTGCCACTCGCGATCGACGTCGGCCAGCGTGATGGTGCGGTCGCCGACACGCGCGGCAGCGTCCCCAGGCCCCGCCGACGACGTCGTCGAGCCCTGCGCCGGTGCGGCCGTGGACGCACCGGCAGTGCGCGCTCCAGCGGCAGCGGGGATAGGGGTGGGGCCTGCGGGCGCCGACGCACCGGCACCGAGCTG
The DNA here is from genome assembly GCA_943328785.2 of Bifidobacterium breve. Classification (GTDB taxonomy): domain Bacteria; phylum Acidobacteriota; class Vicinamibacteria; order Vicinamibacterales; family CAVVIG01; genus CAVVIG01. The sequence continues at coordinate 6,750 of CALQBJ020000173.1, forward strand.
CAACTGCACCGACGCCGTGTCGCCCGGCTGCGGGCCGCGCGTGATGGTCAGCAGGTAGGTGCCAGGCGGCATCATCCCCAGTGGCGCCACAGCGATCACACGCGGGTCCATCGCCAGCTGGATGTTCAGCGGCACGAGATCGAGCGTGACGAACGGGCGCTGGCCGAAGCCGCTGCCGGCGACGGTGACCGTCCCGGCCGTCACGTCCGGCACGGCACTCTGGATGGTGAGCGGGGCGAGTTGTGCGAACGTCACCGCCGGCGCCAGCGCCGCCAGGGCACACAGGATCGTCGCCCGCAACGCGGACTTCATGGCATCTCCTCGTCAGTCCACGGTGTACGGCACGGTTCGGCCCGGTCGTACAGGGCGAGCCGCGAGGTGAGGCGGGCCTTCACGGCCGGCAACTGCGCGCGCTCCGCGGCGGCAATCAGGTCGCGCTGCAGGGCTTGCGCCTCGCGATACTGCCCGAGTTCGGCCAGCGTCATCGCGTAGGTTTCGCCGAGTTCGAGCGTGCGGCCGCGCTGCAGCATCTGCTGCACCAGCGCCCTCGCACGACGACCATCGCGCACGGCGTTGTCGGGCGCCGTGGCCAGGAGCCGCGCCAGCGCATGCGTGAAGACCAGGTCGCCGCTCGCCGACGCCTCGACGAGCGTCTGCTTCGCTTCGGTGTAGCGGCGAAGCTTCGTCAGCATCATCGCCAGACCCAGGCGCGCCTCCGCGTTGTCGGGCGCATTGGCGATGGCGAGCTGATAGCTCTCCAGCGCATCGGTCAGCTTCCCCGAGCGCCGAAGGCTCGACGCCAGCCGTAACCGCGCCTCGGTGTAGGAGGGACGCACCTTCACGGCAGCGGTGAAACGGTCGATCGCCTCGGCATGACGCCCCTCGGCCTGCGCGAGTACGCCGAGGCTGAACTGCGCCGGAAAGTACTCCGGCTGGGTCTGCACGGCGATCGCGAATTCGCGCCGCGCCCCGGCCGCATCGTTCTGCATGCTCAAGGCGGTCCCAAGACGATGGTGGAGGGCGGCGTTGTCGGGTGCGAGCATCAGCCCCTTGCTGAACTGCTCGGCTGCGCCGGCCCAGTCTTCTTCATCGAGCTTGCGGAGTCCAGCGGTCTCGTACGACTGCGGACTCTGGAGCAGCGACTCCAGTTCCACCATCAAGGTGTCGCGCGGCGCGATCTTGCTGTCGCGGCGCAGCCGCAGGTGCTCGGCCGACTTCACCGTGTCGCCCAGCGCCGCGTACGCCTGCGACAGCGGGTAGTGCGCGGCAGTGGCCTTGGGGTTCAGGCGCAGGACCGCTTCCAGGAACTCCGCGGCCTTGCGGTGGTCGCCCCTTGCGAGCGCCGTGCGGCCGGCGCCGAACTTCGCCGACACCGAGTTCGAATCGAGCTGCAGCGCGTGCGCGAACGCCGGTTCAGCCGCCTCGGGCTTGCCGGACGTGAGGCTGACGTCGCCCAGCCAGACGAGCGCGTCCATGTCGTCCGGGCGGAGCTGCAGCACGTGCTGGAGCAGTTCGACGGCCTGTGGCAGGTTGCCCTTCGCCCGCGCGAGGTGCGCCAGGTAATACGGCCACCGGTAGTCGGAGCCGTCGAGCGACTGCGCGGCGAGGAACTCGGCCTCTGCGGCGTCGGGCAGTTGCGCCGCCATGAACAGCTTGGCCAGTTCGCCGTGCGCGTTCGCCCGGTCGATCAGGGTGGCATCGCTGCGAGCCTGCGTCTTCACCAGCCAGTCGTGCTGAACGGTGATCTGCTTCTGCACCGACGGCACGAGCTTCGAGATGTCGGGCAGGCCGGCGACGACCGTCGCGCCCTGCGGGGCGGCAGCGGTCGACGAGGCGGGCGCGCCCGCGGGTGCGCACGCAGACGCGCCCACGCACAGCGCCACCAGCAGCACGCACCCGGCAGCCGCTCGCGTCACTGGCCCTCACCCTGCGTCAACGTGGTCCAGCGATCGACCGGCACG
>CALQBJ020000174.1 GCA_943328785.2 Bifidobacterium breve
AACGTGGTCGGTGTGTTCACGGCAATGCGGAACGCCGGCTTCTTCAGCGCGAACTCGAGGATGATCGCCTCGTTCTGCGAGTGGATCCCCATGGTGTGGCCCATGCCGCCGTAGCGGAGGATCTGCTTGCAGCGTTCGCACCCTTCCTGCCAGTCGCGCACGACGTAGAACGAGAGGACCGGGCAGAGCTTCTCGATCGACAGCGGGTAGTCGCGGCCAACCCCGTCGAGTTCGGCGATGAGCACCTTCGTCTCGTCCGGGACGGTGACGCCGCACGCATCCGCGATGGCCTTGGCCGACTTGCCGACGAGCGCCGGGTTCGGCAGGCGCTGCGCGGTGACGAGCACCTTTGCCACCTTGTCGATGTCGGCCGTGCTGAGGAAGTGACAGCCCTGCGCCTGGAACTCGCGCTTCACCTCGCCGGCGATCGGGGCATCGACAACAACCGAGTTCTCAGACGAACAGAGCACGCCGTTGTCAAAGGTCTTGCCGGTAATGATGTCGCGGACCGCCTTGCGGACATCCGCGCTGCGCTCGATGTAGGCCGGCGCGTTACCGGGGCCGACGCCGTAGGCCGGCTTGCCCGCGCTGTAGGCGGCGCGGACCAGTCCCATGCCGCCTGTGGCGAGGATGACCGCCACATCGCGCTGTTTCATCAGTTCCTGCGTCCCCTCGAGGGAGACGGTCGTCATCCAGTTGATGGCGCCTGCCGGCGCTCCCGCTCGCCTCGCCGCATCGTCCAGCACCTCGGCCACCCGCGTGATGCACTGTGCTGCGGAGGGGTGGGGGCTGATGACGATCGTGCAGCGCGCCTTGAGCGCGATGAGGATCTTGTAGATGGCGGTCGAGGTGGGGTTAGTCGACGGCACGATCGCCGCCACCACACCGAACGGTTCAGCGATCTCGACGACGCGCCTGGCCTCGTGCCTGGCGACGACGCCGACGGTCTTCATCGGCTTGATGAAGTCGTAGACCGTTTTCGAGGCGAAGAGGTTCTTCTGGATCTTGTCTTCGTAGACGCCGAACCCGGTCTCGTCCACAGCCAGACGGGCAAACGCCTCGGCGTGGGCGGTGGCGGCGTCGGCGACGGCCGTGACGATGGCGTCGATCTTTTCCTGGGAGAACTCGGCGAGCTCAAGCCAGGCCTGCTTGGCCCGGCGGGCGAGCGCGCGCGCCTCGGCAATGGAGGCGAGGTCGCGATCGGTCTGGGGGCTGACGGCGGCGTCTGCCATCGTGCGGCTATGCGCCCTTGGGGAGGATGCGTTCCACTTCGGCATGCGGGCGGGGGATGACGTGCACCGCCACTAGTTCGCCTACGCGGCGGGCCGCGGCGGCACCGGCATCGGTGGCGGCTTTCACAGCCCCGACGTCGCCACGCACCATGACGGTGACGTAGGCCGCGCCGATGTATTCCTTGGCGACGAGCGACACATTCGCTGTCTTGACCATGGCATCAGCAGCCTCGATCGCGCCGATGAGCCCCTTCGTTTCCACTAGTCCGAGCGCGTCTTGTGCCACGTCTGTGTCCTCGCGCGAAACTGTAGCACACGGTCCGGCTCGTTTGCGCCGTCCCGCGCGGATCCGCTAGCATTCGACGGGTCCCGATTGACCTTGAACGCCCCCGGAGCATCATGACTCGAGAACGTCTTCGCCTTCCCCTGTTCGCTACCTTTCTGACCCTTGCCACTGCCGGCCTCATCGCCTGCGGCGGTGAGAAGGAATCCGCTGGTCCCGCACAGGCCACCCCGTCGGTGACGCTCAGCCATGAGCGCGCGCCCGCCGGCAGCCCGCTCGAGATCACCTATAAGTTCGTCGTCGCCCCGGACGCGAAGTTCACCGAGGACTACCGCGTCTTCGTGCACGTCGTCGATACCGACGAAGAGCAGATGTGGAACGACGACCACAACCCGCCGACCCCGACGTCGCAGTGGAAGCCGGGCGAAACAGTCGAGTACACCCGCACGATCTTCGTCCCCGTGTTCCCCTACGTGGGCGATGCGACGGTGGAAATCGGCCTGCACTCGCTGAAGGACGGCACGCGGGTCGTGCTGACGGGGGAGGATGCCGGCCAGCACGCGTACAAGGTGTCGAAGGTGCAACTGCTGCCGCAGACCGACAACCTCTTCACGGTCTTCAAGGACGGCTGGCATCCGGCTGAAGCGGCGCCGGTTGATGCGAGCCTCGAATGGCAGTGGACGAAGCAGCAGGCGACGCTGGCGTTCAAGAACCCGAAGAAGGACGCGTGGTTCTACTTCGAGGTCGACAGCCCCGGCAAGGAATTCCACGGTGAGCAGGTGGCGACGCTGAGCCTCGGCGGCCAGGCGGTGCAGACCTTCACGGTGCAGCCCGATGCGGGGCGCAATCTGAACCGGGTGAAGCTGCCGGCGAGCCTGATGGGCGACGGCGAACTAGCCGAACTCCAGATTGCCGTCGACAAGACGTTCGTGCCGCAGGTCGTGACCAACGGCACGAATAAGGATCCGCGCGAACTCGGCGTGCGCGTCTTCCACGCGTTTATCGACCCGCGTTAGGCCAAGAGTAGATGCGAGTCCCGACACCGGCACACGTCTCGCGCGTCGCCGCACTCGTGGCGGCAGGCTTGGCGTGCGTGGTGGTCGGGGCGCTGCCGGCCTCAGCCGAATTGGTGACGTTCGCCACCGGCCGAACGATGTCGATTCGCGAGCATCGGGTCGACGACGGCTCGATGGTCTTGACGCTTCGGGGCGGAGGCGAGATGGATGTGGACCCGGCGCTCGTCGCCGCGATCGGTCCAGACGAAGTACCGTATCCGGAGTCGCTGCCGGCGCCGCTGCCGCTGGCGCCCGAATCGGCGTCGTTGCCGGTGTCGTCCGCCCTGCTGACCGTCCACGCCACGTTCGACCCCATCATCACGAGGCTCGCCGCGGAGCAGGGCGTCGATGCCGCGCTCGTGCGGGCGATCATTCAGGTCGAGTCGGGCTATCAGCCACGCGCCCGGTCGCCGAAGGGCGCAGTCGGCCTGATGCAGGTGATGCCAGCCACTGGCCGGCGCTACGGCATCACGAACCTCTACGACCCGTCCGCCAACATCCGGGCTGGCGTCACGCACCTCAAGCGCCTGCTCGACCGCTTCCCGCTCGCCCTGGCGCTGGCGGCCTATAACGCCGGCGAAGGGACGGTCGAGCGGTTTGTCGGCATTCCGCCTTACCCGGAGACGCTCGACTACGTCGCTCGCATCCGCGCACTGCTGGGCCGGTAGGTCGGCTGCGGCGGGGCGGAGTTGATATACTCTGTCAACTGCTAATGTCCACGCCTGCAAGCGCTTGCGGTTTCGGCGGGGGGGGCTGACCGGTGGAGTTCCACTGCCGGCTGGCGTCCAGCTCGGGTGAGATCCTCGACGGCGTCTACGTCGCCGATTCGGAAGCCCGCCTGCGCCACGATTTCGAGGAGAAGGGCTTCTTCGTCCTTTCCCTGAAACCGAAGGGCGTCATCGGCCGGTTACCGTTCCAGTTGCCCCGCCGCTCCTCGATCGCTACGCGCGAATTCCTGGTCTTCAATCAGGAACTGGCAACGCTGCTGCGCGCCGGCATGCCGCTGGTGCAGTCGCTCGATCTGCTCAAGAGCCGCGTCACCAACCCGCTGTTCCGCACGGTGCTCGACGACGTGCACGAGAAGGTGCGCGGCGGGTCCGCATTGTCCGATGCCTTCGCCGCACACGGCAGCCTGTTCCCGAGCATCTACACCGCATCGTTGGTGGCAGGCGAGCGCAGCGGCAACCTCGACGCCGTGCTGCGCCGCTTCGTGGAATACACCAAGGTGCTGGCGACCGTGAAGCGCAAGACGGTGTCGGCGCTCGTCTATCCGGCCATCCTGATCGCGCTTGCCCTCGTCCTCGTTTCCATCATCGTGCTCAAGGTGGTGCCGGCGTTCTCCGAGTTCTACGCGTCGTTCGGCGCGGAGCTGCCGCTGGTCACCCGCATCATCGTCTGGGTCTCGGACGTCATCCGCGGGCAGTATCTGCTCATCCTCGTCGGCATCGTGGCGACGGTGGGGCTGTTCATGGGATGGATTCGCCAGCCAGGCCAAAAGGCGCGATTCGACCGCATCGTGCTCGGCGTGCCGTTCATCGGCGAGGTCGCCTCGAAGTTCGCCACCTCGCAAATGGCGCGGACCCTGGCGACGTTGCTGGACGGCGGCCTGCCGCTGGTGAACGCGCTCGATATCGCCGCGTCGTCGGTGGGGAATCAGTTCATCGCGCGTGAACTCGAGATCGTGAGCGCGCGGGTACGCGAGGGCGTCTCGTTCTCGTCGGCGCTGGAGGCGCGGCGTGTGTTTCCTGAAGTGGCGGTGAAGATGGCCGAGGTGGGCGAGTCGACTGGCGCGCTCCAGGACATGCTGAACACCGTGGCCGACTTTTACGACGAGGAAATCTCGACCACAATGGATCGGTTCATCACGCTGGTGGAGCCGGTCCTGCTGGTCATCATGGGCATCGTCATCGCCGGGCTCCTGCTGGCCTTGTACATGCCGTTGTTCCAGCTCAGTTCGGTGCTGGCCGGCTAGGCCGGTCGCCCGCGAGTCTGAAGTGCTATCAACGCATGGCTGACGTCCACACGCCTTCGCTGCATGCCGACGGCCCCGAGTTCGGTCCCGACGAACGGGTGGCCGAACTCGATCAGGCCCGCCGCCTGGCCGAACGCTACCGCCTCGAGTTCGTCGACATGGACACGTTCCGGATCGACCAGGAGCTGTTCCGCTCGATTCCGGCCGACCTGATGCTGCGCTACGGCTTCGTTCCGTACCGGCGCGACGGACGTTCGCTGTGCATCGTGGTGTCGGACCCGACCGATCTGCCGATGATCGACGAACTCGGCGTGCTGCTGTCGACGCCGATCAAGGTGGCGGTCGGTCCGCGCTCAGCGATCGAGGGAATCCTCAAGAAGAGCGAGAGCTCGCAGCGGGTGCTGGAGGATGCGACCGAAAGCTTCCAGCTGCAGCTGCTGAAGGACGACGAGGGCGGGGAAGACTCGCTCACCGTCGAGCGCCTGACCAGCGACATCAGCCCGGTCATCCGCCTCATCGACTCGACGATCTACACGGCGATCCAGCGGCGCGCCAGCGACATCCACATCGAGACGCAGGACGATGCGGTGCACGTGAAGTACCGCATCGACGGCGTGCTGCAGCCGGCGATGCGGCCGATCGCGAAACAGTTCCACGGTCCGATCCTGTCGCGCATCAAGGTCATGGCCGAACTGGACATCGCCGAGAAGCGCGTGCCGCAGGACGGCCGCTTCAAGCTGCGTATGCCCGGCAAGACGATCGACTTCCGCGTGTCGATCATGCCCAGCGTGCACGGCGAGGACGCGGTCATCCGTATCCTCGACAAGGAGTCGATCAGCGAGCAGTTCACGGAGCTGCGGCTCGACATCCTCGGCTTTCCCGCTGCCGAACTGAAGCGCTTCCGGAAGTACATCGCCGAGCCCTACGGCATGGTGCTGGTGACCGGTCCGACCGGCAGCGGCAAGACGACGACGCTGTACGCGGCGCTGTCGGAGATCAAGTCGATCGAGGACAAGATCATCACGATCGAAGACCCGGTCGAATACCAACTGCGCGGCATCACGCAGATTCCGATCAACGAGAAGAAGGGGCTGACGTTCGCGCGCGGGCTGCGCTCGATTCTGCGTCACGACCCCGACAAGATCATGGTCGGCGAAATCCGCGACAACGAAACGGCACAGATCGCCATCAATTCCGCGCTGACAGGGCATCTGGTCTTTACCACCGTGCACGCCAATAACGTCTTCGACGTGCTCGGCCGCTTCCTGAACATGGGGGTCGAGGCCTACCAGTTCGTGTCGGCGCTGAACTGTGTGCTGGCGCAGCGGTTGGTCCGTACGATCTGCGTGCACTGCAAGCGTCCCGCCACCGTGACCCGCGAACTGCTGATCGAGTCGCATCTCGACCCTGAGCTCGAGCACACCCACACGTTCTACGAAGGGGTCGGCTGCATCGAGTGCAACGGCACCGGCTACAAGGGGCGGTTCGCGATCTGCGAACTGCTGGACCTCACAGACCGGATTCGTGAACTGATCCTCGAGAAGCGCCCGATGTCTGAGCTCAAAAAGGCGGCGCGCGAGGAGGGGATGCGGTTCCTGCGTGAGTCTGCGGTGGAGCGCGTGATGGAAGGGCAGACCACATTGCGCGAAATCAACAAGGTGACATTCGTCGAATGAGCGGCTTCTCCCTCTCCCTGCATGATGCGGCGGCGCCGTCCGCCGCCGTCGAGATTCTGGGCAGCCGCGTCTCTGGCGCGGTCGTCGAGGACCACGACGGGCACGCCGTGGTGTCGGCGCACGCCACAGAACTGCTGCCCGACCAGACGGTGGTGCCGGCGCTGAACGCCGCCAATATTCGCGACCGCGCCGTAGTGGCCGCGGCGCTCGGCCGTGTGCTCGAGCGTCTGGGCCGTCCGAAGCGGGTCGGCCTGATCGTCGCCGACCCGGTCGCCAAGGTGTCGCTGGTGAAACTGCAGCAGGTGCCGTCGCGCGCCCAGGACCTGGAACAGGTCATACGTTGGCAGGTGAAGAAGAGCGCGCCGTTCTCCATCGACGATGCGCAGGTCAGCTATGTCGCCGGGTTGCGCGCCGACGACGGCCAGGACTTCATCGTCACGCTGGCCCGCCGCGATGTGATCGCGGAGTACGAGGATCTCTGTCGTACGGCCGGGGCGCATGCGGGGATCGTCGATATCTCGACCTTCAACGTCGTGAACACGGCGGTGGCGGCCTCGGCTGTGCCGGCGGGCGACTGGTTGCTCGTGAACATCGCGCCGGGGTGGGAGTCGATCGCCATCTTGCGCGGTGCGCAGGTCATCTTCTTCCGCAGTCACAGTGCCGATGGTGAAGGGACGCTCGCCGACGTGGTGCACCAGACGGCGATGTATTACGAAGACCGCCTGAAGGGCGCGGGCTTCACGCGCGCGCTCCTGTGCGGCGCGTCGGCGTCCGGCGAGGTGGACGTGTTGCGGCGCTCGCTGGCCGAGCGGTTGTCCACCGTCGTTGAGGTGATCGATCCGACGAAGGCGGCCCGCCTGGCAGACCGCATCGTGGCGAGTGGCGAGCTGCTCGATACATTGACGCCGCTGGTTGGCGTGCTGCTTCGAGCCCGGGAGGCCGCGTGATTCGTAACAATCTCTCGACCCGTCCGTTCTACAACACGGCGGCCGTCCGCCTGTGGCTCGGTGTCGCCGCTGCGGTCGTGGTGCTTGCGACGGGCTTCAACGTCGTGCAGGTGCTGCGGTACTCGAACAGCAATACCGAACTCGTGATGCACTCGCAGGACGACGAAGCCCGCGCCGCGGAGCTGCGGCGGTCGGCGCAGACGCTGCGCGCGAGCGTCGATGTGGCGCAAGTCGATTCCGTGTCGGTCGATGCCCGTCAGGCCAACGACCTGATCGAGCGGCGCACATTCTCGTGGACGGAACTCTTCAATCGCTTCGAGCACACGCTGCCCGACGACGTCCGGATTACTGGCGTGCGCCCCTCGGTCGACAAGGAGCGGCGCATTTTGCTGGTCGTGAGTGTGCTGGCGCGCGGCGTCGACGACGTGAACCAGTTCATGGAGAACCTCGATCAGACGCGGGCGTTCGCTGAGCTCCATTCACGGCAGGAGCAGGTGACCGACTCGGGACAGATTGAGTCGTCGCTCGAGATGATCTACGAGCCAAAGAGCGACGCGGCCGCGACGCTGGCTGTTCCGGCTCCGGCCGCGGCGGGAGGTCGCCGATGACGCCGCTCCTGCGTCGTGTGCTCGTGGAGAACCGCACGCTCACCATCGCGCTGTCGGTGGCGCTGGTCGCGAACGTCCTGGCCTATGTCCTTGTCGTGCGTCCGCTGGCGGTGAAGTCGACCGGCGCGGCTGATCGGGCCGCGGCCGCGGCGCGCACGCTTCAGGCGGCGGAGCGGGAGATGGCGCAGGCCGATGCCCTGGTGAAGGGGAAGGCGCGCGCCGACGACGAACTGGCGGCGTTCTACCGGAAGGTGCTGCCGAGCGACATGACGGCGGCTCGCCGGATGACCTACGCAAGCCTGCCGGCTCTGGCGCGACGCACGGGAGTGCGCTACGAGGCACGCACCACGACGGTTGAGCCGGTCGGGCGCGCCGCCAACCTCGAGCGCATGGCGATTCGCATGGTGCTTCAGGGCGACTACGAGAACCTGCGCCAGTTCATCTACGCGCTCGAAGTGGCGCCCGAGTTTGTCATCATCGACGATGTCGTGCTCGACGAGAGTCAGGGCGACGAGGCGCTTCGGCTGACCATCGACCTGTCGACGTACTACCGCCCGGTCCCGCATGCCTCCTGAACGTCGCCGCCTGTTCGCACTGGTGGCGTTGCTGGGCCTGTTGCTGACGGTGGCCGGCTATCGCTGGTTCGGTCCGGAGGCGGCCACCACCGGGGCGGCACGCGCCACGGGTCGTGCCACGCCAGGCGGCCGAACCGCAACGTCAGTGACCGCTCCGGACGTGCAACTGCAGGCGCTGCAGGAGCAGCGGCCACAACCGCAACCGGAACGGAACTTGTTCCGCTTCAAGCCGAAGGCGCCGCCACCAGCACCGCGAGCGGCGGCACCGCCGCCAGTGGTGGCCGTGCCGTCCGGACCGCCGCCTCCGTCGCTGGCGCCGATCGCGATGCGCTTCATCGGCCTGGTCGAGGCGCCGGA
>CALQBJ020000175.1 GCA_943328785.2 Bifidobacterium breve
CCTTCCGTCGTTCCCGCCCGGATACCGAAGTCGACGATACCCGCCGGTTCGGTGTTCGCAGCCTGTTGCGCATGCGCGAAGGGCGCAGAACACAGCAGCGCTGCTGTCAACACAATCAGCTTGTTGCGCATGTGATCTCTCCCTCGCTACCGCAGGAACGCCTTGCCAGATGGGGCATTGGAACCGTGGATCTGCTGGTGGCAGACCGTGCACGACCGGCCGAAGATCTTGTTGCCGTTCGTGGAGTTCTGAAGCAGGAATCCTTCGTAGACGGTTGGAGGATGCCGCGAGGTGACATGGCAGCGCTGGCAGAGGTACGGCAGCTTCGCCTGGAGCATGCGGTCGTTGTTCGTGCCGTGCGGGTCGTGGCACGTGACGCAGGCATTGGCGACGGGAGCGTGCTCCCACAGGAACGGACCGCGCTTCTCGGCGTGGCAACTGGTGCACGCCTCATCGACGGTCGTGCCGACCTTGAGCAGCTTGACGTTCGTCGACCCATGCACGTTGTGGCAGGAGGTGCATTCGAGCTTGCCCTCGCGCACCGGCATGTGGTTGAAGCGATTCTGCTTGTTGGTGACGTTCTTGTGGCAGGTCGCGCACTGCGCGGTCTGGTTCGCCGCCTTCAGCAGCTTTGCACCCTTCGGGGCGTGCACGCTGTGGCAGGAGATGCAACCGACGTTGCGCTGGTCGTGCTGGCTTCCGGCCCACAGCGCGTGCGTGCCGCGGTCGTGGCACGACGTGCAGTAGACGCTGGCGTCCTGTGGCTTCAATTGTCCGAGACGGACAATCTTGGTCGTATCACCACCGGCCTCGGCGTGCGCCTTGCCTGGTCCGTGACAGCTCTCGCACCCGTGGCCCGCGGCCGGGGTGCGGGGATTCGAGGCAAGGGCGTGTGTCGTGCCCTTGTAGCTCTGGTCTTCATGACACGTGACACACGTGTCCTGGCCGACGTATTCGCCGGCGTCTTGGACCGGTGCCGCCACGACGCGCGCTGGCGTCCCGGCAGCCGACGCTGTGGACGGGAGACAGAACGCGGCGATGGCGAGGCCAATCGCGATGATGGCCACTCCAGCGCGGTTGTGAGTGCGGGTCGGTAGCATGAACATCGCTCCTCCGCCGACGTGCCCGCTCCCTCCGTGGAACCGGACACCCGCCTGCGGTTTCCCACCTACTCGCAAGCTGCGGACCATCGAACCCCACCGGGTCGGCAGGCTGACACCCCATGACTTTCCTCGACAAAACGACGATTCAGCCCACGGCAGTATTAGACGGATTTGCGGCAGCGCCAGCTTTTCGGAGCACCACACGCGTCGACTGCCGGATTACCGGCGCTCCGCCAAGGCGGCCAGCACCTGGACCGGACACGCCCGTGTCGTAGAATGACGACGCGATGTACGCAAACGTCCTCCTCATACACAACTGGCTGCGCTGGTTCACGCTCATCATGTGCATCGGCGCCATCGTCTATGCGGCACGGCCGGTACGTTCGGACACGAAGGAGTTACCGGGGAACGCCTGGGACACCTACCTGATGCTGGCCGTCGACCTGCAGATGCTGACAGGCCTCATCCTGTATTTCGGCTTGAGCGTCTTCACGAAGGTCGCGATGGAGAATCCGGCTGGAGCGTGGGGCGATCCGACCGTGCGCTACTGGTCGGTCCTGCATGCAGGCGCGATGTTCGCCTCGCTCCTCACGGTGCGCGTGGCGCGCATCCTTGCCCTGAACGCCCCGACGCCCGCGATCGCGCAGCGCCGCCGGCTCATCTGGTTCATCATTTCGACGGCGGTCATCCTGTCGGCGGTGCCGTGGCCCTTCCTGTCGAACGGGCGGCCCCTGTTCAGGTTCTAGGAAGTCGGGAGGGTCGGGACGGTCAGCAAGGGGCGGGCAGGGCGGGCCTAACTGTCACGGCGGGACCGAGTCGTGCGTCCTATAGATGATGCCTCGCAGATCAGTCCTTCTGGCGCTCATCCTCGGCACGATCGTCGCAGGCGCACCCATCATGGCTGCGCCTGTGGTGACACCCGTTCCGTCCGTCGACCTCGACCGTTACCGCGGGCGCTGGTTCGAAATCGCGAAATACCCGAACCGCTTCCAGAAGAACTGCGCCGGCAGCACGACCGCCGAGTACGTGACGCGTCCGGACGGCCGCGTGACGGTGACGAACCGCTGCCGCCGGGCGGACGGCTCGCTCATCGAAGCGGTCGGCATCGCCCGCCCGCGCGACGCCGTGCATCCGGACGCCACCTTCAAGGTCCGCTTCGCGCCCGCCTTCCTCTCGTTCATCCCGCAGGTGTGGGGCGACTACTGGATCCTCGGCCTCCCTGCCGACTACCGCTACGTCGTCGTCGGCGAACCCTCGCGCGAGTATCTCTGGATCCTGTCACGCACGCCGCAGATGTCCGAGGAGGACTACCAGGCCTCTATCAGCGTGGCCGTGGCCAACGGCTACGACGCCGCACGCCTCGTGCGCACGCCGCAGCCCGATTGACCAACGACCAATGACGAACGAGCGATGGCTAGCGAAGTACGTCGAACAAGTGCGAGTACTTGACGATGAACGCGCGGTTCACCGGACCGAACCCCTCGAACCCTTCCGTGTCGTTGTAGACCACGTAGAGCCCCGTCGCGGCATCACGCTGCCAGTTGAAGCGCAGGTTCGTCGACCAGCGCCGCGTGCGATCGTTGTACTGCACCAGGCCCTGTGCGTTGATCCTCGGGGAGAAGTTGTAGGCGACGCGAAGACTGCCGAGGTTGGTCTGGAAGGCCCCCTGCGGCAACGTGACGTCGCTGATCGTCCAGCGCAGGCTCGACGTGAGGGCGGCGCCGTGCCGGATGTTCACCTGCGGTGCCCAACTGTTCTGGTTGCCCGACAGGAACCCGCCGATGGCGTAGGAACCGCTCAGCGACACCGACTTTCGACGGTCGGTGTTGAAGAGCGCCGCGGCATGCGGGCTGCGGTAACTGCCGGCCGGCACGACCACGCCGGGGTAGACCTCGAACGGCTCGCGCAGCCCTTCCCATTGCACGTTCATCGCCGGACTGAAGGTGAAGCCCTTCTCGAAGTCCCAGGCATTGTCCATGTGCAGCGTGGCGGTTTCCTGGAAGCGGTCGAACCCCCAGAAGCTCTCGTAGCTGTAGTGCGGACGCCACTCGCGCAACCCATGCTTGGTGAGCCACGGCGTGCGGACGTTCTCGTACCAGCCGGTGAAGAACTGCCGGAAGCCATCGCCCGGACGTTCGAGGAAGCCGACCTCCGGATTGAAGTCGGCGCCCACCTCCGTGTACTCGTAGAAGGTGCGACGCGCCCGCGTCTGGTACTGGATGCCGGTGCTGAACGCTCGCTCCCGGTCCTCGGCGCCTGGTGTCTCCGTCCGGGCGGCAAACCCGGTCAGCGTCCAGTGTTCGCCGATGCCCCACTTGCCGTCCACGCCCCACGTGCGGTTCCAGTTGTCCGTGCCGGCCTGATCGCCCGTCGCGACGCGGTTCACGAAGATGCCGCCGACGCTCGACCGGTTCGGCAGGTCCTTCGCCACGCGGACGGCGCCGAAATTGTTCGCGGCCACCTTGCCGACGTCATCGGTCTGCATGTCGAGCAGGCCGATATTCATCCCGGCCACCTTGCCAGAGAGACGGGCGCCGCCGCGAATGGGCACCAGCGCGCCGCTGTCGGTGATGCCGATACGACGGCTGAAGAAGAGGTCAATCTCGCCGTTCTTGCCGACCGCGAAGAGGCCGCGGTTCTCGAGGAAGAACGGGCGCTTCTCGGGGAACAGCAGGTTGAAGCGCGTGAGGTTCACCTGCTGCTCGTCCACTTCCACCTGCGCGAAGTCGGTGTTGTAGGTCAGGTCGAGGTTCATGCTCGACGTGACGCCGATCTTGGCGTCGACGCCCCAGTTCAGGTCGCCGTCGGTCGTGGCGCCGGGGGTGAAGTTCCGGTTCGCCTGCGTCAGCGCATACGGCATGAGCTTGAAGTTGCGCGGCGGCGCCACGTTCAGCCCCTGGAGTTCACCAGCCGACGACAGGCGCGTGATGTTGAAGACGCGGGCGAGCGGCGACCAGTAGACCTGCTCGCGCTTGTGCTCGATGGAACGCGCGAAGTTGATGCCCCAGGTCTGCGGCGGCGGACCGTAGCGCAGCGTGCGCAGCGGAATCATGAATTCGGCCGACCAGCCGTTCGGCAACAGCTTCGTCTTCACGTCCCACGCCCCGTCCCAGTTCACGTTCAGGCCACCGCCCGACCCGCCACCTGAGCGGCCGAGCGTCGGCGCACCGGACGACTGCTGTTCGCCTTCGTTGCGGACCTGCGCGTCGTACTGCATGCCGACCGGCGTCGTGCCGAAGATGAAGCCGTTCTGGCGATCGTGGTAGGTGTCGAAGATCAGCTGGAACGAGTCCTGGCCGCTCAGCGCCGAATCGCGGCGCGCGTCTGAGGTGACGATATGCGACGGGTCGCTGTCGAAGGCCATGACGCCGACGTAGATCGCACGGTCGTCATAGAGGATGCGGACCTCGGTGGCTTCCGAGGCCGGCTGGCCTTCGGACGGCTCGGTCTGCACGAAGTCGGCAATCGGCGTTGCCTGCCGCCATGCCGCATCGTCGAGTTGACCGTCGATGTTCGGCACCTCGGTGGTACGGGTGGCCATCGCCTTGCGCTGCGCCGGCGCGCCGGCGCGCGGAGCCTGCTGGGCTGAAGCGGAGAGCGCCACGGCCAGTGCCGCCGCGCAGAAAACCGAAGAACGGACAGTGCTCACGCAAAACCTCGAAAAGCAACGTGGACGTCAGAAGTCAGAGCTCAGAAGTCAGAACGTTGATGACGCCGATTGGGGAGCACCATTCTAAAAGAAAAAGCGCGTTGAAGGACGGTCTCCCGTCCCCCAGCGCGCTTCTGTTGTCGTTCAGCGCTGATTTCTTATTTCAGCCTTCTGACTTCCTAACCTATCGTCCCGTCGCTGCCGGCCAGAGTACGCCCATCTCCTTGCGCGGAATGGCGCCGATGCCCTTGCTGACGAACTTCTGCACGCGGCGCCCCTGGTAGGTCTCCGTCGTGTAGAGGTTCCCCTTCGAGTCGATCGCGATGCTGTGAATCGCGTAGAACTGCCCGGGGTAGTGGCCGCCTTCGCCGAAGTTGTAGACCTCCTGCAGCGTCTGGCGGTCGATGATGCGGATCTTCGCGTTCCGGCCGTCGGACATGAAGAGGTACTTCTGCTGCGGGTCCTTCGAGAACGCCACGTCCCACACCGAACCGTCGCCGAGCGAGTCCTTCTGGTACTGCTGTTCCTTCACGAACTTGCCGTCCTTCGTGAAGACCTGCATGCGATCGTTGACGCGGTCGCAGACGTAGACAAGGTTGTCGACCGACAGGTCGGCGCAGTGCACCGGGTTGCGGAACTGCTGCGCCAGCGGCGCGTTCGGGTTGTAGCGGCCAAGGTCGGTGTCGTCCGGCTTGTTGCCGTAGGCGCCCCAGTAGCGCTTGAACTGGCCGGTCTCGGTGTCCATCACCACCACGCGCTTGTTGCCGTAACCGTCAGCCACGTACAGCTCGTTGTTCTTCTCGTCGACGAAGATCTTCGCGACCTGGAAGAAGTGATCGGTGGCGTTGCTGTCCGCCTTGACGCCCTTCTTGCCGAACTGCTTGACGAACTTGCCGTCGCGCGTGAACTTCAGCACCAGGCCGTCGGTGCCGCCGTTGCCGCCGATCCAGACGAACCCTTCGCTGTCGGCGAAGATGCCGTGGTTGCTGTCGGGCCAGTCGTAGCCCTGCCCGGGTCCGCCAAACGCATGGACGACGTTGCCGGCCTGGTCGAACTCGATGATCGGCGGCGCCTTCTTGCAGCACTCGCCGGTCGGCGGGGTCTGGTCGGCCGCAGCCTCGTAGGCGTCGGGCGAATCGTTGCGGTGGATGATCCAGACGTGGTCCTGGGTGTCGGCCCACACACCGATGGTCTGGCCGATATACCAGCCGTTCGGCAGTGGCTTCGGCCACATCGGATCGACCTCGAACCGCGGCGCGGTGATGCCGGCGCCGGCCTGTGCGGACGCCTGCTTCTCGAAGACGCTCTGGCTCACGCCAAGCGCCGCGAGGAGGGCAATGAAGCTTGCCCCAATGAAAACGTTACGTGACTTCATAACGTGTCTTCTCCTCATGCGCACCTGAAGGTGCGCGGCTATATTCGCTTGGTTAGCGGCCGGTAACGAACTTTTGGACGCGCTTGCCGTGATGCTGCTCGCCCGTGTACACGTTGCCCTTCGAGTCGACGGCGATGCTGCCGACGGCCAGGAAGCGTCCCGGCTGGCGTCCGCCCTGTCCGATCGAACCGACTTCGGTGAGTGAGGCGCGGTCGAGGATGCGCACCTTCTTGTTCTGACCGTCCGCCACGAACAGGTAGCGCTGCTGCGCATCGTTCGAGAACGCCACGTCCCACACCGAACCGAACGCCGACACCGCGCCGAACTGGCCAGCGACGACGGCGCCGAGCGTGCCCTTGGCGATGACGGCTTCCTTCACGAACTTGCCGTCCTTGCCGAACACCTGGATGCGGTTGCTGGTACGGTCGCAAACGTAGACGTTGCCGTCCTTGGCGATATCGACGCAGGTGACGTCGCGGAATTGCCGCGCCGCCGGAGCGGTGGCGGAGTAGGCCCCGGGATCAGCCCCAGGCTTTTCGCCGTAGGCGCCCCAGGCACGCTTGAACTTGCCGGTCTCGCTGTCGAAGACGGCGATGCGGCGGTTGCCGGTGTCGGCAATGAACACCTCGTTCGCGGCGGCATCCACCGCCACGGCCGACGGCTTGCTCAGGGAATCGTCACCGGTGGCGAGCCCCGGCTTGCCGATCTGAAGGACGAACTGGCCGGTCTTCGAGAACTTCAGGACGTGCGCGTCGGCGGGCGGTGCGGCAGCACCGGGGGCCCCGCTGCGTCCACCGGCGGCGGCTGGCGCCGGAACCAGGCCGGCGGCCGTGATCCAGACATTGCCCTTCGCATCGACCGCGATGCTTCCCGGCGACTGCGGCCAGTTATAGCCCTGCCCGGGTCCGCCGAAGCTGGAGACCACCTTGCCGGCGGCGTCGAGTTCGAGCACGAACGGTGCGGCCGTGCAGCAGATGCTCGAGGTGGGCGGGGTGAGCATCATCCCCTTCTCGTTGGATTCGAGCGAGTCGGCGCCGCGATGCAGCACCCAGAGGTGATCCTGCGCGTCGACGGCCACACCGGTGACCGAACCGAACACCCAGTGGTTGGCCAGCGGTTGCGGCCAGAACGGGTCCACTCTGTAGGCTGGCGCCGCGCCCTGCGCGGAGACCGTCGTGCCCAGGGACGCCAGGCTGAACACACCAGCCACGGCCAGTGCGCCAACCGTCGCGCCGACACTCATCATTTGCTTCATACCCCTCCTCCATCGGCAGCCGGACTCCCGGCTCCGGGTCAAGGTTCTTCGGAACGACGCAGTATATAGACAAAAAGGCGCCGAATCCTTTCGGATTCGGCGCCTTTTTTTGGTCTATTGGCTTTGGGCTATGGGCTATGGGCCTGGCAGCGTCACGCTGCTCGGCCTACCACCCATCGCCTACCGCCTATGGCCCTGTCGTCTAGCGCGTGGTCGGCCAGACGATGCCCTGGTTTTCCTTGGTCACAGCGCGAAGTCCCTTGTAGACGAACTTCTGGACGCGCTTGCCCTCGTAGGTTTCCGTCGTGTAGAGGTTGCCCTTCGAGTCGGACGCGATGGAGTGCACCGCGTACCAACCGCCCGGCTGACGGCTGCCGTCGCCGAAGCTGGTCAGGATCTCGAGCGACTGACGGTCCATGATGTAGACCTTTTCGTTCGAACCGTCGGCCAGGTAGATGTACTTCTGGGCGGCGTCCTTCGAGAAGGCGATGTCCCACACGGCGCCGTCGCCGAGGGTCTTCGACTTGATGC
Organism: Bifidobacterium breve; assembly: GCA_943328785.2. GTDB lineage: Bacteria > Acidobacteriota > Vicinamibacteria > Vicinamibacterales > CAVVIG01 > CAVVIG01. The sequence continues at coordinate 7,914 of CALQBJ020000175.1, forward strand.
GCTGTTCCTTGACGAACTTGCCGTCCTTCTGGAACACCTGGATGCGGTCGTTCACGCGGTCGCAGACATACACGAAGCCGTCGTTGGAGGGCTCGGCGCAGTGGACCGGGTTGCGGAACTGGCGGATGAGCGGAGCCTCCGGGTTATAGCGGCCCGTGTTGGTGTCGTCCGGCTTTTCGCCGTAGGCACCCCAGTAACGCTTGATCTTGCCCGAGTCCATGTCCATGACCGCCACGCGCTTGTTGCCGTAGCCGTCCGACACGTACGCTTCGTTCGCCTTCTCGTCGAGCGAGACCTTGGCGACCTTGTTGAAGGCCCAGGTGTCGTTGCTGCCGGCGTTCGCGTAGGCGAAGCCGAACTGCTTCACGAACTTGCCGTCCTGGGTGAACTTCAGGATCTGGCCGTCGTTACCGCCGTTGCCGCCGATCCAGACATTGCCCTTCGAATCGGGCGTGATGCCGTGGTTCGACTCGGGCCACTCGTAACCCTGGCCGGGGCCGCCCCAGCCGGTGACGAATGCGCCGGTCGCGCCGTCGAACACCATGACGGGAGGCGCCGCAACGCAGCACTCCGACATCGGGGGGTTCTGCGCCGCGTAGATTTCCTTACGATCAAGCGTCGCGGCACCACGGTGAATGATGTAGACGCGGTCCTTGTTGTCCACGCCAACACCGATCACATTGCCGTACAGCCAACCCTTGTTGAGTGGCTTCGGCCACATCGGGTCGACCTCGAAGTACGGCGCCTGCACGGCAGCCTTACCCTGTGCCGCC
>CALQBJ020000176.1 GCA_943328785.2 Bifidobacterium breve
CACAACCACACAGAACGACGAGCAGAAGATTTCGAAACATAGGCGCCGCATCATACAGGAGCGAGCCCTCCGTGGAGTGGCCCGCACGCGAAGGCTGTTGACAGCCCTCCGTTCCAGACCTATACCGTGAACAGCTCAGCAGGGCGCGACGACACAGGGGGCACTCATGCAGTCAGGCGACTTCTTCGATTACGAACCGCTCGAGCAGGCGCGACTACGGGTGGTGTCTGTCGTCGATGGGCTCCTCATCGCCGGCTGCGTCATCATCCTTGTGGCGTGGCTGGTCGGGCATCCGGTCCTCTATTCCCCAAGTGCGCCGGTGCTGTCGCCGTTCACGGCGCTGTCGCTGCTGCTGATGGTGGTGACGCGACAGGCACGGCTCCACGTCGAGACCTGGCCCATGGCGCTGAGCCTGGCGATGTCGGGACTCGTGCTCGGCGGCAATGCCTCGTCGATCGTGATGCTCATCACCACGCCGTCGCAGATCTGGGCGACCTTTCCCGACCTCGTGCTGACGTCGACAATGACCTCACTCGGGCTCGTGCTGTTCTGCGCCTACGACCTCATCATCGTGCTGCGCGAGACGCCGGAGTCGGCGTTCATCATGGATGACCTGCTCATCCACCTGGCGCTGGTCCCAGGCGGCCTCAGCCTGCTCGGCTACCTGCTGGGGAATCCGACGTACCTCAGCATCCACGCCGACCCGAGGGTCGGCATCTCGCCGCTCGAGATGGCGTTCATGGGGCTGTACGCCGTTGCGGCGGTGGTGTCGAACCCACGCTTGTTCCTGTGGCAGTTCCTCGCCGCAAGCTGGTCGAACCGGCTGGTGTTCGGGTTGCTGTTTCTCAACCAGTTCGTGGCGCCGCTGGTGGTGGAGCTCAGCTTCTCCACAACCGGCACGCGCGGGCCGGGCATCGAACTGTTCGTTTTGCTGGCCGGCGTGCTGACGACGATGGCGTTCCTGCTGATGCAGGCGAGGGTGGCCCGGCGCGAGGCGCTGTGACCAACGCTCAGGAAGGCCCGACGCACACAAGGCCTCTTCAAAGAGCAGCCTTCGTGTCCGTGGTGAAATTGGTCCGGCCCAATCGACGCCGCAGTTCAGCGACGTTCCCGGACGTGGAGCGCTGTAAGAATGCGTCCCCCTCGTGCGAGCGCCCGATGACTCTCCAGGTAGAAGGTCGGCAGCGTCAGCAGCGTGAAGAGGGTCGCCCTCACCAGTGGGCCGACGCGATCTACGCAAAGGTCCGCGCCATCGTCGACCACGCACCGTGCCCGCCGGCCGCCGTTGGCACGGCTGGCCGACGGCCGGTGCGGCGATAGCGCGTCAGGCCATCCCTAGAACTTTGCCTGTAGCCCCATCCTGATCAGTCGCCCCTGCAGCACCGATGCGGGCCGATCGAGTGCGGCGCCGAAGGTCTGGTTCTGCGTGAGAACCGGGTTGGCGTTCAGGCTGTTGAAGACATCGAACTGCGCCTCGAGTTGCTTGCCCTTGAATGCAAAGACCCGCTTGACGCGGAGGTCCAACTGATTCTGCCGCCCCAGGAACTTCGTGCCCGGTGCGATCAGCGGAACGATGATCTGGGCCTGTGTCAGCGCCTGGCCGGTCTGGGCACGAACGATGGCGTTGTTCACCGTCCAGTTCACGCGCAGCGACGGATCTTCGGCCGCAATGTTGCCGCTGTTCCCCGTATCGACCGACGAGTTGCGTGCATCGCCAGGGTAGCTCTGAAGAGCGCCGCTCACCTGCAGCGCCCAGGGCAGCGAATAGCTTCCCGCAAGCTTGACCTGGGACTGAAACGGGATGTCGTAGGCCGACTGGTCGCAGTAGCGCTGCTGGTTTGGGTCTTCGACCTCGCAGGTATTCGCGATCGTCCGACCGGTGCTGACGCCGCCGAACATGTTCAGCTTGCGCACGCGCGCATTGAAGCCGATGTCGTAGCCCCCGTACACCCGTGAGTTGCTGGCCGAGTTCTGGTCCACCAGGTCCACGACACCCAGCTTGGCGGGGTTCAGGTTGTAGATGGTCACCGGTGTGCCATCGATCGGGCTTGTCAGTGTCAGGGCCGTGTAGTCGGATGGGGCAATGGCGATGTTGTCGGTCGAGAACATCTGCCTGTAGTCACGGCGGAAGTAGCTCACATTGACGGACAGTCCCGGGACCAGCTCTCGCTGGACGCTGGCGTTCATTTCAATCTGATACGGCCGGCGAATCCCGTCCGCGGGCCGCCGCGGCGCCTTGATACCGAACGATCGGTTCTGACTTGGTCCCAACTCACTAATCTGGGCGATGTTGTCGTTGTTGGTGTCGGCCCAGGTCCTCGTGTCCGTGTCCAGGATGTTCGGATCGTAACTGTCGGCAAAGCCGGTCGTATAGGCGCGCATGTACTTGCCCATGCCGAACTTCACGGCCGTCTTGCCGTTGCCCTGAACGTCCCACGCCATGCCGAATCGGGGAGAGACATCCTTCCAGTTCGGCAGGTTCTTGATGGCGTCGAAGTGTCGGGCCGGCACGAATCGACCCGCTGGTGCGTCTTCTTCCTCGACGCTGCCGACGAAGTTCTCGACGCGCACACCCGGTGTGATGGTGAAGCGCCTGATCGTCCACGCGTCCTGGGCGTAGATGCCCATGTCGCGGTCCATGTTGGCCTGCGAATACTGCGGCGTATTGTAGACGAACACCGAGTCGGGCACGCCGTTGCGATAGCGCTGCGTCATGTCCGCCGCCAGCACGCGCGACCGCGCGAAGTAACCGAACCCGTACTGGATGCCGACCTTGGTGGCGTGTGAGCCTGTCACGTAGGACAGCGCCGAGACGATCGTCTTGCGCTTGGGCTCACGGTAGTAATTGCCGAACTCGTACGCCCCGTACAGAGTGTTCTGGGTGATGTCGCGCTTGGGCGTCACGCCGACCGACTCGGGCAGCGGCTCGAGGGTGTAGGTCTCATTGCCGAGTGCGTAGCCCGCCTCGAACAGCAGACGGTTGGTGACGGTGCTGGTCCACTTGCTCTCGGTCGTGTAGCGCGGCCTGGGCGCGCGAATGTCGGTGGCTTCGCCAGCGATGATGACGCCGGCGCCGGCGGAGTTTTCGTGCCCGCGGAATTTGCGAATCTTGTCCCAGTAGAAAGCGAACTTGTTCTTGGAGTTCACCTGGGTGGTCAGGCGGCTCATTCCACTGCGGATGCTCGCATTGTCGACCGTCTGCTCTCCGGTGGGCGTGCCGAAGCCCGGGCCCTTGGGGCCCCAGCCGAAGAAGCTGTTGGCGATGTACTGGTGGACGCCCCAGTCGCGGTACGACGCGAAGAACCACAGGCGGTCCTTCTTGATCGGTCCACCTTCAGAGACGTTGACATCCCAGATCCGGAAGAGTGCGTCCGGCGCGGCGAGCCCCCGGTCGATGAGGTCCTGCGTGAGGTTGTTCGATTGCAGCGCGTCGTTGGCAGCCGTGGCGAACAGTGTGCCCTTGAAGGTATTGCCGCCGTCGCGGGGGATCATGTTCGCGCGCACACCACCGGCCGAGGTCTCGGCGTTGATGCCGCTCGTCTGGTAGGTAATCTCCTCGAACATCATCTCGTTGAAGTAGCTCTGGACGCTGCCGTCCCCCTCGATGCCGTTCAGGATCATGCCGTCAACCATGAAGGTCATGTCGCGGCCGTCCGACCCGTGGACCGAGATGTCGCGATTCTGCATGCCGGAGTTGCCGCCCACGTCTGGTAGCGCGAGCCGGGCACCCGGCATCAGGGCGCTCAGTGTCTGAACACTCCGCCCGGTGGGCACGGAATCGAGCACGGCCCGGCTCATCACCGTCTGCTGCACGGCGTTCTGCACGTCTACCACCGGCGCCTGCCCGGACACCGTAATCGTCTCCTCCAGTGAACCGACCTTCAGCTCGGCGTTCACCGCCGCCGTGAAGTTCGAGGGAAGGTCGATGCCATCACGCTTGAACGCGTTGAATCCTTCCAGTGTGAAGGTGACCGCGTACATGCCAGGGCGGAGGTCGATGATCTGGTATCGGCCGTCGCCGTCGGTCGTGGCGGCTCTCGACTTTTCGATCAACACGGAACTCGAGGCTTCGACGGTCACGCCAGGGAGGACGGCGCCGCTGGTGTCGCGCACGATACCGGCGATGGCGCTCTGGGCGAACGCCGCAGCCGGAAGGACCGCCAGAAGAGCCGCGAGGAGAGTGGTACGAACGAAGCCGCTGGTGAGACGCATTGTGCCTCCAGGTGAACGTTGGTCGGCGCGCGGAGTGGTGGCGCCCCTCGGTAACGTGGCCGCGATGTCGTGGAGCGGACCCGGCAGTGGCGTCCAGGGTGGGTTCGGCACCGCAGAACTTACACAGGCCGCGAGTGCCAGTCAACGTCGAATTGCACGTCCGAATCACGCGGCTACCGCGCGGAGCCCACGAGCGTCTGGGTGAAACGTCCGGACGTTCACGTCGTATGCGGTCGAGTCGTGGCCGAGGCCGGCATCACGGCACAAAGACAAAAGGCACCTCCCGTTGGGAGGTGCCTTCTGGCCGCGCTGCCTGGCGGCAGCGACGCTTTCAGTTGATTCTTGTGCCCGAGGTCCAGGACTCGAGCCGTACCCGTGACGCGTGGTTCTGTCTGGCCGTTGGAACGTCAGGTCGCTCGCTGTGCCGCGCCGCTGGTTCGTAAAGCGACATGGTGCCGGTGGCACCTGGTGGCTGGAGCGGAAGCGTTCCTCAGGAGACAGTGGCCCGGGTACGGTCCGCGATGACCTTCACCGCAGGCGTTGGTCGTTCGGTGGAGCAGACTCAGCATCGCCGTTCATGCCGCAGACCTCCTTCCAGACCGTGTGGGGGGCGTGGTGTGTCAGAGATCCATGTGCCCCGGAACATCTGGTGACGTTCGATGGACCTCACGCCGGCCATAGACCCACTATCGGGCTTTGTCAAGAGGGGTCCGCTCGTCATACGGTGACGAGGTTGGCGGAACGTGACGCTGCGGTCAGCCTGCCGCAGGCGAGGCCTCGTCCCACAGCGACTGCCGCGTCCACGGCCCGCCGTCAACCAGCCAGAATCCGCCGTCGAGAAAGCGGTATCCCTGATCGAGGCTCGCGATGGTCGCCATATCCGCGGCGGTCAGAGCAATCTCGGCGGCCGCGAGGTTCTCGCGCAGGCGCGCCGGATGTACCGTCTTGGGGATCACCGAGACGCCGCGGCACACGTGCCAGGCGAGCAACACCTGGGCGGGCGTGCATGCGTGCGAGGCAGCAATGGACGCAATCACGTCGTTCAAGAGGAGCGACGGCTCGGTGCCGGTCTTCATGAAGTCCGGTCGATCGGACGAGCCCAGTGGCGAGTACGCCGTCACGTGAATCCCCTCGGCCTGGCAGTACGAGACGAGCGCCTCCTGCTGCAGAAACGGATGCAGCTCGATCTGGTTCACCTCCGGGCGCAGACGGCAGTGCGGCAGCAGGGCGGCGATCTTCGCGACGGAGAAGTTTGAGAGTCCGATGTGGCGCACCAGACCCGCGTCCACCGCATCCTCCAATCCCTGCCACGTCCGGTGCAGTGGCGCCTCATCCGGCTGCAGGAAGCCGGCCGGCGACGAGGGAATCACGGTGTCCGGACTGAGTGGGATGGGCCAGTGAATCAGGTACAGGTCCAGATACTCGAGCCCGAGATCCTTCAGCGACTGCTGCAGCGCAGGCCGCACCCGCTCGCGGCCGTGAGCGTTTCCCCAGAGCTTCGAGGTGATGAAGAGATCGCGGCGCGTGACATCACCCTCGCTGAACGCGTCACGCAAGGCCTGCCCGATCTCGGCTTCGTTGCCGTACAACAAGGCGCAGTCGAGATGCCGGTACCCGGCACGGATGGCCTCGCGCACAGCCGCGTAGACCTGCCCCGGTTCCGACTTCCAGGTGCCGAGCCCGAGGATCGGCATCTGATCGCCATTGCTGAATGCGAGTGTCTTCATGGGTACCCCAAGCGGATTGGCAGTGGTTGAGTGGCGGGTGCGAGTGCGTGTTTATGGCACCGCATTCCCGCAGCGTCAACCACATTCGCCGGCCGTGGCTGCGCGCGGGATTTCACTACCGGAACGCTCCGCGCTTCAGCCACACTGCACGCCACACCGCGTCGTGCATTCCCCAGAGAGAACTGTCGTGTCGATTCAGCCCCGCGCGTCACTGCGCCCGCTTCGCGTGATAACCGTCATCTGTGCGCTCCTGGCGGTCGTGAGTCCACGGTTGGCGAGCGCCGCCGAGACCACACCTGGGCAGGCTGCCGCACCTGGTGCGCCCGTCATCGACGGTCCGCCGCCGCCCACGGCGCCGGCCGTGGTGAACCGCGATGCGGCCGGGCGGGCCACCGTGCGGGCCATCCGGCTCACGACCCCGCTCATCGTCGATGGACGGCTCGACGACGAGGTCTACGCCGTCACCGAGTCGGTGTCCGGCTTCATCCAGCAGGTCCCACGCGAGGGCGCGGCCGCCACCGAGCGGACCGAGTCGTGGGTGATGTTCGACGCCGACACGTTGTATATCTCGGCGCGCTGCTGGGACACGGCCCCGCCCGAACAGTGGGTGGCCAACGAACTGCGGCGCGACACCAACCAACTGCGGCAGAACGATGCGTTCGGCGTGATCCTCGACACCTTCTACGACCGCCGCAACGGCTACCTGTTCTACACGAATCCGCTCGGTGCGCGTGCCGACCAGGCCGTGACCGACGAAGGCAACCTCAATCCCGACTGGAACCCGGTGTGGGACGTCCGCACCGGCCGCTTCGCGGGTGGCTGGACTGTGGAGATGGCCATCCCGTTCAAGTCGTTGCGCTACAAGTCCGGGCACGACCAGGTGTGGGGCATCAACATCCGCCGCGTGATTCGGCGCAAGAACGAGTGGACCCACCTGACGCCCGTCCCCGCGTCGGCCGGCGTCCCCGGCGGGATGTTCCGGCTCTCGCGGGCCGGCACGCTGGTCGGCCTCGACCTGCCGCCCGCCAGCAAGAACGTGGAGCTGAAGCCCTATGGCATCGCACGCGTAACCACCGACAAGAGCATCGCAATCCCGCTGAACAACGACGTCAGCGGCGAGCCCGGCCTCGACGCGAAGTTCGGCATCACCGCCAACCTGACGGCTGACCTCACGGTGAACACCGACTTCGCCCAGGTGGAGGTCGACGAGCAACAGGTGAACCTGACGCGCTTCAGCCTGCTCTATCCCGAGAAGCGCGACTTCTTCCTCGAAGGGCGCGGACTCTTCGACTTTGCACGTAGCGGTCAGGCGACGTCGAGCACGTCGGTGACGCCGGCGCTGTTCTACAGTCGGCGCATCGGGCTCAATGGCGGTCGCGTGGTTCCGATCGATGCCGGCGGCCGGCTCACCGGCAAGGTCGGACGCTACGGCATCGGCGTGATGAACCTCGCGACGCACGACGATGACGTGTCGAAGACGCCGCGCACCGACTTTACCGTCGTGCGGGTGAAGCGGGACATTCTGCGCCGCAGCGCCATCGGCCTGATCGCCACCCATCGCACACAGTCGGCGGTGGTGGCCGGCGCGTCGAACCTCGTGTACGGCGCCGACGCCGGTTTCTCGTTCTTCCAGAGTGTCAGCCTTGGCGGCTACTGGGCCAGGTCGGACACGGAGAGCCGGAAGACGGACAACGACAGCTACCAGGCACGCCTGGAGTACACCGGCGATCGGTACGCCGCGCAGGCGCAGTACATGAAGGTCGGCCGCAACTTCAACCCCGAGGTCGGCTTCGTGCGGCGCGCCAACATGCGCCGCTCGTTTGCACTCGCGAAGTTCGCGCCGCGTCCACGGGTCCGCTTCAAGGGGATCCGGCAGTTCACGTATCAGGGCAGCCTCGAGTACATCGAGAACGGCGCCGGCCAGCTCGAGACGCGCATCCAGACCGGCCGCTTCGCCGCGGAGCGGCAGAACAGCGACGTCTTCTCGGTTGAGGCCAGCGCCGACTACGAGCTGCTGCTCAAGCCGTTCACCGTCGCGAAGGGGGTCGTCATTCCGCGCGGCGACTACGCGTTCAACCACGTGACCGCGGCGTACGCGATGGGACTGCAGCGGCGGGTGTCCGGCACGTGGTCGCTGCAGACCGGCCAGTTCTACAACGGCACGCTCACCGCCGCCGGCTTCACCGCCGCGCGCGTCTCCCTGCTCAAGCAGTGGTCGCTGGAACCAAGCGTCTCACTCAACGCCGTGCGGTTACCGGCCGGCGACTTCACCACCACCCTGCTGCGCGCACGTACCGACTACGGATTCTCGCCGCGCATGTTCGCATCGGCCCTCCTGCAGTTCAGCTCGACCGATCAGGTCTTCAGCAGCAACCTGCGCTTCAGGTGGGAGTACTTGCCCGGCAGCGAGCTCTTCGTCGTCTACACCGATGAACGCGACACGCTGGCTCCGGGATATCCAGACCTGAAGAACCGCGCGTTTGTCGTGAAGGTGAACCGGTTGCTGCGCTTCTGACAACCGCACGCGAGGCTGAGCGCTCTCGCAGCATCTGGCGCAGGACACGCGCGGCCGGCTTGTGCGGCGACGCGAGCATCGCCACGCCCTGGACGTTTTCGACGCGCTCGAAAGTGGTGAGATGCGGCACGCGCAACACCGGGTCGGCCCTCACCACCGCCGGACCAAGACCAAGCAGGCCGTCGCGAAGCGACTTGGCACAGCC
>CALQBJ020000177.1 GCA_943328785.2 Bifidobacterium breve
GGGCGCTTCGTGCGGTCCTTCAGCCAGTCGAACGAATCCATCCCGCCGCCAAGGACCCAGGCCTCGGCGCCGTGCTGATCCAACAGTGCGAGGGCGTCGGCGATGCTCGTCGGCTGAAACAGCTCGAACATCGGCATCATGTCGCGAATCACGGCCATAACTACATGCTCCTCAAAATGATTTGTTCAACCAGCCATCCGTCCGGCCGGCCGGCCGCAACGGGCGGACCGAACAGGACGGCCAGGCGAGCAACTTTTTTAGATGTGGGCCGTGAGGGCCTCGTGTTGCCTCTGTCCACCGTTTTCCAGCGCCATCAGGATCACGTCGGGCGTGACCGGAGTGCGACGGAACACTTCATCACCCACCGCAGCGGCGATGGCGTTCATCACCGCGCCGTAACCGGCGCCCACCGGCGGTTCGCCGATGCCGCGCGCACCGACCGGCGTTTCCGGGTCGGGAATGTTCACCGCATCGAACTTCATCTCAATCGGCTTGTCGAGGATGGTCGGCGGGCGATTGTAGTGGAAACGCTTCGCCAGCGGAACACCGTAGTGCTGGTCGTAGACCCACTTCTGCGCGTGTGCGTGCCCGATGCCGAGCATGATGCCGCCGTGCGCCTGACCCTTCAGGCTGCGCGGGTTGATCACCGTGCCGACATCGGCCACCGTCACGAACTCGAGGATGGCCCACTTGCCGGTCTCGACGTCCACTTCCACTTCGGCAAAGCCGACGCAGTAGGACTGCGTCTGCCCGTCGCGCGGATAGTTATCCTTCGCCACCGCCATCAACCCCTTGCCGACATGCTGGGCCGCGCCAGCCTTCGTGAAGTTGTTGATGTCGGCCGGGAGTTCGTGGCCGTCGTACTTGCCGCCGAACTCGATGGCCTTCTCTGCGGCCTGCGCCAGCGTGAGGCTGCCACCGGGTCCGCTCACCTTGCCGCCAGCCACCTTGTAGGCCTCAGGGTTGCCGCCCTTGGTCTTCGCGGCGATTTCCTGGAGCTTCTTGATGGCGTCGGTCGCCGCAGCGTGCGCCGCGCGCGTCATGGCATGGGTGGTCTGGCTGCCGGCCGAGATCGAGCTCCACGGCAGACCCTTACCCGTGTTGCCGAACTCGACGTCGCACAGTTCCCACGGCACATCGAGCATTTCCGCTGCAACGCGGTGCACGTCGATGACCGAGTGGGTGCCATGGTTGCCGATCCCCGACTGGAACTGGACGCGGCCATTCGGCTTGATGATGAACAGGCCGTCGAAGCCGGTCGAACCGCCGGAGTAGGCGCTGACCGCCACGCCAGAGCCACGCACCTTCGTGCCGGTGCGCTTGCCGCTGCGGGCCTTCTTCTCCTGCCAGTCGAAGAGCGCTTCGCCCTTCACGAGGGCTTCCTTGATGAAGCAGCTGGTGACGTAGGCCTGCTGGCCACGCGCGGCCGGCGGACCGAACTTCGCCTTGCCCTCCGGCGCATTGATTCGGTGGATTTCGATCTCGTCGAGCCCGAGCTTGCGTGCCGCCTTGGCCATCACCGGTTCCATGAGGCCGTTGGCCTGCATGCCGCCCGGTGCGCGCTGCGAGGTGCGCGGCGGGGTGTTGGTGAGCACCGTGACCCCGCGCCACCGCATGTTCATCGGCTGGTAGCACAGCGACACCGTGTTGGCGGCCGCGCGGTAGTCGCCCTGCGCTTCGTACGGACCGTTGTCGCCGACCGTGTAGAGGTCGATGGCGGTGATGCGACCATCCTTGCGGAAGCCGACCTTGACGCGCGAGTGGATGCCCTGGCGGGCGCGGCCGATGTAGTGCTCTTCCTCACGGCTGATGCGCATCATGACCGGCGCATTCGCCTTCTTCGAGAGCAGCGCCGGGATGGCCATCGAGATGGCGCCAGGAATCTTGCTGCCGAAGCCGCCGCCCGTGTACTCGCTGATCAGCACGACCTGGTTGCCCGGGATGCCGACCCAGCGCGCGATCGAGCCGACGGTCTGCACCGTGCTCTGCGTGGAGCCGTGGAGGAACAGCTTGCCGTTCTGCCAGTAGGCCATCGCCGAACGCGTTTCGAGCGGCTGATGTCCGGTCGACTGGCTGACGAAGGTTTCCTCGAGCACGAGGTCGGCCTGCTTGAAGCCCTCCTCGATGTTGCCCCAGGTCCATTCACTGCCCGGCGCTGGCTTGCCCATCGGCATCTGGCCGGCGGGAGCGTCAGCGAAGTCGGCAGCGGTCCACTTCCATTCCTGGATTTCCGGGCGCGGAGGCGCACCGGCAGGAGGACCACCCGCACGACCGGCGGGAGCCGCGCCTGCGGCGGCAGCGGCAGCGGGCGGCGGCGCAGCCGCACCAGCAACCGCGCCAGCAGCGGCACCAGCAACCGGAGCCGCGGCGGGAGCCGCCGGCTTCACGAACCAGGAGTTACCCTGGGTGCGTGCGTTCGGGCCGCCCGGTCGCAGACTTTCGAGCGGATCAACCACGAACGGCAGCGGCTCGTACTCGACGATGATCTTCTCGATGGCTTCCGCCGCCGTGAGTTCATCGACCGCCGCGACGGCCAGAATCGGCTCGCCTTCGTAGACCGGTTCCTTCGTGAGGATGCGCTCGCCCTGGGTGCTCGCCTGCACGCCTTCGCCAAGCACGCCGCCGCCTTGCGCTTCCGGCAGGTCGTCGGCCGTGACGATGGCCTTCACGCCGGGCATCGCGAGCGCGGCGCTCAGGTCGATCCGGGTGATGCGGGCATGCGGCATCGGGCTCAGGAGCAGCTTCGTCCAGAGCATGCCGTCGACCTTGTAGTCCTCGGCATACTTGGCCTTGCCCGTGACCTTTGCGACGAGGTCGGGCGTCGTGTAGTTCTGGCCGATCAGCTTGTTCGTGGTTTCAGCCATGGTTACGCCCCCCTCAGGTGCTCAGCGCCCTTCATCAGGGCGGTGAGGATCTTGTCGTAGTCCTGGCAGCGGCACAGGTTGCCCGAGACACCGTGCGCCAACTGCTCGCGCGACGGATTCGGATTCGTCTTCAGGTAGCCGACCGCCGACATCACGAAGCCCGGCATGCAGAACGCACACTGGAACCCCTGCTCGTCCACCACGCCCTGCTGCACCGGGTGCAGGGTGCCGTCGGCCGACGCCAGCCCTTCGATGGTCATGACCTTCTTGGTGCGCACCGTGTGCGTCAGCACCGAGCACGCATAATGCGGCACGTCGTCGACGAGGACGGTGCACGCGCCGCATTCGGCGCGGTCGCACCCCAGCTTGGTGCCCGTGAGCCCCAGCTTGTAGCGGAGTGTCTGCGCCAGCGTCTCCTGCTTCATCACGTCGACGCGGCGCTCCTGGCCGTTCACCGACAGGGTGATCAGCCGCTCAACGCTGCCGGGAGCCGAGGCTTGCTGCCCCTGCGCGCTCGTGCGAAACAGATAGCTCGCCGAGGAGACCGCCGCACCCGCAGCAATCACGCCCTTGATGAAATTGCGTCGCGTCGGGTTGTTTGGAGTCTCTTCAGTCAGGTTCATATCGTCCATGCCAGGCACCTCTCAGGCAATCTACGCCCACAGATAGTTGGTAGACGGTAACCCCTATCCCGGTGAGATTCAACCACTTTGATGGACGGCGGACGAGCTTCCGGCAGGCCCCTGTCGGCAGGGGTTGGAGGGGGGCACGCCCCCCTCCGGAGGGACAAGTGACGGGCGAACCTAGCGGGCGCCGACTGTCTGGCGTCTGGCCGACGCCGCCGCGGTCCGGCGTGGCCGGGCGGCCGTCGTCGTCGCAAAGCCGCGCACCGGCGGCTCGTGGCGCTTCACCTCACGCCGGCGGATCTGGGCGTAGTCGCGCAGCCGCCGCTTGGCCGCATCGAACGCGTCGGCCAGCACCAGTCGGATGTCGCGCCGCGCCACCTCGACGTCGAACCGCTTGCTCCACGAGGCCTCGTCGGAGTCCTTCGCCACGCCGTAGACGTTCGCGTCGCGCGTGATCGCGAGGTCTTCACCGGGCACGGCCAGCTCGATGCGGACGCTGAAACGATTGCCCTTCTGGTGATGCCGGTGCGGGATGTCGACGACGACGCGGCACGAGAGGATGTCCTTGAACAGCACTTTCAATCGCTCGACCCGTTCGTGAACCTCTCCCTCCAGCCAGGGGCTGGGCTTTGTCCTCGGGAACGCGACGGTGATCGGCGTGGTCATGGTTGGGTCACCTCTACCTGAGTGCGTCAGAACCGCCGGACTACCGGGAACTCGACGGCCTGCCGTCACCTCCTGCAATCCCCCTGCCTGCCGACCCGCTCGCGCTGGCGGCGCCGAGCGACGTGGCCGTGTCGGCCGGCACGCACCCAAGAGGACACCAGCCTCATCCTGCCGTTCCAATCCAGATATCGGGCATACCCTTTGCCCTCTCCACCGGCAGCCGTCGCAGTTCTGCCGGATGTCCGGCACTGCCAACGGACGGAGGGGATGTTATGAGCGAGAAACAAGCCGCTGCGAACTGCCGGTGGGCCGTGCCCACCTTGTTCCTCAGTACGCCAGACTGGGTCGATGCCGACGATCGCCCTTGGAGCTGTCTGCGGGACGAGACGCCGCACGAACTCGAATCGACCAATGGCTGCGGTACCTGTGTCCGCTGGGAACCGAGGTCGCGCACGGCCGGATCATTCGGCGACGCGTCCGATCACCTGCCCGCACAGCCGTGCTTTCTCGACATCCTCCTGTAACCGAAGGGGCGCATCATGCGAGGCACCATCAAGAAACTGACCCGCGATCGCGCGTTCGGCTTCATCCGCGCGGAGGATGGCGTCGACTACTTCTTCCACGAAAGCGAACTGCACGGCGGGATCGTCTTCGACGACATCCACGAGGGCGAGGCCGTGGTGTTCGAACCGGCACACGGGCCGAAGGGCCCGAAGGCGGTCGACATCCACAAGGCGGTGTGAGGCCTGAACTGAGAAGGCAGCGCTCAGAAGTCAGAAGCTGAAGCCCACGCGGACTTCAGTTCTGGCTTCTGATCCGTACCTTGCGACTTACGCTACGTCGAATCGATCGAGGTTCATCACCTTGGTCCAAGCCGCCACGAAGTCGTGCACGAACGCCTCACGCGCATCGTCACACGCATACACCTCGGCGAGCGCGCGCAGTTCGGAGTTCGACCCGAACACCAGATCGACGCGCGTGCCGGTCCACTTCAGGCTGCCGCTCGTGCGGTCGCGCCCTTCGAACGCCGTCGCCGCCTCGGACGTCGGCTTCCACACCGTGTCCATCGACAGCAGGTTCACGAAGTAGTCGGTGGTCAGCGCGCCGCGACGCCCGGTGAAGACACCGTGCGCCGACTGTGCCGTGTTCGCACCAAGCACGCGCAGCCCGCCCACCAGCACCGTCATTTCGGGCGCCGTCAGCGTGAGCAAGCGCGCCTTCTCGAGCAGCAGGTTCTCGGCCGGCAGTTGGTGCCCCGCGCCGAGGTAGTTGCGGAAGCCGTCAGCGGTCGGCTCGAGCACCGCGAACGATTCCACGCCCGTCTGCTCCTGCGACGCGTCGGTCCGTCCTGGCGTGAACGGTATCTGGACGTCGTAGCCTGCCGCCTTCGCCGCCTGCTCCACCGCCGCATTGCCGGCGAGGACGATGACGTCGGCCAGCGAGACGCGCGTCTTGCCAGCGGCGTGCGCGGCGTTGAACGAGGTCTGGACCCCCTCGAGGACGCGAAGCACCTGTACCAGTTCCGCCGGACTGTTCACGGCCCAGTCCTTCTGCGGAGCCAGGCGGATGCGCGCGCCGTTGGCACCGCCACGCTTGTCGGTGCCGCGGAACGTCGATGCCGACGCCCATGCAGTCGACACCAACTGCGCCGTCGTCAGGCCTGACGCGAGGAGCTGGTTCGTGAGCGCGGCCTGGTCGGCTGCGTTCACGAGGTCGTGATTCACCGCCGGCACCGGGTCCTGCCACAGCAACGGCTCGGCCGGCACGAGCGGTCCGAGGTAGCGCGAGAGCGGCCCCATGTCGCGATGCGTCAGCTTGAACCACGCACGGGCGAACGCATCGGCAAACGCGGCCGGGTTCTCATGGAAGCGCCGCGAGATCTTCTCGTAGGCCGGATCGACGCGGAGCGCGAGGTCGGTGGTGAGCATCGACGGCGCGTGGCGCTTCGACGCGTCGTGCGCGTCGGGCACCGTGCCCGCGCCCTTGCCGTCCTTCGGCGTCCACTGGTGAGCGCCGGCCGGGCTCTTCGTCAGCTCCCACTCGTAGTCGAAGAGGTGCTTGAAGAAGTCGTTGCTCCAGCGGGTCGGCGTCGTCGTCCACGTCACTTCCAGTCCGGAGGTGATGGCGTCGCCACCCTTGCCGCTCCCGAAGGTGCTCTTCCAGCCGAGCCCCTGCTCTTCGAGCGGCGCCCCTTCTGGCTCGCGGCCAACATGCTTCTCATCACCGGCACCGTGCGTCTTGCCGAAGGTGTGGCCGCCGGCGATGAGGGCCACCGTCTCTTCGTCGTTCATCGCCATGCGACCGAACGTGTCGCGGATGTCGCGGGCCGCCGCCAGCGGATCGGGATTGCCGTTCGGCCCTTCCGGGTTCACATAGATGAGCCCCATCTGCACGGCTGCCAGCGGGTGCTCGAGCTGCCGGTCGCCGCTGTAGCGCTGGTCGCCTTTCCACGTCGTTTCCGAGCCCCAGTAGATGTCCTGCTCCGGTTCCCACACGTCCTCGCGCCCGCCGGCGAAGCCGAAGGTCTTGAAGCCCATCGACTCGAGAGCCACATTGCCGGTGAAGACCATCAGATCGGCCCACGAAATCGTGCGGCCGTATTTCTGCTTGACCGGCCACAGCAGACGGCGCGCCTTGTCGAGGTTGGCGTTGTCGGGCCAACTGCCGAGCGGTGCGAAGCGCAGCGTGCCGGCGCCGGCGCCACCGCGGCCGTCCTGAATGCGGTAGGTGCCGGCGCTGTGCCACGCCATGCGCACGAAGAGTGGACCATAGTGGCCATAGTCCGCCGGCCACCAGTCCTGCGACGTGGTCATCACCTGCTCGATGTCCTTGCGCAGCGCGTCGAGGTCGACGGTCATGAACGCCTCGGCGTAGTCGAACGACGCCCCGAGCGGGTCACCGGCGGGTGGCTGCTGATGCAGTACCTTCAGGTTCAACTGATTCGGCCACCAGTCGCGATTCGACGTGCCGCTCTGCGCCTTGCCCGAGAACGGGCATTTCTGTTCGTTGCTCATGTTGCCGTGACCTCTACGGAATTGCTGATTGTCGATTGCAGATTGCTGATTACTCGGCCGCGTCCAGATGAGGGCGCGCGTGTACAGCTAAGGGATTGTGCCGTCGACGCGCTGATACCGTCAAAGACAACTTCACTGTAACAGTGATAGTTTTTGATTATGAGCGTTCCAGACATCTCGGCCACCACGCTCCGGCAGCTGCAGTACATCGTCGAGGTGGCGCGGCTGGGCGGCTTCCGCCGGGCGGCGCAGGCGTGCCACGTCTCGCAGCCGGCGCTCTCGGCGCAGGTGGCGGCGGCTGAACGGCAGCTGGGCGTACAGATCTTCGAGCGCGACCGTCGCAGCGTGCGGCTGTCGCCGTCGGGCGAACAACTGGTGGAGCAGGCGCAGCGCGTGCTGGTGGCGGCGGCCGACCTGCGTGAACTGGCGCGGCAACTGGCCGATCCGTTCAGCGGCCGGCTTCGTCTCGGCGTCATCCCCACGATCGGTCCGTACCTGCTCCCTGAAATCACGCCGCCACTGGCGCAGGCGTTTCCGAAGCTGACGCTCACGTGGTCCGAGGCTCGCACCGAGCACCTGGTGCAGGCGCTGCGCGCCGGCTCGCTCGACGCGGCGTTGCTGGCTGTGGAGGCTGACATCGGCGACCTCGAGTACGCGCCACTCGGCCGCGACCCGTTTGTCCTGGCTGCCGCGCCAGGGCATCCTGCCGTGCGGGCACGCGGCCTCGCCACGGCCGAAGTCCTCAATGGCACCTCGGTGCTGCTGCTCGACGATGGGCACTGTTTCAGGGAGCAGGCGCTGCAGGTGTGTGCGCAGGCGCGGGTAGACGAACACAGCTTTCGCGCGACCAGCCTGGCGACGCTGGTGCAGATGGTGAGTACGGGAACTGCGGTGACACTGCTGCCGACCATCGCCCTGACGGTGGAGAACCGCCGGTCGCAGCTGCGCGTGCGGAAGTTCGCGGCGCCCGGTCCAGGCCGGACGCTGGCGCTCGCCTGGCGGCGGGGAGCCGCGATGGCACAAACGCTGCGGGCCGTGGCTGACGCCATCCGGCCCGCAGTCGGGCAGCACCTGCAGTCGGTCCGGTAGCTACTTCGCGGTGGCTTCGGCGACGATGGCGCGGATGAAGCGCTCGGAGGTGGTCGCCCCCTGCGGCACCGTGGCGTCGTAGTCGGCCGTTGGCTTCGCCGCCACGATCTCGTCGGCCGTCTTGCCCTGCTTCACCAGCGCCACGACCTTGTCGCGCACGGCAATCGCCATGTCGCGATGCGCCAGCACCTCGGCCTTGTTCACCACCGCGCCGTGACCCGGCACGATCTTCGTGTTCGGGCCGGCGGCGTCGGCCATCTGCTTCAGGCCGTCGCTGAGCCCCTGCACCGACCCGCCGTTGTTGCGATCCGGGA
>CALQBJ020000178.1 GCA_943328785.2 Bifidobacterium breve
CACGGTCTTCGGGTCGGCCAGGGTGCGGGCGGCGTCGATGGCGGCCTGCGGCGCGCCGCGGCGCACCTGCTGGGCTTCGAGGATCCGCGCCATGTCAGCGCGGTCGCGCCCGTGCGCCTGCGTTCTCGCGATGGCGTCGGCCCACGCGGACGGCAGGGTCGGATTGCCCGAGAAGAACGGCTCGACCAACGGGAAGTTGAACGCGTAATCCGCGGCCAGGCGGCGAATCCATGGGAACCGGCGCACATCGACGGCCATCCGTGCGGACGGCTCGCCTGACGAGCCCTGAATGGGAAGCGAATCAGCTGAGTTCGACGTCACCGGGCACCTACTCTAGCACGGCTAAACGATTGAACAGGCAGTGTTTCAGTGTTACGATTCGCTACCTTCCCTTGAGGAGTAGCCACGCTGCACACGGACGCTTCCGGCACCGCGCCCCCTGACGCTTTCGGGCCATTTCGGGTTCTTCACCAGATCGGCGTAGGCGTCCTCGGCCCCGTTTTCCGGGCCTATCAGCCCGACCCCGGCCGGCTTGTGGCGGTGAAGCAGTTCCGCCTCGACCTTCCACCCGAAAACGCCCACCGGTTCGTTGACGCCCTCGGACGGCTGATCGCCGCCGACCTGACGCATCTCGGGATTGCCGCCCCGTTGGCGGCCGGCATCACCGAGAACTCCCCGTTCCTGGCCCTCGACTTCGTCGCCGCAGACTCCTTCGACGTCGTGACCCGCGAGTACGGGTCTGCGCCGGTCGCCGAAGCGCTGCGTCTTGCCTCGCAACTGGGCGGCGCCCTCGACTTTGCCGCCGCGGTCAACGTCTACCACGGCGCTCTTCACCCGCGCGACGTGCTGGTCTCCACGGATGAGACGCGCGTGACCGGCCTCGGCATCGCCCAGATCCTCGATTCGCTGGGTGTCGCCGCGCCGGTCCGCCGTCCGTATACCTCGCCCGAGCGCGTGGCCGGCGCCGCCTGGGATCGCCGAGCCGACATCTTCAGTCTTGCCGCCCTGGTCTTCGAGACGCTCTTCGGCCGCCGGGTCGTCGGCGTCGGCGCGTTTGCGGCTGAGTCGATCACGCCCATCGATGGGGCAGACCAGACGGCGCTGCGCGCCATCTTCACGCGGGCGCTGGCGGAAGAGCCGGCCGGGCGGTTCGACACCGCGCTCGAGTTCGCCGGCGCGTTGCACGGTGCGCTGCCGCAGTCGACGTCGCCCCCGAAGCCGGCTCGCACCCGTCGTCGTCGCGACACGGACGGACGGTCGCCGTGGCGGACATCGTCGGCCGAACCCGAGCTGCCACTCATTCTTGCGGCCGACAGCGAACCCGAGCCGTCCGATGACGCGGTCGAGGCGTCCCTGTCGATTGAACCAGACGTGTCGCGGACCGACGCGCACTTCGCACGTACGCTGACGCTGGATGCCGACCAGCCGGACTCGCCGTCCACGCCTGATGAGGCCGAGCCTGAGCTGTACCTGGCGAGCACGCTCGCCGACGAGGTGGCATTGGAGGCGCACGACGGCGGCCCTCATGAGGAGCCGGTGCTCGTCGAGCGCGATCGGAGCCAGGGGACGGCGTTCGGCTATGCCGCTGCGCTGACCGAGACCGCCATCGAGGAGAGCCGCTCCGCCGTCTGGCCGATCGTGCTGGCGCTCACCGTCGGCCTGCTCGTTGGATTTGCCGGCGGCTACGGCGTGGCGAATCGCGACCGCACCGTGCTGCCGACCGACACGGGGGTGCGACAGTCGCCCGTGTCATCAGGGCCTGCCGCTGCGGCACCGAGCCAGGCGGCTGCTGCGGTGCCCGCGGCCACACCGGCGGCTGTGGCCGCTGACGCGCCGCCGCGGGCGCAGGCGCCTGCGCCACCACGTCCAGCGGCGCCGGGCGCGCGTGTCACGGTGCGTTCGGCCCCGTCTGGCGCCCGCGTTACCGTGGACGGCCGCGACGCCGGCACGACGCCGCTCACCCTGGACAACCTCGCGCGTGGCGCGCATGTCGTGCGGATCGCACATCAGGGCTATGTCACAACGCAGCGACGCGTTAGGATCGGAGCGACCCAGACCGCACAGTCAATCGAGGTGGCCCTGGAGGCGACGCGACCGGTCCGGCCGGCTGCGGCGTCATCGCCAGCGTCGGACCACGCCAGTGGCATGCCCGCCGACGCGCGTGGCGCGAACGTCGGATCGCTGATGGTGGATTCACGTCCGGTTGGCGCGCGTGTGTTCGTGGATGGAAAGATGGTGGGCACGACCCCCGTGCTGCTCGACGCGGTTGGCGCCGGTGACCACGCGGTCCGGCTCGAACTCGACGGATTCAGTCCGTGGACGGCAACGTCGAAGGTGGCAGGTGGGGAGAGAACCCGGGTGAGTGGATCGCTGGAGCAGCGCTGAGCGGAATATCGAAAAGATGAGTGAAGCCATTCTCGCACTGGAAGACGGCACGATTTACCGGGGGCTGGTGGCCGGCGCCGAGGGCGAAACCTCCGGCGAAGTCGTGTTCAACACGAGCATGACCGGCTATCAGGAGATCCTGACCGACCCGTCGTACTCGGGCCAGATCGTCACGATGACCTGCGCCGAAATCGGGAACTACGGCGTGGCCACGAAGGACGTGGAATCGCGCAAGCCGCACGCGGCCGGGTTCATCATTCGTGACGAGTCGCCGGTATCGAGCAACTGGCGCGCGCAGGGTACGCTCCGTGACTACCTCGTCGCCAACCACATCGTCGCGATCTCGGACATCGACACCCGCGAGCTCACGCGCAAGCTGCGTTCGAGCGGCGTGATGCGCGGTGTCGTCGCCACGGGCTCGCAGCTCGACGAGCAGGCGCTCATCGCCAAGGCGCGGGCCATCCCGAAGATGGAAGGCTCCGACCTGGTGCGCGTCGTCACCTCGCAGACCGCGTTCGACTGGCCGCAGGAAGACCCCGACGAGTACGACGTGGTGCCCGCGCACCGCGCGACGCGGCGGCTGAAGATTGCCGCCTACGACTACGGCATGAAGTGGAACATTCTCCGTCGCCTGAGCGCGTACGGCTGCGATGTCCGCGTCTATCCGGCGTTCACGCCGGCCGCGGAACTGCTCGCCACGAACCCTGACGGTGTATTCCTGAGCAACGGCCCTGGCGACCCGGCGCCGCTCACCTACGCCATCGAGAACACGCGCACCATCGCCGAGTCGGGCACGCCGCTCTTCGGCATCTGCCTCGGGCACCAGATTCTCGGCCTCGCCCTCGGCGGCCGCACCTTCAAGCTGAAGTTCGGGCACCGCGGCGGCAATCATCCGGTAAAGCAGCTCTCCACCGGCAAGATCGAAATCACCTCGCAGAATCATGGCTTCGCGGTCGACCCCGACTCACTGCCGTCTGACCTCGAGGTGACGCACCTCAACCTGTACGACGGTACGGTCGAAGGGCTGCGCTCCAAGACGAAGCCGGTGTTCTCGGTGCAGTACCACCCCGAGGCCGCGCCCGGTCCGCATGATGCGGACTACCTGTTCCGCGATTTCATCACGCTGATCGAAGAGAAGCGGGGATAGGGCTTCAGGCTCCGGGCTTCAGGTTTCGGGCTGCGTCGGTCCCAACGACCGATGGCCCGCACCCACTATGCCCAGAGCCAAGAGCCCAGAGCCTCAAGCCTGAAGAACATGCCAAGAAGAACTGACCTGAAACGCGTCCTCGTGATCGGCTCCGGCCCGATTGTCATCGGCCAGGCCTGCGAATTCGACTATTCCGGCTCCCAGGCCTGCAAGGCGCTGCGCGCTGAAGGGCTCGAAGTCATCCTGGTCAACAGCAATCCGGCGACCATCATGACCGACCCGGACATGGCCGAGCGGACCTACGTCGAGCCGCTGACGCCGGAGTTTCTCGAAGCGATCATCGCGAAGGAGCGTCCGGACGCCATCCTGCCGACCGTCGGCGGGCAGACGGCGCTGAACCTGGCGATCGACCTCGCGGAACTCGGCATCCTCGAGAAGTACAACGTCAAGCTGATCGGTGCGCAGATCTCGGCGATCAAGATCGCGGAAGACCGCCAGTTGTTCAAGGACGCGATGCGTGAGATCGGCCTCGACGTCCCGCGCAGCGGCGTGGTGCGTACGCCGCAGGAAGCGCTCGACATCGCGAAGGAACTCGGGTTCCCGGTGGTCATCCGCCCGTCGTTCACTATGGGCGGCGTCGGCGGCGGCATCGCCTACAACATCGAAGAGTTCAAGGAACTCTCCGAACGTGGTCTCGAACTCAGCCCGGTGCACGAGGTCCTCATCGAGGAGTCGGTCATCGGCTGGAAGGAGTTCGAGCTCGAGGTGATGCGCGACGCTGCCGACAACTTCGTCGTCATCTGCTCGCTCGAGAACATCGACCCGATGGGCGTGCACACGGGCGACAGCATCACGGTTGCGCCGATCCTCACGCTCTCGGACAAGGAATACCAGCGGATGCGCGACGCCGCGCGTCTCATCATCAGCAAGGTCGGCGTCGAGACCGGCGGCTCGAACATCCAGTTCGCCATCAACCCGGCGAACGGCCGGATGATCGTCATCGAGATGAACCCGCGCGTGTCGCGGTCGTCGGCGCTGGCCTCGAAGGCCACCGGCTTCCCGATCGCGAAGATCGCGGCCAAGCTCGCGCTCGGCTATCACCTCGACGAAATCCCGAACGACATCACGCGCGTCACGCCGGCCTCGTTCGAGCCGGTGTTCGACTACGTGGTGGTGAAGATCCCGCGCTGGAACTTCGAGAAGTTCCCGCAGGCCGACCGCACCCTGACGACGCAGATGAAGTCGGTGGGCGAGGCGATGGCCATCGGCCGCACCTTCAAGGAAGCGTTCATGAAGGGGGTGCGCTCGCTCGAGCTCGGCAAGAGCGGCCTGCTCTTCGGCCCGTCCGCCCTCGACGAGGAAGATGATGCGGCGCTGCGCAAGCGGCTGGCCGTCCCGCACGATCGCCGCCTGTGGGACCTGTTCCGCGCGCTGCAGCGCGGCTGGTCGGTCGAGTTGCTGCACGAGGTCACGAAGATCGACCCGTGGTTCCTCCAGCAGTTCGCCGAAATCCGCGACCTGCGCGCCGATGCGGCGGCGAAGGGGCTCGCGCAACTCGAGCTGCCGGCGCTGCGCAAGCTGAAGCGCGCCGGGTTTGGCGACGCCGAGATCGCGCTCGCCACCGGCACCAGCGAGTCGTCGGTGCGCAAGAAGCGCGAGCAGTTCGGGCTGAAGCCGGCCTACAAGCGCGTCGATACCTGCGCGGCCGAGTTCGAGTCGTTCACGCCCTACATGTACAGCGCCTACGAGCCGACCTGCGAGTCGAACCCCAACGGGCGGAACAAGGTGGTCATTCTCGGCAGCGGCCCGAACCGCATCGGCCAGGGCATCGAGTTCGACTACTGCTGCTGTCACGCCGCGTTCGCGCTGCGCGAGGAGAACCTCGAGACGGTGATGGTGAACTGCAACCCGGAGACAGTGTCGACCGACTACGACACCGCTGACCGGTTGTACTTCGAGCCTTTGACGTTCGAGGACGTCATGGCGATCATCGAGAAGGAGCGCGAGGGTGGCGGCGAGGTGTCGTGCCTCGTGCAGTTCGGCGGCCAGACGCCGCTGAAGCTCGCCCTCGGGCTGCAGGAAGCGGGTGTCCGCATTCTCGGCACGTCGCCCGACTCGATCGACCTCGCCGAAGACCGCAAGCGGTTCGCGGCGCTGCTGGAAGAATTGAACATCCCGCAGCCGGCCAGCGGTACCGCGACGTCGCGCGAGGAAGCGCGCGAGGTGGCCACACGCATCGGCTTCCCGGTGGTCGTGCGTCCCTCGTACGTCCTTGGCGGCCGCGGCATGGCCATCGTCTATGACATGGCGACGCTCGACCGCTACATGTTGCAGGCGACCGATGCTGCGCCGGAGCACCCGGTGCTGGTGGACAAGTTCCTCGAGGACGCCTTCGAGTTCGACGTCGATGCCATCGCCGATGCGACCGGCGCCGTGGTCATCGGCGGCATCATGGAGCACATCGAAGAGGCCGGTATCCACTCGGGCGACAGCTCGTGCGTGGTGCCGCCGTTCATCTGCCCCGAACGCCACCTGAACACGATTCGCGACTACACGCGCCGGTTGGCGCGCGCGCTGAACGTCATCGGCCTGATGAACGTCCAGTACGCCACGAAGAGCGACGTCGTCTATGTGCTCGAAGTGAACCCACGCGCCTCGCGCACGGTGCCCTACCTGTCGAAGGCGGCCGGTGTGTCGCTGGCGAAGGTGGCGGCCAAGGTGATGGCTGGCCGTACGCTGGCCGACCTCGGGTTCACCAAGGACATCGAGGTCGCCGGTGTGTTCGTGAAGAGCCCGGTGTTCCCGTTCGTGCGCTTCCCCGGCGTCGACACAATTCTCGGACCCGAGATGAAGTCGACCGGCGAAGTGATGGGCGGTTCCAGTAACTTCGGTGTGGCCTACGCGAAGGCGCAGCTGGCCGTGGGCCAGCGGCTGCCGGAGAAGGGCACGGCGTTCGTCAGCGTCAACAATGACGACAAGGCGAACCTCCTGCCGATTGCCCGCGACCTGGCCGACCTCGGCTTCAAGCTCACGGCCACTCGCGGCACGGCCGTGTTCCTGCGTGCCTACGGTCTCGATGTCGAGGTGCTCTACAAGGTGAACGAAGGACGCCCGAACGTCGCCGACGAGATCGTCAACCGCAAGATCGATCTCATCGTGAACACGCCGCTCGGACGCGAGTCGTTCTTCGACGACCGCGCCGTGCGCCGCGCGGCGATGATGTACCAGGTGCCGTGTATCACCACGCTCACCGGCGCCGCGGCGGCGGTCAGCGCCATCCGCGCGATGCGTCAGGAAGGCGTGGTCGTCCGCGCGCTTCAGGACTACTACGCGGGAGTCACCACCGAACCGGCATAGCGTCCGGGACGGGCTCTGGGCGTCAGGCTCTGGACGTCGCGACACATCAGCACGTAGCCGCGGACCTTCGGGTCCGCAATCTTCAAGGCCAGGGCACCCGCCCTGGCCTTTTCACGTACGCGCTTTTCTCCACACGCCGCCGCCGTGCGTGGCGCGCGTTCTGCGACCGGGCCAGCGGTCGTCGACGCGCCCCTGTCCAGCAAGTGATTGAGCCCTGACGGCTTGTGCGCACCGGTGTGCGCGGCGCTGGCGTGGCCCCTCGTCTGCAGGCAGCCATCGGCATGCAGGTGGTGCTGGCTATCCCGGTGCTCGGACTCGTCGCTGGAGCCGCTGCCGGCCTGCGCGTGTCCGAGGTGCCGCCACTCTATTTGGTGGCGGTGCTGTGCGGCTGGCTGCTGCTGGCGATGCACGGGCTGCGCGTGGCGCAGCCTCTGCTCGTGGCGGTGGCCACGTGCGGCGGCTTCGCAGTGGGTGGTGCGGCGCTGTCAGCGGATGCCTGGCAGCGGGCCTGGCGTCCGCCGCTGATGCGCCTGTTCGAACAGATGGCCGCTGCCGCTCGTGTGGAGGCGGCGGCCGACGCCCGCGACGTGCCGCTGGACGACCGCGCCCAGGCGGTGCTGACCGGCGTGCTGCGCGCCGACGCATCGGTGAGTGCCTCGGGTGCGGTGTCGCTGGCGCTCGACGTCGAACGCGTGGCGCCGCTGTCCGGGGCGTCCGGGCGCGAACTCGCCGCTGCTCGCGAGGCCTCTGGCGGCGTGCTGCTCACCGTACTCGGGGCGTTGGCAACCTCGCAGTTGCCCGAGTGGCGAGCCGGCCGCCGCATTCGCGCCCCGGCAGACCTGCGCCGTGCCGCTCGCTACCTGAACCCCGGTGTGGCCGACCAGGAACGAGCGCTGGCACGTCGCGGTGTACGGCTCGTCGGCATCGTCAAGAGCGGCGCGCTGGTCGACGTGCTCGCGCGCGGCAGTGCCGTGCAGGAGTCGGCCGCAACGGCCAGGGCCTATGCACGCCAGGTCATTCGCGTCGCCGTCGCCGACCGCAGCGAGCGCGCCGCCGCCATTGTCACGGCCATCGTCATTGGCGACCGCACGGGGCTCGACGATGGGGTGGAGAGGCGGCTGCAGGAGGCGGGCACGTATCACGTCATTGCCATTTCGGGCGGCAACATCGCCATTCTCGCGGGGCTCACGCTGGCCGCCTTCCGGGTGCTGGGCATGCTTGGCCGCGTGGCGATGCTGTCGGCTGCGGCGGGGCTGGTGGCCTACGGCTTCGTCGTCGGAGGCGGCGCGTCGGTCGATCGTGCGGTGCTGATGGCCGTGGTCTATTTCGTCGGTCGCGGCTGGGACCTGCGCGGGCCGCCGTTCCAGGCGCTGGTGCTGGCCGCTGGTGTCCTCGTGCTGGCCGACCCGCTGTCCGTGGCCGATGCCGGCATGCTGCTCACCTTCGGGGCCACCGCGGCGATCGTCGCGGCTGGGCAGGTGATGGGGGCGCTGCGGGTGAACCGGTGGCTGGCGCCAGTCGTGTCCATGTTCGTGGCGTCGGCGGCCGCCGAGGCGGCGCTGCTGCCGGTGTCGGTCACCTGGTTTTCGCGCGTCACGCTGGCCGGGCTCGTTCTCAACTTTGCCGCCATTCCGCTGATGGC
>CALQBJ020000179.1 GCA_943328785.2 Bifidobacterium breve
GCGCAGTTGGGACCGGACGCAGGTGCCGAAGCCGTTCGCGCGGGTGGCGATCAGCGTCGGCGAACCGTTCTACGTGCCGCGCCGCGCCAATGAGGGCGAAGTGGAGCAGTATCGCCAGCGTCTCGATGCCGCCCTGTTCGCGGCCGAAGCCCGCACGAAGCTGATGCTGGAGCAGTGGGGCTAACGCGTTCAGCTGACCGACGGTCGCCGGCTACGGCCCGCCCGCGCGCCAGCAAGGCGTAGCCGCGCACCGTCAGGTGCGCCTTCAGGCCGACCGCGAGCAGCATGTCGCAATCAGCCATTCGCATTTCGCAATTGCTAGACTCTCCCTATGAGCCTCATCGTCATCACCTCCGAGCGGTTTGCCGAGCACATGACCCCGCCCGGGCATCCGGAAGCGTCCGAACGTGCGGAAGTGATGGACGTGGTCGCTACCGAGTGGCGCGCCCGCGGCGGCGAAGTGGTGGCGCCGCGCGAGGCGTCGCGCGAGCAGTTGGCGCGCGTCCATGCGGCCGAACACCTGCGGCGCATGGCGGAAACCGCCGGTATCTCGGTGTCGCTCGATCCCGATACCTACACCTCGCCCGACACCTACGAGGTGGCGCTGCTGTCGGCCGGGGCAGCCGTCGATGCGGTGGAACGGGTGATGGGCGGCTCGCACACGCGGGCGTTCGTCCTGTCGCGCCCCCCTGGGCACCATGCCGAGCACGACCGCGCGATGGGCTTCTGCCTGTACAACAACGTGGCGGTGGCGGCGGCGCATGCCCGCAGCCTCGGCGCGCGCCGCGTCGCCATCGTCGACTATGACGTGCACCACGGCAACGGCACGCAGCACATCTTCGAGACCGATCCCGACGTCCTCTACCTCTCGGTGCACCAGTTCCCGTACTACCCTGGTACGGGCGCCGCGACCGAGATCGGCTACGGCGCCGGTGCCGGACGCACGGTGAACGTTCCACTCGAGGTTGGTGCGACCGACGACGACTACAAGCTGGTGTTCGAGCAGGTGGTGTTGCCGGTGCTGAGCCAGTTCGAGCCGGACATCGTGCTGGTGTCGGCCGGCTTCGATGCACACGAGCGGGACCCGCTTGGCGGCGGACGGGTCACCACCGCGGCGTTCGCGGCGATGACCGCGGCACTGCGCGGCGTCGCCGAACGCTGTTGCGATGGACGCCTCGTGGTGGTCACCGAAGGCGGCTACGACCTGCGAGCGCTGGGCGACTGCCTGCGGGCGGTGATCGACGTGCTGGCCGGGGAAGCGACCCCGCCGGTGGAGTGGCCGCAGGCGCCGGTGGCCTCATCACGCGGCCGTGCGGCAGTCACGCAGACGACCGCGGCCCTGACGCAGTACTGGAAGTTCTGACGCCCCGACCCTATTCGGTACAATAGCGCTCGCCCCTATGACTGAGTACAAGCCGCAACAGCTCGACAAGAAATGGCAGCAGCAGTGGACCGACAGCCGTGCCTTCGAGGTGGAGGCCGACGAGTCGAAGCCGAAGTTCTACTGCCTGGAGATGTTCGCGTACCCGTCGGGGCATGCTCACGTCGGTCACGTCCGCAACTACATCATTGGCGACATCGCGGCCAGGATGAAGCGGATGCGCGGGTTCAACGTGCTGCACCCGTTCGGGTGGGACGCCTTCGGCCTGCCGGCCGAGAACGCCGCCATCAAGACCGGCACGCACCCCGAGACGTCGACCTTCGGCAACATCAGCCACATGAAGGGGCAGCTCCAGCGGTTGGGCATCAGCTACGCCTGGGAACGTGAGTTCGCCACCTGCACGCCCGACTACTACAAGTTCAACCAGTGGATCTTCCTGAAGATGTTCGAGCGCGGGCTGGCCTACCGCAAGCGCTCGACGATCAACTGGTGCCCGGTCGACAACACCGTGCTCGCGAACGAACAGGTCGTCGACGGCGCCTGCTGGCGCTGCGGCACGACAGTCGTCCACCGCGACCTCGAACAGTGGTTTTTCAAGATTACCGCCTACGCCGACGAGCTGCTGGCCGGCCTCGAGACGCTGACCGAATGGCCCGAGAAGGTCGTCGTGATGCAGCGGAACTGGATCGGCCGCTCGGAAGGGGCCCGTCTCACGTTCCGCGTGGCCGCTACCGACATCGGCATCGAGATCTTCACGACGCGCATCGACACCGTCTACGGCGCGACGTTCGTGCTGCTGGCGCCAGAGCATGCGCTGGTGGACCGCTTCGCAGCTGAGAGTGCCGACCCTGCGGCGTTCAACGAGAAGGTGCGGCAGTTCCGCTCGCTCGACCGCCAGGCGCGCCTCACCGGTGCCATCGACAAGGAAGGGTTCGACACCGGCCGTACCGCCGTGAACCCGTTCACCGGTCAGGAAGTGCCGGTGTGGGTGGCGAATTTCGTCCTGGCAGACTACGGCACCGGCGCCATCATGGCCGTGCCGGCGCATGACCAGCGCGACTTCGAGTTCGCGCGTAAGTACGCGCTCCCGGTACGTATCGTCGTTCGTGGCGAAGGCGACACCCGTACGGCCGACGCGTTGACGGAGGCTGCGCCAGGCGCGGGCCGCCTGGTCGACTCTGGTGAGTACACCGGCGCCGACACGCCGGCCGTCATCGCGCGGATGACCGCCGACGCGCAGGCGCGTGGCATCGGCACGGGCGAAGTGCAGTACCGGCTGAAGGACTGGGGCATCTCGCGCCAGCGCTACTGGGGTACGCCGATCCCGATAATCTACTGCGAGAAGGACGGCGTCGTCGCGGTACCGTACGAGCAACTGCCGGTGGAACTGCCGCGCATCGCGCAGTTCACCGGGCGCGGCGACTCGCCACTGGCGCAGGTCGTGGACTTCGTGAACTGCACCTGCCCGACGTGCGGCGGGCCGGCACGTCGCGAAACCGACACGATGGATACGTTCGTCGACTCCTCGTGGTACTTCCTGCGGTTCTGCGATCCGAAGAACGCCGACCTGCCGTTTTCGCCGGCGGCCGCGAAGTACTGGATGCCGGTCGACTTCTACAGCGGCGGCGTCGAGCACGCGATCCTCCATCTGCTGTACTCGCGCTTCTTCACGCGCGTCCTCAGGGACGTCGGCCTGCTCACCTTCGACGAGCCGTTCAAGCGCCTGCTGACGCAGGGCATGGTGCTGAAGGACGGCGCGGTGATGTCGAAGTCGAAGGGCAATGTCGTCGACCCCGATACGATGCTGGAGAAGTACGGCGCCGACGCGCTGCGCCTCTACGTCATGTTCGTTGCGCCGCCCGAGAAGGAAGTGGAGTGGAGCGATGCCGGGCTCGAGGGCAGCTTCCGGTTCCTGCTCCGCGTCTGGCGCCTGGTCGACCACTGGGCCGAGACGGTGGCAGGTAATGGCTTTCCGGCCTGCGGCGACGACGGCAACGAGGCCGAACGCGCCGTGCGCCGCAAGACGCACGACACTATCCGCCGCGCGACGGTCGACATCGAAGAGCGCATGAACCTGAACACCGCCATCTCCTCGATGATGGAGTTGGTGAACGAGCTCTACACGTTCAGTGCGTCGACGCCGCACGGCGCGCCGTCGCGCGACGCGGTGGCCGGCCGCATCGAGCGGGTGCAGACGATTGCCGCGGTGCGCGACGCGCTCGACGCGCTGGTGGTGATGCTGTCGCCCTTCGCGCCGCACACGGCCGAGGAACTCTGGCTGATGCTCGGACACACCGGCGGGCTGACGCGGGCACCCTGGCCGACGTTCGACGCGAACGTGGCGAAGGCCGACGAGGTCGTCGTGCCGGTGCAGGTGAACGGCAAGGTGCGGGCGCGCCTCACGGTGCCGGCAGATCTGCCGGACGACGAACTGCGTGAGCGCGTCCTCGCCGACGCCGCGGTGAGGGCCCATACCGACGGCAAGACCATCCGCAAGGTGGTGATCGCCAAGGGACCGCTCGTCAGCGTGGTGGTCTCGTGACCGACCGCGCGGGCCGGCGGCGGTTCCTGCGCGCCGCTGGCGCCTCGGCATTGGGCGTCTGCGCCGGCGTCCTCTCCGGCTGCGGCTACTCGCTGGCCGGACGCGGCTCGTTCCTGCCCGACTACATCAAGGTCATCGGCATCCCGACGTTCGTGAACCGCACGACGCTGTTCAACATTGAGACGCAGATGACCGAGAAGGTGCGGGCGGAGTTCATCGGTCGCGGCAAGTACCGCATCGTGCCCGACACACAGAACGTCGATGCGGTCCTCGCGGGTGAACTGACCGGCGTGAACATCGCGCCCCTCAGCTTCACGAACCAGCAGCTCGCATCGCGCTACACCATCACGATGTCGGCGCGCGTCGAGTTGCGCGACCAGCGCGAGAACAAGGTCCTCTGGGAGAACCCCAGCCTCATCTTCCGCCAGGAGTACGAAGCCACCGGCGGCCAGGCCGCCACCGACCCCACCGCGTTCTTCGGCCAGGACCAGAACGCCCTCGAACGCATGACGACTGAGTTCTCGCGCTCCATCGTCAGCGCCATCCTCGAGGCCTTCTGACCATGGCTGTTGCTACTCCCGCGGCGGTTCGAAAGCAGATTCAGTCGGGCAATGCCGATCCGATCTATCTCCTGCAGGGCGAGGACGAGGTCGAGAAATCGGGGCTCGCGCACGAATTCGAGGAACTGGTCGAAGAAGGACTGCGCGCGTTCAACGTCGAGCGCATCCACGTCGGCGACATCACCAACGGTGACAAGCTCGTCGCGGCGGTCTCCTCGCTCGTGGCTGCCGTCCGCACGCTGCCAATGATGGCGCCGCGGCGCGTCGTCATCGTGCTGCAGGCGCAGTCGATGCTCGTGCCCAAGCGTGAAAGCGACGCCGCCACGCGCGCGATCGAAGATCTCGAGAACCTCCTCAAGAACCCCGACCCTCAGACGACGCTGGTGCTGGTGGCCGGGACGCTCGACAAGCGCAGCCGCATCTACAAGCTGCTGGCCAAGCAGGCGACGCTGGTCGAGTGCGGCGTCCTCGAGAGCGTCGACGATGCGGCGCGGTGGGTGGCGAACCGGGTGGCTGGCGCGGCGACGAAGATCGATCCAGCGGGCGCGCGGCTGATGGCTGAACGCGGCGGCACCGACGTGAAGCGGCTACGGAACGACGTCGACCGCCTGCTGCTCTACGCGCTGGGGCAGACGTCGATCACGCTCGATGACGTGCGGGAAATCGTCGGGCCGGCGTCGCTCCAGGACGACTGGGCGATGGCCAATGCGATTGAAGCGGGAGACGGGAAGACGGCGCTGCGTCAGCTGGCGCTGATGCTCGATGCCGGGGCTGCGCCAGAGCAGGTGCTTGGGCAGTTGGGATGGCTGGTACGTACAAAATTTCCGCTACAGGTGCCCACGATGGTCAGGCCTGCGGTACAGGCGCTGTTCCGCACCGACCTCGACTTGAAACGGTCGGCCGGTGAGCCGCGGGTGTTGCTGGAGCGGTTGGTGGTGGAGTTGTGCGCGCGAGGCGCCGGCCGACCTTCACAGGGCGGCGGCGCCAGGCGCTACTAACGCGATATTAGGCGCGGGCGGCCGCGATGCGCGTCGTGAGACGTGACTTGTAACGGCCCGCCGCGTTGCGGTGGATAACGCCCTTGGTCGCCATCTTGTCGATCAGCGAAATGGTCTGCTTCAGCGCGCCGTCGGCGGCCGTCACATCCTTGCCGTCGATCGCGAGGCGAATGCTCTTGAGCGCGCCACGCAGGCGCGAACGAAACTGACGGTTGCGCTCGCGGTTGGCGAGACTCTGCCGATGCGCTTTCAGCGCGGATTCATGCGATGCCACGTAATTCAGTCCTCCGGAACCCCTAATCGTAGCACAGCATATGGGAATTACAGTCGAGGGGTTACGACGAACTTACGGGTCCGTCCCGGCCGTGGCCGACCTGTCCTTTACGGTCGCTCCGGGTGAAATTGTCGGGCTGATCGGGCCGAACGGGGCGGGCAAGACCACCACCCTGCGCTGCCTGGCCGGAATCCTCCGCCCGACGTCCGGGCGCATCGTCCTTGCCGGCCTTGATACGGCGCAACGCCCGCTCGAGGCGCGCAGGCAACTGGCGTTCATGCCGGACGAGCCTCACCTCTTCGAATACATGACCGTCGAGGAGCACCTGCGGCTGGTCGGCCGGCTCTACGGCCTCACCGACATCGCCGCAAGGACGGCGCCGCTGCTGGACGAACTGGAACTGGTCGGGCGGGAGCAGCGCCTGCCGGCCGAGCTGTCGCGCGGCATGCGCCAGAAGGTGGTGATTGCCTGCGGACTGGTGCGGAACCCGCCCGTGTTGCTGTTCGACGAACCGCTGACCGGGCTCGACCCGCTCGGCATCAGGCGCATGCGCGACACCATGATCCGGCGCGCCCGTGACGGGGCGGCGGTGCTGCTGTCGTCGCACATGCTGCCGCTGGTGCAGGAGGTCTGCACCCGGGTCGTCATCATGCACCAGGGGCGGAAGCTTGCCGACGGCACGGTGGAGGAACTGGCGGCGCGCGCCGATCTGGCCGACGCCGACTCAAACCTCGAGAAAATCTTCCTGCGTGTGACCGGCCACGACGTGCCGGCCGGCGAGCCGTCCCAGGCGCCGGATGCTTAGCGCCACGCTCTACGTCATCGTCTGCTCGGCGCGGAACCGCGCCCGGATGCGGCTGCGCCGGATGCGCGAGCCGCGTTACCTGCTCGGCGCCATCGCTGGCGTCGCCTACCTGGTGTTCGCCATCCTCATGCGCGAGCGCGCCTTCGTGGCCCGCGGCGGACCGGTATCGGCCGCGCCGGTTGCAGCCACCGCTGCGGGCTTCGTCGGTCCGTATCTGGGCGGGGTGCTGCTGGCGTTGCTGTCACTCGTCTCGTGGGTCCTGCCGTTCGGCAGCGGCCTCCTCGACTTCTCAAAGGCGGAAACGTCGTTTCTCTATCCGGCGCCGGTCACCCGCCGTCAGCTGGTGTTCTACCGTCTGATGCGCTCGCAGTACGCCGTCTTCATCGGTGCGCTGATCATGGCGCTGGCCTATCCGAGCGCGTCGCTGCCAGCGAGGTTGCGTGGCCTCGTCGGTGTCTGGGTCCTCCTCATGACCAGCCACGTGTTCTTCACCGCCACCACCCTCGCGCGCTCTCGGCTGCGTCAGCCGGGTGGGTGGGTCGTGGCGCTGCCGGTGCTGGGGTGGTCGGCCGGTGCGGTGCTCAGTGTCATCGTGCCGCTATGGCGCGGCGCCTCCACGGCGCCGCTGCAGACGATTCCGGCCGTGCTCGATGCGGTTGTGGCCATCACGCGCGACGGGCTCTCCTCCTGGCTGCTGTCCCCGTTCATGCTGCTGGTCCGGCCGGTCTACGCCCAGAGCGTGGGAGAGTTCGTCTCGGCGATCGCCGCCGCGAGCGGAGTCTACCTGCTCGCCGTGGGTTGGCTGATCTGGGCGGATGCCAAGGCGCCCGATGCGGCCGACGCCACCGCCGAGCGGCAGGTCAGCCAGGCCTCGACCTCAGCGCGGCGCTATGTCGCGAGGACGGCCGGATGGAGGCTGGACCCGATCGGGCGCGCCGAGATGGCGTTCGTCTGGAAGGCGATGCTGCAGATGACCCGCACGGTCGATCGCCGCGTGCTGCTGCGCGGGCTCCTCATCCTCGCCTGGATGGTTGGCGCCTCGATGTTCGTCACCCGCGCACGCGGACTGGTGTTACTCATGGGGGTCTTCGCCACCTGGGGTGCGCTGTTCTCGCTCTTCATGGCGCCCCAGGTGATGCGCATGGACCTCAGGCAGGACCTCGCCTACCTGGAACTCCTGAAGTCGTGGCCGGTGCGCGGCGCCGCGATCATCCGCGGCGAGATGGCGTGGCCGGTACTGGTGGTGACCGCCATCACCTGGCTGTTCGGCACGCTGGCCATGGTGCTGTCGCTGATTTCGACGTCGCGCATCCCGACACCCAACCGCTTGGCCGTCTGGCTGTCGTTCCTGATTCTGATTCCGGCGATCGTGCTGGCGCAGTATCTGATGCACAACGCCGTCGCGGTGGTGTTCCCGGGGTGGGTGCCGATCGGCGCGTCGCGGCCGCGCGGGGTCGACGCGGTGGGGCAGCGGCTCATCCTCCTCGCAGCAAACTGGATCGGACTGCTGCTGGCGCTGACGCCTGGACTGCTCCTGTCTGCCGGTTTGTCTGCGCTGCTGCGCCCGGTCGTCGGCCCCGTCATCCTGCCGGTCGGAGCGGTGCTCACGTCGATGATCGTCGTGGGCGAGGTGTGGCTGGCGACCGAGCTACTCGGGCCGATCTACGAGCGGATGGACATCACGGCCACCGAGCGGCCGGATTGAGGCGCGGTCGTGACGCGCCAAGATGCAAAGTCCCGTCTTCGCGAAGGCACGAGGCGTCACGCAGTCTCTTCAGGAACAACCAGATTGTTCTTCGTGCCCGTTGAGTCCTTCGTGCGGTTGTCCCGGCGCGGCTACATCGCCCAGGTCAGCGCGAGGTGGGCGCGCGGTCGGTGTAGGTGACCACGTCCTCGCCGTCGACCACGTTCA
>CALQBJ020000180.1 GCA_943328785.2 Bifidobacterium breve
GACCGCCGGTTGACTGCTGGTGGCTGGCGCGCCTGAGATGCGGCCGGAGGTTCCGTCAACAACCACTCGACCACCTTCGAAGTCGTCAAGGTTGAGAAGCACGTGTGACGATGGTAGCGTCGTCGTCGCGCGCGCCGCGCGTCGTTCGATGCCGCTGGCATGCGGCTGGCTTTCTCGGGTCCGACCTGCATCGTCCACTGTGGACGATGACACGGAGAGGAGCCGACCAATGCGGCAGCACATTCTCGAGAAACGCATGGAAAACCTCGAAAAGACCGTCGCCGGACTGGCGGAATTGCCAGCACAGATGAGGGACCTCTCATCGCAGTTCCTGCAACTGCGACAAGACGTTCGCGCCGACATTTCTGCCTTGGACCAGAGGGTGAATGGACTCTCCGGCGAGGTTGGCGAGCTACGCGGTGAAGTTGGCGAACTGCGCAGTGAAGTCGGTGAACTGCGCGGCGAGGTTGGAGAACTGCGCGGCGAGGTTGGGGCTCAGAAGGGCGAACTCCATGCTGTGCGCGATGAACTCCGTGCGGACATGGCGGCGATGCACACGGAATTGGCAGGAGCCATTCTGGCGAACGGCGTCGAGATGCGTAGCTTGCACGAGGATCTCGTCAGGCGCATCACGCTCCTTGGCGAGGCGATTCGCGACTAGCGATTTCAGATTCGCGATTGACGATTCGCGAATCTATATTTCCCTGATCCCGTGGCTGCGGACCAGGAAATAGATCGCGACGGCGACGAGCAGCACACCGTTGATTTGCAGCACGGCTGGCGCGCTGATGTAGGTGGCGGCCCACCCGCTGGCGAGGCTCCCGAGTGGCATGCCGCCGCGGAAGGCGAGCATGTAGATGCTCATCACGCGGCCGCGCATCTCGTTCGGCGCAATCAACTGCACGAGCGAGGTGACGGTGGAGAAGACCACCATCAGCGCCGCGCCGGTCAGGAACAGCAGCAGGTCGCTCAGCCACAGCGTGCGCGACATGGCGAAGCCGATGATGAAGAGGCCGTAGATCGCCTGCACGATCAGCGATGTCAGTCCCATCCGCTTGAACTTGCCCATCCACGCCACGATGAGCGCACCCACCACCGAGCCCGCGCCCGAGAACGCCAGCAGGTGGCTGTAAGTGTTCGCCCCTTCCTGGAACACGTCCTTCGCGAAGACCGGCAGGAACGTCAGCACGGCAAACCCGAGGAACGTGGTCGTGGCCGCGAGGACGATGAGCGCCATCAGCACGCGCTGCTCGCGGACGTACTGGATGCCGCCAGCCAGTTCGACCCGCATGCTCTTCTGCTGCGTGGGCGGAATGAACTTCACCCGCAGCGACAGCAGCGTGTAGATGACGACGAGGAACGAGACCGCGTTGAGGGCGAAGCAGAGCGCCATCGACTGCTGGTCGGCGAAGCCCCAGATGGAGGCCGCCGAGAGCGTGGTGGCGAAGAGCAGTGGGCCGATGACGCGTGCCACGTTGAACTGGATGGAGTTCAGCGCGACCGCATTCGGCAGATCCTTCTTGTCCACGAGCGACGGGACGAGCGTCTGGTAGGCCGGGCCACCGAAGGCCTGGGCCACACCGGTGACGAACGACAGCAGCAGGATGTAGGTGATGGTGATGGCGTTGAAGTAGACGAGCAGCGCCATCGTGGCGGCGGTCGCCATCTGCAGATACTGCGAGGAGAGCAGCGTGCGCCGGCGATCGCGGCGGTCGGCGAGCACGCCGCCGACCAGCGTGAACAGCATGATCGGCAGTTGCTGCAGGAACGAGTCGAGGCCGAGGAAGAACGGCGAGCCGGTGAGCGAGAGCACCATCCAGTTCTGGGCGGTGATCTGCACCCAGGTGCCGACGCTCGAGGTACAGGCACCAAACCATTGCACGCGAAAGTCGCGGTAGGTGAATGCCGCGAGCGTGCGATGAAGCGCCTTCGACCCGAACATGGTGTTCGAGGTCGAGTCTGGGGCTGGTGCTGCCTCTGTTGCTGGTATGGAGTCGGCCACTAAAGTTGTGTCGCGCAGGAGTTTAGCTTGCCCGAGCGCGCCGCTCATCTTACCCCACTCAGCCCCGTGCTTGATCTCCGGGAAACGCCTGCGCTATAGTTCGCCAGCTAGGCGAACAAAAGGCGAACATATGCTGGCTGCCCGTGCCGACCGCAACACACTCGTCACCGCCCTCCGGGAACGGCGTCTCGACCAGACGCTCACCACGGCGCTGCCCACGCTCGACCCGCGGGATGAACAGGCGGTTGGACCCACCGGCCTCGCCGCGCTCGACAGCCGCCTCGGCGGCGGGCTCCCGCGCGGGCATCTCTCGGAAGTGATCGGTCCCCGCTCGTCGGGACGCACCAGCCTGCTGCTGCAGGCGATGGCGGCGGCCACCGCGCGGGGTGAACTGGTGGCGCTCGTCGATGCGCTCGACATGCTGGATGCCGCGTCGGCCGCTGCGGCCGGCGTCGATCTCACACGTCTGCTCTGGGTGCGCGGCCATGTGGTCATCAATCCCGGGTTGTGCCGCGACCTGAATCAGCGGGCGATGGAGCAGGCGGTGAAGGCGCTCGGCCTCGTGCTGCAGGCCGGCAACTTCGGCCTCGTGATCCTCGACCTCGGCGAGGCGCCGCACGAGGCGCTGCGCCGCCTGCCGTTCACCACCTGGCTGCGGCTGCAGCGGATGGTCGAGGGGCGCCAGACCGTCTGCGTGCTCGTGGGGAACGAGCCGATGTCGCGCAGTGCGGCGGGGCTGTCCATCAAGCTGCAGCCCTCGGCCACAGCCGACGTGAACGCCGCTGCACGTTTCCACGGCCCGCTCTTCGATGGCTTGAACCTCGAGGCGCGCGTCGCCCGTGCGCGGGTGCAACTGACCGACACCACGGCGCTGCCGCTGGCGACGAAGGTGGCCCGTCATGTCTGAGGTGCCGCGCGACGCCACACTCTATGCGTGTCTCTATCAACCCGCCTTCGCACACAGTGCTTCGGCGGACGCGGCGGCGAGGCAGGCTCCTACGGCGGAGGCGAAGGCGGGACACGTCCAGCGCCTCTCGACCACCGACCACCGACCACCGACCACCGACCATCTGGTGTCGATCGCCGCCGAGTTCTCGCCGCGCTACGAGCAGCATCGTGCCGACCTGGTGTCGGTCGATGTCCGCGGCTTGTCGCGCCTGTTCGGTACGCCGAAGAACATCGGCGCTGAGATGCGCCGCGAGGCGGCCTCGCGCGGGGTGCGGGTGCACGTGGCGATTGCGCCGACCCGCATGGCGGCGCTCGTGCTGGCGCTCTCCCGGCCAGGCCTCACGGTGGTGGCGGCGGGCGGCGTCGCCGACGCGCTGGCGCCGGTGCCGCTCTCGGTGCTCGAACAACTGCACGAGGACGCGCAGGGCGCCGGTGCGCGCGGCACCCAGGCGCGCCTGCAGACCGACGATGCCCGCGCGGCGATTGCGGCGTTGAAGCGCTGGGGGCTGCGCACGCTGGGCGAACTGGCGGCGCTGCCGGCGGCCGACCTGTCGGCGCGGCTTGGACGCGGCGGCCGGGTGTGGCAGGCGGTGGCGCGCGGCGAAGACACGCGCCCGCTCGTGCCGATGCAGGCCGACGAGCGTTTCGAAGGACGGCTCGAACTGGAATGGCCCATCGATGGCGTGGAGCCGCTGTCGTTCGTGCTCACGCGTCTGCTCGAGCCGCTCTCGCTACGGCTCGAACGGCGCGATCGCGGCGCGGCGGTGCTGCACGTCACGCTCGGCCTCGTCACGAAAGAGCAACATCACTGCCGGCTCGAGCTCCCCTCGCCGTTGCGCGAGGTGCGTGCGCTGCGCACGCTGGCGCTGCTCGATTGCGAGGCCCATCCGCCGTCGGCCGCCATCGATACCGTCAGCGTCAGCATCGAGCCGACGCCGGGCCGCATCCTGCAGCACGCGCTCTTCGCGCGCCCGCATCCCACACCTGAGCAGCTCTCGACGCTGCTGGCCCGTCTCGGTGCGGTAATGGGGCAGGAGCGGGTCGGGGCACCCGCCGTGCTCGATTCGTTCCGTCCTGGTACTTTCGCGATGACGCCGTTTGCCCTCGAGCATTCGGCGGCATCGGCAGGGCAGACACCGGCGCGCAGCGGGCCACACG
Organism: Bifidobacterium breve; assembly: GCA_943328785.2. Lineage (GTDB taxonomy): Bacteria > Acidobacteriota > Vicinamibacteria > Vicinamibacterales > CAVVIG01 > CAVVIG01. Next base: position 4,109 of record CALQBJ020000180.1, read on the forward strand.
ATTCGACTGATCCCGAATCGCGTCTCACTGCCCACTCGGTGTCTGCCCTGCGTCGGTGTCGTCAGCCGATTCCCGCGCGCGTTGCCGCCGACCCACGCCATCGTCCGCTGCGCGTCACCTCCGATCGACGCGGGTTTGCCGGCGGCTCGGTGATGACGTGTGCCGGACCGTGGCGCACATCCGGGGCCTGGTGGGAGCACGACGGCCAGGCCGGACCATGGAGTCGCGACGAGTGGGATGTGGCGCTCACCGATGGCGCCGTCTACCGCATCTTTCGCGACCGGGTCACCGCCGGCTGGTTCATCGACGGTGTGGTGGATTAATGGGACAAGAGGGGCAAGAGGGGCGGGAAGGGGAAACGCGTAGTGTCCGGCTTCAGCCGGACGAGACACCTCCCCGCCAGCCTGACCCGCCAGACCTGCCCCGCCCGCCCCACCCTCCACCCTCCACCCTCCAGACGAAAGCACGCCGTGTCCTATATCGAGCTTCATACCGCATCGGCTTTCAGCTTTCTGCAGGGCGCGTCGCTTCCCGAAGCGCTCGTCGATCGCGCGGCAGAACTGGGCTACGGCACCATCGCGCTGCTCGATCGCGATGGTGTGTACGGCATCCCGCGCTTTCACAAGGCCGCGCGCGCGGCCGGCATCCGTCCGCTCGTGGGGGCGGAGCTGACGATAGGTCTGGACGGTCGGGCAGGCCGGGAAGGTCAGGATGGTCGGGAACGCCGGCAGGGGAAAAGAGCGCCTCAACATGCGAACACGTCCTACCCGACTCTCCAGACTCACCCGACCGACCAGACCTTCGTTCTCCCGCTGCTCTGCGCCAGCGCGGAGGGCTACCGGAATCTGTGCCGGCTGATTACGCGCATGAAACTGGCGTCGCCCAAGGGCGAGGCGGCGTCGCTGCCCCTCGAGGCGCTCGAGGGCATGACCGGCGGACTCGTGGCGCTGGTCGGACGTGCGGCACTCGATACGCAGCGCTTCGGCGTCGGCGGCCTGCTCGACCGTGTGGTGGGGCTGTTCGGGCGCTCGCACACCTACGTGGAATTGCAGCGGCACTACCGCCGTGACGAGGAGGCCGACAATCAGGCGCTGGTGTCGATGGCCGAGGCGTTCCGCGTACCGCTCATTGCCACCAACGGTGCGCGCATCGCGACCCCGGCCGAGCGGCCGCTGTTCGATGTGCTCACCTGCATCCACCACCACACCGATCTGGCCACTGCCGGCCGCCGCCTGGCGCCGAACGCCGAACGCTATATCAAGTCGCCGGCGCAGATGGCGGCGCTCTTCGCCGATCATCCGCGTGCGCTGGCCAACACGCTGGGGTTGGCGGAGCAGTTGCAGTTCACGATGGCCGACCTCGGCTACCGCTTCCCGGAGTATCCGGTGCCGTCGGGCGAGACGCAGGCGTCGTTCCTGCGGCGCATCACCGATGTCGGCGCACGCAACCGCTATCGTCCGTATCACGACAAGGCCCGCGCGCAGATCGCGCGTGAACTCGATCTGATCGAGAAGCTGGGGCTGGCCGGCTATTTCCTGATCGTCTGGGACATCGTGAACTTCTGTCGCCAGCACGACATCCTCGTGCAGGGGCGCGGCTCGGCCGCGAACAGCGCCGTCTGCTACAGCCTCGGCATCACGGCTGTCGACCCAGTCGGCATGGAACTGCTGTTCGAACGCTTCCTGTCGGAGGAGAGAGGGGAGTGGCCCGACATCGATCTCGACCTGCCGAGCGGCGACCGGCGCGAGCGAGTCATCCAGCACGTCTACGAGAAGTACGGACAGCACGGTGCGGCGATGACCGCCAACGTCATCACCTACCGCGGACGCAGCGCCGCGCGCGAAGTGGGCAAAGTGCTCGGCTTCGACCCGTCGCAGGTTGATCGGCTGGCGAAGGTGATGAATCACTTCGAGTTCACCGATGCCGGCGACAGCTTGTCGCGTCACCTTGCCTCGGTCGGTCTCGACCTGAACGCCAATCGCGTGCGGTTGTTCGCGAAGCTGTGGCAGGAGATGCAGGATCTGCCACGGCATCTCGGCCAGCACTCGGGCGGCATGGTGATCTGCCAGGGACGCCTCGACTCGGTGGTGCCACTCGAGAACGCCAGCATGCCAGGGCGTGTCGTCGTGCAGTGGGACAAGGACGACTGCGCCGACATGGGCATCGTGAAGGTCGACCTGCTGGGACTCGGCATGATGGCCGCCATTCAGGACGCGCTCGCGCTGGTCAATGGACAGCGGAGGTTGGAGGTTGGAGGTGTGGCGCAGGTCCCAACCTCCGAGGGTTCGCCCCTCGTCGATCTCGCGCACCTGCCCGAGAACGACCCGGCGGTCTACCGCATGCTGCAGGAGGCCGATACGATCGGCGTGTTCCAGGTGGAGTCGCGTGCGCAGATGGCGACGCTGCCGCGGTTGAAGCCCGCAACGTTCTACGACCTCGTCGTGCAGGTGGCCATCATCCGTCCCGGTCCCATCGTCGGGCAGATGGTGCACCCATACCTGAATCGCCGCGCCGGACGGGAACCTGTCGTCTATGCGCACCCATCGCTCGAGCCGGTGCTGAAGCGCACGCTCGGCGTGCCGCTCTTCCAGGAACAACTGCTGCGCATGGCGATGGTCGTGGCGAACTTCACCGGCGGCCAGGCCGAGGAACTGCGACGCGCCATGGGTTTCAAGCGCTCAGAGAAGCGCATGAAGCAGATCGAGGTGCAACTGCGCGAGGGGATGGCGAAAAACGGCATCGGCCCCGAGGCGATGGAGCAGATCATCCTCTCCATTACCTCGTTCGCGCTCTATGGCTTTCCCGAGTCGCACGCGGCCAGTTTCGCGCTGCTGGCCTATGCGAGCGCCTACCTCAAGGCGCATTACCCGTCGGCGTTCTACACGGCGCTGCTCAACAACCAGCCGATGGGGTTCTATCACCCGTCCACGCTGGTGAAGGATGCGCAGCGGCGCGGGGTCCGTTTCCAGCCGATCGATGTGCAGGTATCGGACTGGGACTGCACGGTCGAACCGGACGGGGCGGTGCGGCTCGGCCTCCGGTATGTGGCAGGGCTCCGCGCGGAGGCCGGCAGGGCGATCGGCGCCGCCTCCGCCACGGCAGAGGTCCGGCTAAAGCCGGACACTACGTACGGCACGCATGATCTCCGTAGTGTCCGGCTTCAGCCGGACGAGACACGGAACCGCCTTTCACCGGACGATGACCTCGTCTGCCCGAAATGCGGCTGCGACGACCCGTCGATGCTCGAGCGGGTGGAGGGACATGGCGCACGCCCAGGCACCTACTTCTGCAATAACTGCTCGCACGACTGGGTGCCAGGCACGCGGCGCCGGCCGCGCTTCGCGTCGCTCGACGATCTGGTCTCGCGCATCGGGCTGCGCCGCGACGAGGTGGTGACGCTGGCCGACGTCGGCGCGTTGAATGCCTTCGGGTACGACCGGCGCGCGGCGCTGTGGCAGGCCGAGCGGGTGGTTCGCCCCTCGGGCGACCTGTTTGCCGACCGGCCCGTCGAGGAGCGTGGTGCCGGCGATGCGAGTGCGTGGCTCGGCCCCGCATCCGACCAGGCCCTGGCGCAGGCGATCGAGGCGCTCGACGGCGCCCGCGTGACGCCTGTCACAGACGATGACGCGGAGTGTCCGCTGAAGCCGATGACCGAAGCCGAGCGGCTCGTCGCCGACTACGCCGGCACGGGCCTGACCGTCGGCCGGCACCCGATGGCGCTCCGGCGGCACGAACTCGCGATGCGCGGGGTGATGCGGGCGATCGACATCCGCAGCACCAGGCAGGGGCGCCGTGTGCGGGTGGCCGGCATGGTCATCACGCGCCAGCGCCCCGGCACCGCCAAGGGATTCGTCTTCCTTACGCTCGAGGACGAAACCGGCATCGCCAACATCATCGTGCGCCCCGACCTGTTTGCCCAGGACCGGGCGGTGATCGTCGAGGAACCGTTCCTGCTGGTCGAAGGGGTGCTGCAGAACCAGGAGGGGGTGACCTCCATCCGCGCCGAGGCCGTCCAGGGACTTGGAGGGGTTTCCGTCGACTTCGACGCGCACGACTTCTACTGACAGACGTCCCCCAATCGCTTGCTATAATCGCGTCAAAATCGCCGTTTCGGCGCCCGGGACGTCCTGAGGTCAGGCGCCACCCCGTCAACCCTAACTACCTTCTGTAACGGAGCACAGTGATGCTGATGGCACTACTTCTGACCCTGTCGATGGCCGCGGCCGGCCTCACGGGCGTCGTGAAGGACACGAGCGGAGGAGCCGTGCCCGGTGCGTCGGTCACCATCCAGA
>CALQBJ020000181.1 GCA_943328785.2 Bifidobacterium breve
ACAACTCGACGCCGGACGCCGGGATTTTCACCACGCGTCCACCGACTGAACGGCGGATCAGGTCTTCCTCGAGGTCGCGTTCGTTCTTGATATAGGTTTCCGACTTCCCACGCTTCACGCGGAACAGCGGTGGTTGCGCGATGTAGATGTAGCCGTTCTCGATCACCTGAGGAAGCTGGCGATAGAAGAACGTGAGCAGCAGCGTCCGGATGTGGGAGCCGTCGACGTCTGCGTCCGTCATGATGATGATGCGGTGATAGCGCAGCTTGCCGATGTCGAAATCCTCGGCGCCGATGCCGCAACCGAGCGCCGCGATCATTGTCTTGATTTCGTCGCTGCCGAGCATCTTGTCGAAACGGGCTTTTTCGACGTTGAGGATCTTGCCCTTGAGCGGCAGGATTGCCTGGAAGCGACGGTCGCGACCCTGTTTGGCCGACCCACCTGCCGACTCGCCTTCGACGATGTAGAGTTCGCTCTGCGCGGGGTCACGTTCCTGGCAGTCGGCCAGCTTGCCTGGCAGTGAACTGCCGTCCAGGGCTCCCTTGCGTCGAACGAGGTCGCGCGCCTTACGCGCGGCGTCGCGGGCTCGAGCGGCGTCGATCGCCTTGCCGATGATCTTCTTGGCGACCACCGGGTTCTCTTCGAGATACTCGCCGAGTTTGTCGTTGATGATCGTCTCGACGATACCCTTCACTTCGGTATTGCCGAGTTTGGTCTTCGTCTGGCCTTCGAACTGCGGTTGCGGAATCTTCACGCTGATTACCGCAGTGAGGCCTTCGCGGATGTCGTCGCCGGAGACGCTTTCCTTGAGATCCTTCGCGAGGTTGTTCTTGGTCGCGTAGGCGTTGAGCGTGCGCGTCAACGCCGCGCGGAAGCCGGAAAGATGCGTGCCGCCTTCGTGCGTGTTGATGTTGTTCGCGAACGAGAAGGTCTGTTCGACGTAGCTGTCGTTCCACTGCATGGCGATCTCGGCGTCGATGCCGTCCTTCTCGCCGTGCATGTAGATTGGCTTTTCGTTCACCACCGCCTTGTTCTTGTTCAGGTGCTGGACGAACGAGACGATGCCGCCTTCGTAGTGGAACGTGTGGTTCTTACCGTCGCGCTCGTCTTCGAGCGTGATGTTAATGCCACCGTTGAGGAATGCGAGTTCGCGCAGGCGCTGCGCGAGGATGTCGAAGCTGTAGACCGTCGTCTCGAAGATCTGCTCGTCGGGCTTGAACCTGACCTTCGTTCCGCGGCGCTTCGTCGTGCCGGTAGTCTCGAGGTCGGCGACGGGCGCGCCGCGGTGGTACGTCTGCTGGTAGACCTGGCCGTTTCGCCAGATTTCCAGTTCGAGCGTTTCCGAGAGCGCATTGACGACCGAGACGCCGACGCCGTGCAGACCGCCCGATACCTTGTAGGCGCTGTTCTCGAACTTGCCGCCGGCGTGCAGGACGGTGAGCACGACTTCAGCCGCGGACTTACCGCTCTCGTGGCGATCGACTGGGATGCCACGTCCGTTGTCGATGACCGTCACCGCCCCGTCGCTGTGAATCGTGACATTGACCTCGTTGCAGAAGCCCCCAAGGGCTTCGTCAATCGAGTTGTCGACGATTTCATAGACCAGGTGATGCAGCCCCGCCGGTCCGGTCGACCCGATGTACATGGCGGGTCGCTTCCGGACGGCTTCCAGACCTTCGAGAACCTTGATGCTGTCGGCGGAATAGTCCGTGGATTCCTGCACTGACGCGCTGACGGCTTCCGGAGAGGGAGCCGTAGCGTGCGTGGTCACATCGTTCTGTTCAGTTCGTTCCATCAGACTCGCATCGGCATGATGACGTAGGTGTACTCGTAGCCTTCGGCGCTGACCGGCGTCATCACGGCCTGGCTCACTTCGTCCTTCAGTTCGAGGGCAACGACATCCGTCGACACGACCGAGAGGAAATCGAGGACGTACTGCGCGTTGAAGCAAATCTGCAGTGACGGCCCGCTGTAGTCGACGGGAAGCGTCTCGTGGGCCTCGCCGAGTTCAGGGCTGCTCGACATGACATCGACCTTGCCCGCTTCGATCTGGAACTTGACCGCACGCGACCGTTCGTTCGAGAGCAGCGCGACGCGCTTGACGGCAGCGGTCAGGCGTTCACGCTCGAACTCGATGTGCTTGTCGTTGCCCTTCGGGATGACCCGCTCGTAGGCCGGGAACTGGCCGTCGATCATCCGCGATATCAGTTTGCGTTCGCCGACGTCGAAGAAGAGGTGGTTCTCGCCGCGCTCGTAGGCAACGGTGGTGTCAGCCTCGGTGAGGAGGCGCCCGAGTTCTCCCAGGGTCTTCTTGGGGAGGATGGCTTTGATCTCGGTGTCGCTGGCGTCGCCGCCCTCCCTCTTCACGGTGACGAGCGCCAGGCGGTGACCATCGGTGGCGACCAGGCTCATCGAGTCGCCGCGCAGCACGAACTGGGCGCCGTTCAGGAAGTAGCGGGTGTCCTCACCGGTGATGGCGAACTGCGTCTTCGCGACCATCTCCTTGAGTGAGGCACCCGAGAGCGCCGAGGTCGGCGTGATGCCGCCTTCTGGCAGGGCCGGGAAGTCTTCCTTCGGCAACGTCTGCATCCGCGAGTCGAAGCGGTCAGCCGCAACCTTGACGCCGTTCTTGTCTTCGGCGATCCGGATGTCGGTATCGGGCAGCGACTTGACGATTTCGTACAGCTTCTTGGCTGGCAGCGTCAGCGAACCTGGCTTGGTGATGGTGGCGTTGCACTGACTGCGCAGCGCAACCTCGAGGTCTGTGGCGAGGAAGTGCACCTTGCCGTCCTTCGCGTCGAGCAGCACGTTGGCCAGGATCGGAATCGTGTTCTTACGTTCGACGATGCCTTGAAAAAGTTGCAGTTCTCGGAGGAGGTCGTTCTTGCGGACGACGATGTCCATGGCTGTGCTGTCCTCGAAAAGGTCGTCGGCCCTGTGGGCTCGCGGATCCCTAATAGAGAGGGAAGATCTTGATTAGAGAATTATATAGGAAAGAAGGGCGTGTTGAAAACGGTGGCAGAGCGTTTAGTCGTTTGAGATGAACGACTTATGTTGTGGAAAAGATGAGGATGCTTTTGGGGCTCAAGAGGGCCGTTAAACTCATCCTCTTGTTATCCGCAGGTTATCCGCAGCTCACCGCTGTGCCTGTTGTGGAAAACGCTTCTGCCTAACGGAATCCTTCCAGAAAACCGGTGATCAGGTTGTTGAAATCACTGTCGTTCTTGCGCAGGTTCTCGATCTTGCGGATCGAGTGGATGACGGTCGAGTGATGCTTGCCGCCGAAGCTGCGCCCTATTTCAGGTAGGGACGCGTGCGTCAGCGACTTGCACATGTACATGGCAATTTGCCTCGGCATGGCCACCGACTTCGAGTTGTTCCTGGATTTCAACTCGACCAGTTTCAGGTTGTAGTAGTCCGCGACGTATTTCTGGATGATCTCGATGGTGATGGCCTTCACCTCGTGGTCCCGGATGTTGCGCAGGACTTCCTGGGCCAGCGAGAGGGATATTTCCTGGCCGGTGAGGGAGGCGTAGGCCACCAACCGGATCAGCGAGCCTTCGAGTTCCCGGATGTTCGTCTTGATGCGGCCGGCAATGTAGATGGCCACATCGTCGGCGAGCGGGACCGCTTCGGCTTCAGCCTTCTTCTTGAGAATCGCCACCTTCGTTTCGAGGTCTGGCGACTGAATGTCGGCGATGAGGCCCCACTCGAACCGGGAACGGAGCCGCTCTTCGAGAGCCGGGATCTCGTGCGGGGGACAGTCGCTGGAGAGCACAATCTGTTTCTGGGAGTCGTACAGGGCGTTGAAGGTATGAAAGAACTCGGTTTGGGTGCCTTCCTTGCCCGCCAGAAACTGGATGTCGTCGACGAGCAGCACGTCAACCGATCGGTAGCGCTCACGGAAGTCGATAACTCGGTCGTAGCGCACCGCGTTGATCATCTCGTTCATGAAACGTTCTGACGAGATATAGGTGAGCTTCAGGTTGCGGTCGTGCTGCAGGACGTAGTGCCCTACGGCGTGCATCAGGTGCGTCTTACCGAGACCCACACCGCCGTAGATGTAGAGCGGGTTGTAGGACCGCGAGGGGGCCTCGGCAACCGCCCTGCTGGCTGCATGAGCGAACTGGTTGGACGACCCGACGATGAAGGTGTCGAAGGTGTATCGGGGATTGAGCCCGGCGTGCGTCGTGACGGGAACTGCCGGCGTCGCCACTTGGAGCACCGCTGCCTCTTCCGGTCTCAGGGCCACCTCGGCCGGGTCGCCCGCGGCGTCTGCGATGAAGTTCACCGACAACTGAGGCCGCTGCACCTCCGAGAGCGACTCGGCGATCACGCCCGAGTAGTGCTTCGTGAGCCATTCCTTGAACAGGCCGTTCGGCACACGGACCGATATCGAGGCGTCGTCTGCACTGATGAAGCTCGTCGGCTTGAACCAGGTGTAGAAGCTGTGGCGGTTAACTTTCGTCTCGACCCGAGCGAGGATTTGGTCCCAGAGATTCATTTCTTCAACAAAAACTGGCTTCGGTGAGCATTCGCCCCATGAGCTGGTCTATTTTCAGGGCTCTGACTGGAATCGACTGTCCAGAAAGCCAGATCTGACGCGATTTCCGAGCTTCGCCCTCGCAGAAAACGCGGAGAAATCGGAGAAAAAGCTGAGCACTCGCGCAGATCGTGATGAATTTCCACAGTTTTTTCCACAGGTGTGGAAAACTTTGGGAAGAGACCAAAGGCGCATTCGCGGTGGGCTTTAACGAGTGGTTCAAGCGGCGGCGGATCGAGGAAGCCGACTCTAGCACACTCGCTCCTGCATTGACACTCTCCGAAGCCCTTCGATAACATAGGCAGTTCGTTTAAGTTACAGGTAACTGCAGAGGGCGATTGTGCTCCCGATCAGTTGCACGCCGACAGAGTTCCCAAGCGGGCTCCCGGAGAGGTCATGAAGGGTAAGCGCACATACCAGCCGAATACGCGCCGTCGGGCTAAGGCGCATGGATTTCTTGTTCGTATGGCCACGAAGAACGGCCGCCTCGTCCTGAAGCGCCGTCGCGCCAAGGGGCGGAAGCGTCTGACGGTCAGCAGCGAATAGCACCTTCGTCGCCGCACGGTTGACCCCGTGCGGCAGCGTGGATCATGGCCGGATTTGATCGAAGCGAACGCGTTCGCAAGAGACCTGAGTACCTGCAGATCTACGACCGGGGCGTCAAAGTTCACGGACGCTGTTTCACCCTGTTCCGCTTCGCGAACGGTTTACCAACCGGTCGGCTCGGTATCGCGGCCACACGGAAGTTGGGCGGAGCGGTGGTCAGGAACAGGGCGAAGCGACTGGTGCGGGAGATGTTCCGACGGAACAAACTCGCGCCAGGATTCGACGTAGTGATCGTGCCGAAGCGGGAACTGCTCGACACCAGCCTGGCCGCCCTTGAAAGTGAATTCCGCCAAATACTCGAACGCAGCGCCAGACGAGGGCGTTGACGACTCCGGCGCACGCCAGCCAGTTGATCCGTCAACGGGCGTGCGGATGGCACTCGTACTCCTTCGGGGTTACAAACTCTTCATCTCCCCGCTGTTTACCGGATCTTGCCGGTTCCTGCCCTCCTGTTCTGATTACGCAGCCGAAGCGATCCGCCTCTACGGCGTGCGTCGCGGCTCCTGGATTGCCATGAAGCGCCTCTCGAGGTGCCACCCATTCTGCGCCGGCGGTCACGACCCGGTGCCCCGAAGGAACTGAATTGGAACGCCGCGTTCTCATCGCACTCTTCTTGTCGTTTCTGGTGCTCTTCGCGTATCAGACCTTCGTCCCGTCCACGCCGGCGAAACCCAAGACGGTGACGTCAGGGACTCCGGTTGCCGGTGCGCAGGCTGCCGTGTCCGTCGCCAATCAGTCAGACGCGACCCCGCCTCCGGCAGCGATGGTCGGCGGCGAGGCCGAGACCGACGTGAAATTGGAGACCCCCCACGTGGTGGCGACGTTCACCAACCGGGGGGCGAGGCTGAAAAGCTGGCGCCTGAAGGAATACCGCGACCCGAGCGGGAACCCTCTCGAACTGGTCGACGCCACGCTGAACGGTCAACCGCTGCCCTTCTCGCTGGTACTTTCCGATGTCGCCACGACGTCGCTGCTAAACAGTGTGTTGTTCGCCGTAAAACAGTCTGGCGAACAGGTTGAATTCGAGTACCGCAACGAGGCCGGCCTGAACGTTACGAAGGTGTTCACGCTGAATCCAGCCACCTACACGGTCGACGTGCAGATCCGCGTGCTGCAGAATGGCGGCGCGGTAGTCCCCACCATCCAGTGGGGACCAGGGCTCGGCGACCGCGACTCGCAGACCGGCCGTTATGCCGTCAAGCCAGAGGCGCTGTTCTCGTCGGCCGGTTCGGTCACCCGCGTGGCGTCCGCCAAGATTGCCGCGTCCCCCAACTACAGCCAGACCTTCGACTACGTCGGCATCGACGACCACTACTTCGCGGCCTTCGCCGTGAAGCCTGGTGCGGTGAAGGTGGAGTACCAGGCGGTGCAGGTGGCTCCTCCGGCCGGCTCCAAGGACGCGGCGCGCGACCTTGTGGCGTTCTCGCTGACCCCGTCAGCAGTAGACCAGAAGCTCACCTTCTTCGCCGGTCCCAAGGAGTTCGACACACTTGCCGCGATCGACAGGAACATCACAAAGGCCATTAACTTCGGGATGTTCTCCGTCATCGTCGTCCCGTTGCTCCGTTCCCTGGACTGGATCCACGGGTACGTCGGTAACTACGGGTGGGCGATCTTTATCCTCACGGTTCTCATCAACCTGGCGCTGTTCCCGCTCAACCACAAGAGCGTCGTCTCGATGCGCAAGATGCAGGAGATTCAGCCCGAGGCCAAAGCGATCCAGGAGCGCTATTCCAAGCTCAAGAGCACCGACCCGGCCAAGCAGAAGATGAACTCCGAGCTGATGACGTTGTATCGCGAGAACGGCGTCAATCCGGCCAGCGGGTGCATTCCGATTCTGCTGACGCTGCCCGTCTTCCTAGCGTTCTACGCACTGTTGACGACCGCCATCGAACTGCGTGGCGCGCCGTTCGTGTGGTGGATTCACGACCTGTCGCTGCCAGACCCGTTCTATGTGATGCCCGTGCTCGTTGGGGCTTCACAGATCCTGACGCAGTGGATGACGCCGCAGGCGGGCATGGACCCGACGCAGCAGAAGATGATGATGATCATGCCGGTCGCGCTGATCTTCGTCTTTGTGTCCACGCCGTCCGGAGCCCTGATTTACTGGCTGGTCGGCAACGTCTGGCGCCTGGGCCAGATGCAGGTCACCAACTATATTCATCCACCGAAGGTACACGTCGTCCGGCCAGCGGCCGAGCGGCGCGTGAAGCGCGTAGGTGTCGGCAAGACCGACACAGCGACGCGAGAGAATTGAGATGTCCGAGAACGTCACCCCGATCGTCGACTTTCTGAACACGTTCAACGAGGCACTTGGCATCACGTCGTCGATCGACGTGGAGCACGCCGACGAAGGGCCGCGTCTGAACATGACCGGTGAAGACGCGGAACTGCTGGCGCGTCATCGCGGCGAGCCGCTCAAGGCCCTGCAGTACGTCGTCGACATGGCGTTCGGCCGCGAACTCGGCGAGGAGAAACGCATCTTTGTGGATGCCCTCGGCTACCGCAAGGGCAAGGACATCGAGTTGCGGCAGATGGCGAAGTATCTCGCCGGCAAGGCCAAGGACACGGGCATGGAACAACAACTCGGCCCGCTGAACCCGTATGAACGGCGCCTGGTCCACATGGCGGCCGCGGAAGTTCCTGGCGTGAAGACCGAGAGCATCGGCGATACATTCACCAAGACCGTCACAATCTCCGCACGGAAGTAGTCGGTTCCGCCGGGCAGGCCACAGCGGCCTGCCCGCGTCATTCCCGGGCTGCCACCCGCGTGTCGTTCGAATCCCCAATGAGCGACCGATGTTCTCCACCACCGACACGATCGTCGCGATAGCCACTCCCCAGGGCCGAGGCGCTCTTGGTGTCGTACGCCTCAGTGGCCCTGACGCCCACCGGATTGCACAGGTGCTGCTCCGTCGGACACAACCTCTCGAACCGAGGCGTGCGACCTTCGCGAGTGCGCGGTTCAGTGACGTGCCAGATCAGGTGATCGCGACATGGTTCCAGCAACCGGCGTCGTTCACTGGTGAGGACGTCGTTGAGATCAGCGCGCATGGCAGCAGCGTGGTGCTGGCGGCGATCGTGCGCGGAGCGCTTACCAACGGCGCGCGTGCGGCGGCGCCTGGCGAGTTCACACTTCGCGCGTATCTGAACGGAAAGCTCGATCTCCCCAGGGCTGAGGCCGTCGCCGATCTCGTCGATGCGGTGACGCCAGCACAAGCCCGTGCCGCATTCGA
>CALQBJ020000182.1 GCA_943328785.2 Bifidobacterium breve
CCGCATCGGCGTGGTGACGCGCACCGCGCGCACGGTGGCGTGCCCCTGGTCGTCGCGCGAGATGGTCTCGGGCAGCGTCGGCGGCGGCGGACCCTGCACGATGGCGACGCCCTGGCGCGGCGGCGGCTGCTGGGCCGTGGCCATCGCTGGCGTGAGCGCGGCGAGCAGGGGAAAAACGGCGAGGGCGACGACAAACTTCGGCGGCATGGGCATTATGGTGAAGGGGACTGGGCGCGTATCTATCGCGCAGCGTGCACAGAATACGCTTGGAGTGCCCCGGGGTGTGTCTCGATTTGTCGCGACCCGCCGGCCGTGCCAGGAGCCGGGGCCCCTCCGCGGCATATAATCCCGGCTCCTTTTCTTCAAGCCAGGAGTCGGAGCATGCGTCAGCCACAACTCGTCGCCGTCCTCGTCGCCGGAGCCATCGTCGCCGTCGCCGGTGCCCGCCAGGGCGCCGAGGCGCAGGGGTTGCCCAATCCGTATCGCATCGCCGAAGGGTGGGCGCAACTGCCCAACGGCAAGCCGATGGGCGCCGTCGGTAAGGCTGTCATCGACCCCGACGGCCAGCACGTCTGGGCGGTCGTCCGCTGCGAGCGGCTCGAAGAGCCAACGCGGTTCGGCGACGAGTGCCGCGATTCGAAGACCGATCCCATCGTCCAGTTCGGTCCCGACGGGAAGGTGACGAAGACCTTCGGCGGCGGCCTGTTCATCTGGCCGCACGGACTCGACGTCGACAAGGAGGGCAACGTCTGGGTGACCGACGCGGTGTCCAGCAATCGCATCCCCAAAGGCGACGCACGCGGCCACGTCGTCGTGAAGTTCAGCCCGCAGGGGAAAGTGCTGCTGACGGTCGGCACGCCAGGGCAGGAGGGGAGCGGCCCGAACCAGTTCACGTCGCCGAGCGACGTGGTCGTGGCGCCGAGCGGCGACGTGTTCATTGCCGACGGCCACGGCGAGACTGGCAACAACCGCATCGTGAAGCTCTCGAAGGAGGGACGGTTCGTGAAGGCGTGGGGCAAGACCGGCTATGCCCCTGGCGAGTTCCGCTCCATCCACGCCATTGCCATGGACTCGCGCGGCCGCGTCTTCGTCGGCGACCGCGGCAACAACCGCATCCAGATCTTCGACCAGGAGGGGAAGTCGCTCTCCACCCCGTGGACGCAGTTCGGCAAGCCGAGCGGCATCGCCTTCGATAACAAGGACCAGATCTACGTGGCCGACTCCGAGTCGGACGATGTGCAGAACCCCGGGTGGGAAGAGGGGATTCGCATCGGCGACGCGAAGAGCGGCTGGGTGCACTGGTTCATCCAGTTCCCGTGGGGCGACCCGCGCACCACCGTCGGCAACGGCGCCGAGTTCGTCGCGGTCGATCGCGACGGCAACATCTACGGCGGCGAGCCGGCGCCCAAACGCCTGCAGAAGTACGTTCGCGTCCGGCCGTAGCTTCCTGACCTGCAATCTGCAATCTGAGATGGCGGAATCCGTTCACTGGAGGCAGTTGTGGCAAAGACCATCTTGATGCTCGTCGGCGACTACGTGGAAGACTACGAGGTGATGGTGCCGTTCCAGGCACTGCAGATGGTCGGTCACACCGTGCATGCGGTGTGTCCGGGGAAGTCGGCCGGCCAGACGGTGCCGACCTGCATTCACGACTTCGAGGGCGACCAGACCTACTCCGAGAAGCGCGGCCACAACTTCGCGCTCAATGCCACCTTCAACGACGTCGTCGAGAAGGACTACGACGCGCTGCTCATCCCTGGGGGACGCGCGCCGGAGTACCTGCGCATGAACCCGAGGGTGCTCGACATCGTGCGGCACTTCGCGTCGGTCAACAAGCCGATCGCCGCCTTGTGTCATGGCCCGCAGATCCTGGCGGCGGCAGGCGTCCTGCGCGGCCGTCGCGCCACGGCCTACCCGGCGTGCCAGCCCGATGTCGAGATTGCCGGGGCCACCTTCGTGTCGCTCCCGATCGACGGCGCCGTGACCGACGGCAACCTCGTCACCGGTCCGGCCTGGCCCGCGCACCAGCAGTGGCTGGCGCAGTTCCTCGTCGTGTTGGGCACGCGGGTCGAGCACGCGGTGTCGGCCGCCGTCTGACACTCGTCGCGCCAGGGCCGGGGAACCTGATTACAATCGCGGATGCCTTCCGCATCAGGGCCGCTGGTCCTGGCCCGTGCGCTCAGGAAGACGTTCGGTTCCTTCACGGCGGTCGACGGCATCGACTTCGAGGTCCGTCCCGGCGAGGCCTTCGGCTTTCTCGGGCCGAACGGCGCCGGCAAGACCTCGACGATGCGCATGATCGCCTGCGCGTCGCCGGTCACGTCGGGCGAACTGCGCGTGTTCGATCGCGACCCACGCACCGACGCCAGCGCCATCAAGGCGCGGCTCGGCGTGGTGCCGCAAGCCGACAACCTCGACGCCGAACTCACCGTGCGCGAGAACCTGCTGATGTACGCGCGCTACTTCGACATCCCGCAGAGGGTGGCGCGCGACCGCGCGGAAGAACTGCTGGCGTTCGTGCAGCTCGCCGAACGCCGCGACTCGCAGGTCGAGACGCTGTCGGGCGGCATGAAGCGGCGCCTCACCATCGCGCGGGCGCTGGTCAACGAGCCGGAGCTCATCCTGCTCGATGAACCGACCACCGGCCTCGACCCGCAAGCGCGCCATCTCATCTGGGAGCGGCTCTATCGCCTCAAGCGCCAGGGCACGACGCTGCTGCTCACCACGCACTACATGGATGAAGCGGAGCAGTTGTGCGACCGGCTCCTCGTCATGGACAAGGGGCGCATCGTCGCCGAAGGCTCGCCGCGCGAGCTGATCGCGCGCTACGTTACTCGCGAGGTGCTCGAAGTGCGCATGACCGACGAGGTGCGCGCCGCGAATGCCGGCCGGTTGGCCACGCTCGGCACCCACCTCGAACATCTGCCTGAGCGGCTGCAGTTCTATGCGGACGATGGGGAACAGGTGCTGGAACAGATTCACCAGATGGGCCTGCCGGTCGAGCGGGCGCTGGTGCGCCGCGCCACGCTCGAGGATGTCTTCCTGCGGCTGACAGGCCGCACGCTGATCGACTAGCCGATGCCGAACGCGCTTCGCATCGTGCAGCGCAACGCGCTGGTCTATCGCCGCACCTGGCGTGGCAACGTGTTGATGACCGTGGTGCAGCCGGTGCTGGTCCTGTCGGCCATGGGACTGGGGGTCGGCGCGCTCGTCGATCGCGGCGGTGCCGCACTGCCCGGCAACGTGCCGTATCTCGTGTTCCTGGCACCGGGCCTGCTCGCCGCAACCTGCATGCAGACGGCGAGCTTCGAGTCGAGCTTTCCGATCAGCGGCAAGATGACCTGGCAGAAGAACTACCACGCCATCGCCGGCACACCCATGCGCATCGTCGATATCGTGGCCGGCGAACTCGCCTGGGTGGCACTGCGGCTGCTCGCGGTCTCGGTGGCCTTCACCGCGGCACTGTTCGCGTTCGGCGCCGCGCGCTCGCCGCTCGTGCTGGCGGCGGTGCCGGCCGCCATCCTCACCGGACTCGCGTTCAGCGCGCCGATCATGGCGTTTGCGGCGACGTTGAAGAACGGCGGCAACTTCAACGCGCTGTTCCGCTTCATCATCACGCCACTGTTCCTGTTCTCGGGCGTCTACTTCCCGGTCACCAGGCTGCCCGAATGGCTGCAGCGCGCGGCGCCGTGGACGCCGCTGTATCACGGCGTCGAGCTGACGCGCGGGCTCGTGCTGCACACGCTCACCTGGCCGTCCGCTGCCGTGCACCTCGCGTATCTGCTCGTCATGTGCGGCAGCGGGACGGTGGCCGCGGTGTGGACCTTCTCGGGAAAGCTGAGGGCCTGACGTGCCGTGGCCCGAACTCCTGACGATGCGTCGCGACGAGGTGCCGTCGCTGCGGCGCGCGCTGCGCATGGTGCAGCGCAGCCTGATGGTCTATCGCCATAGCTGGATGGTGATCGTCTCGGGGTTCTTCGAGCCGCTGTTCTACCTGCTCAGCGTTGGCGTGGGGCTTGGCGGCATGGTGTCGGACGTCGGCGGCATCAGCTACACCGCGTTCATCGCGCCGGGGCTGCTCGCCTCGAGCTGCATGAACGGCGCAGTCTCGGACGGCTTCTTCAATATCTGGTTCAAGCTGCACTACCAGAAGACCTACGACGGCATCCTCGCCACCCCGATGCGCGTGTCGGACGTCGCGCTGGGCGAACTGCTCTGGGCGCTGATGCGCGGTTCGATCTACGCCACGACGTTCCTGGTGCTGGTGGCGGTGATGGGCGAGGTGTGGGGGCCACCCGTCCTGCTGTCGCCGACGGCCCTGCTGGCCGCTCCGGCCGCGATCATCGTGGCGGCGTCGTTCTCGGCCATGGCGCTGCTGCTTACCACGCTGGTCTCGCGGCGCGAACAGTTCGACTACGTAATGGGGCTGCTCGTCATGCCGATGTTCCTGTTCAGCGGCATCTTCTTCCCGGTGTCGCAGATGCCGTCGGCGCTGTGGTGGGTGTTCCAGTTGGTGCCGCTGTATCACGCCGTGGAACTGCTGCGCGGCCTCACGACCGGGCACGTGGCGCCGGTGCTGCTCTGGCACCTGACGTTCCTGCTGCTCGGCGGCGCGGCCGCGTTCGTGGCGGCGATGCGGCGCCTCGACCGCACGCTGATCAAGTAGCCTTGGTGGCCCCCGCGGCCAGCGCGGCGACGAAGTCGGCTTTGCCCCGCATCCACAGGGCAAGGTTCGTCGCCAGGCCGGGCTGACGGAAGGCGTTCGGGAAGAACGCGTTGAACGCCACCGTATCGTCTTTGCCGTCTGGAACCACGCACCAACCGCCCTGCAGATCGGTTGTCGGTGCCGCTGTGCACTCGAGCAGGTTCAGCACGGCCGCGGTCGCGTACGGGCTTTCGTCGAAGGGGAGCGAGGGGAGCGTCAGCACGACGTGCAGGCCGTTGCCGGCGCGCGGATGCTCCAGCGTCGAGTCCATCACGAGGACGGACGGCTTCTCGCCGTAGCTGAATTCGGCCGACACACCGTCCTCGTCGGCCATCGACGACAGGCTGATCGAGTCCAGGATCTCGTGCGCCTCGGCGATTGACGCGCCCTTCCAGAGCGACGGTTGCTGTCCGTGCGGCACGATCAGGCCGTCGATGATGTTCACGAGGTCGTCGTAGTCCGGACGGATGCCCGCGTCGGGATGCGCCGACTCGGCCGGCGTCCCGGCGAGCATCTCGGCGAGGCCGCCGGCGATCAGCTCAGCGTCGGCGGCTTGCATAGCGGCGACGAGCGCGAAGTGACGCGGTAGCCACGACACGACGTCGGCGTGCGTCGTCATGCGGGTGACCAGACGCACGATGCCGTCCTGCTCGAGCGTGAAGGCGCTCAGCGTGGTGACCTGGGCGTTGACGCCGGCCATCACCTTTATCGTGTGGTCGTTCAGCGCCACGCCGGAGACGACGGGAGTGCTGGCGGTGAGCGTGTAGACCTGCATGCCGTGCGATTCGATCGCGTCGGACACCGCAATCTCCTGCGCGTGCCCCTTCAGCCACCAGCGGAAGCGCCGCTCGTCCGGCACACTCCACTCGGCGTCGATGTGCATCTCCTCGAAGATCGTGCGCAGCGAGAGCAGGCCGGGGTCGAGGGTGGCGGGATCGTGCGCGAGCCAGATCGGTGTCGGGGTCAGTGACATGAGGCGCAATTGTACCGCGTGGTCTGCCAGCATCACGACGCCACGGAGCATCGCGAAGGCAATGGGCGTTCGGCCGAGGCCTCATCGTGGCCTTCGCGTCTTCGTCAAGGTAGACGACCTCCGAGCGGTGGCCGGCCGGGCCTTGGCATAGCGTAAGCGAAAGTGTTTCGTAAGAAGTCCGCAAGCATCGCTGCGCTGAAGCGCATCGTGGCAGCGCCGACGTTATACTTCGCTTCCGCCCGGAAAATCGTGCTTGCCGGGTGCACCCCACTAGGAGATCCCATTTTGAAACGTGTTGCACTGGCACTACTTATCGCTATCGGTGTTGCGGCGTTCGCGCAGCGTGGCAACCTCGAGGCGCAGGCTCCGGGCCGCGGCCCGAGTCCCGAACAGCAGGCTGCGCTCGCCGCGCAGACCGAGCTCGAGAAAAATACTCCGCAGCTTCTGTTCGATGCAACGGAACTGCCGCTGATGCCGACCGGCAACACCATCGGTGAGACCGAAGGCGTCGCGATCAACTCGAAGAAGCACCTCTTCGTCTTCTCGCGCACCGGCAATGCCGGTCCGGCGCGCGGCGCGCAGGCTGCGCACCTCTTCGAGTTCGACGAGAAGAACGCCTTCGTGAAGGAGTGGGGCCAGAACGCCTACGGCTTCTCCTTCGCCCACGCCGTGCGCGTCGACAAGGACGACAACGTGTGGGTTGTCGATGAAGGCTCCAACATGGTCATGCGCTTCAACCCGCAGGGCCGCGTCACCATGGTGCTCGGCCGCAAGGACGAAGCGATCGACTACCTCGAGGAGTTCCTCGAGGATGCCGCGCACACCGAGCGCGGTCGCAACGCCAAGGTTGGCGCCGGCGCCGGTCGCGGCGGCAGCCTCGGCCGTCCGACTGACGTGGCGTTCGACCTCCAGGGCAACATCTTCGTGTCCGACGGCTACGACAACTCGCGCGTCGCGAAGTTCAGCAAGGACGGCGCGTTCCTGAAGACGATCGGCTCACGCGGTACCGAGCCGGATCAGTTCAACACGCCCCACGCCATCACCTACGACGCCAAGGGGCTCATCTACGTCGCCGACCGCGGTAACAACCGCATCCAGGTCTACGACTCGGAACTGAAACGTCAGGCGATCTTCAGCAACGTCCGTGCGCCGTGGGCCGTGTGCGTCACCCCGCCCAACGCCGCGGGACAGCAGTTCCTCTACTCGGCCGACGCCGGCGGCAAGATCTACAAGCTGTCGATGGACGGCAAGCTGCTCGGCTGGTTCGGTGAGACGGGCAAGAAGGTGGGCCAGTTCTACTGGGTCCACCAGATGCACTGCGTCAGCGAGAACGAAATCATCACGGGCGAAGCGCAGAACTGGCGCGTCCAGCGCATCGTGCTGAAGCCGACCAAGTAAGAGCGTGAGTTGAACGTCCGGCTGAAGCCGGACACTACAGGAGTCGAGTGTGATCCCGCGTAGTGTCCGGCTTCAGTTGTTTTCGTCGTGTCCGGCGTTAGCCAGACACGTTACTGCCAGCTGCCGTACATCGGGTTCGGCACCACGAAAAACCGCACGCCGAACGCCGCGAACCCCTCCGGCCCCGTTCCCCGCACTGCCTGACCCAACGCTGGAAAGTCCTGGATGTTGTCGCCGATGAACGCGACGACGTCGAGCGGCGTCGCGCCTGCGAGCGTCTGGCCAGCGGCCACCGCCTGGAAGCGCGGGTTCTTGTTCGACGCTGTGCCGTTCACGCGGCACAGCATGGCGTCGTACAGCAGCGAGTAGCGCTCGAACACCGCCGCGGTATCGGGGCACTGCGTCTGCAGGCGGTTGGTGACGATCGCGATGCGGCCGCCGAGGGCGCGCACGCGCGAGAGGAACGCGCCAACACCCGGCAGAGGCGTCGCCTCACGGCGCTTCACCCACGCGTCCCAGCTCGCCTCGGAATAGCCGAGCCCGGCACCTGCACGTTCTTCCTGGTAGACCGCGTTGTCGATCACCGTTTCGTCAGCGTCGAGCACCACCGCCCACGAACCTGCGGTGTGCGTCCGTGCTTCGGCCTCCACGCGCGCCGTTGCCTGGCGATAGACCTGTTCGAGCGCCGCCACGTATTCCGCCGACGTGCGCACCCAGCGGATGCTGTCAGGGACGGGAATGGCGCCAGGTGCCGAGGCGGCAGCGGTCGCAGGCGGCGGAGTCGCCGTGGCAACGGCCACCGGCGCCGCCGAGCGGCAGGCGGTGATGGACACCAGCAGCACGGCGGCAAGGCTGATTCGCTTCACGGCGTAGGCTTCTCGAGAGGGGGTGGCGCGGACGCTGTAGTGTCCGGCTTCAGCCGGACCGGCGCACTTGGTGCGGCTCATCGCCGGCGGCCCTCCAGCTGCCAGACGAGCAGGGCACCAATGACGGCGAGTCCGATGAGCAGTTGCCGCTGCGTCGTCGGTTCGAACGGGTCGGCGGTCTGCTTCAGATCGATGCGGACGCGCGTGACGGCCGACCGGTTGCGCTCGTCGTAATACGAGCGCTCCAGCAGATCGTGCTCGGCCACGGCATTGCCGTCATCGTCGAGCCCGCGCGGCAGCGGCGGTGGCATGGCGGGCAACGTGTTGCCGGGGTCGGCCGCCCAGTTCACCAGCGTGGCGCCAAGGCTGCGGCCTGCATCGGGCGGCCATCCGAGAATGACGAGG
>CALQBJ020000183.1 GCA_943328785.2 Bifidobacterium breve
GAACTCACCATCATCGAGCGCGACATCAGCAAGCTCGAGTCGGTCCAGAAACCGTTCCCGCGCATCAGCTATGACGATGCGGTGAAGACGCTGCAGTCGAAGGGGTTGCCAATCGAGTGGGGCGGCGACTTCGGCGGTCCGGACGAAACCGTACTCTCCGAGCAGTACGACCGGCCGGTCCTGGTCCACCGCTACCCGTCGGCGGTCAAGGCGTTCTACATGAAGCCCGATCCGCTGCGCCCCGAACTCGCCCTGGGCGTCGATGTGCTGGCGCCTGAGGGCTACGGAGAAATCATCGGCGGCGGCGAACGCCTCGCCGACCTCGACCTGCTGCTCGAGCGCATCAAGGAACACAACCTTCCGCAGGACGCCTTCGAGTGGTATCTCGACCTGCGGCGCTACGGCAGCGTGCCGCACGGCGGGTTCGGGATGGGCATCGAACGGCTCGTCGCCTGGATCTGCAAGCTCGAACACGTACGGGAAACCATTCCGTATCCGCGCATGCTCTACCGGCTCTATCCATGACCCGCGGAGGCGGAGCGGAGCTCACCGCAGCGGCACGACCGGCAGGCTGATCGAGCTGAGCGCGCCCGGCGCATGGTAAATGCGCTGGGCGGCTTTGACGTAGTCTGCCGGCTTCGCGAAGAAGATGTTCGGCGTGAAGGTCTGCGGGTTCCGGTCATAGAGCGGGAACCAGCTCGATTGCACCTGCACCATGATGCGGTGACCGGGCAGGAACACATGGTTCGCCTGCAGCAGCGCGGATGTAACCGGCGGCGGCGAAGACCTCATCGCCTTGCGCGAGCAGGCCGACCAGGTGCGCCGAATCGCTGCGCGCGGTCCGGCCGGCAGCGTTGTTGGGCGAGCGGGGCGAAGGCAAGAAGACCCGCGGCGAGCGCAGTGGGCGTGATCAGACGCATGGAACCCCTCCGGTGTGCGGATACGCAGCCAGGAGCTGCCGCCAAGCGTGCACAAGCGCCTCTCTGCATCGTACGCGACGGCACGCACCTCGGCGGTCCGGACATCCACGGCCCGATGGCCGGATGGTTGAGTGTCCTGAGCCGTGGCGCCGGGATATGCTTAGAGTTTCCCGGTTCCGAGCTCCGGGCTCCTGGCGGTATCGGCTCCAATCCGGAGCCAGCCGGCCAGAAGCCAGAAGCCGAGAGCCTGAAGCCGGCAGAGTTTCTACTGCATGAAGATCGGAATGATTTCGCTCGGATGCCCCAAGAACCTGGTGGACTCCGAGGTGATGCTCGGCCTGGCCCAGCAGGCTGGGCACGAACTGACGCAGGACCCCGCGATGGCGGATGTGCTCGTGGTGAACACCTGTGCGTTCATCGACTCCGCCAAGAAGGAGTCGATCGACACGATCCTCGAGATGGCGCAGTTCAAGAAGGACGGTTCGGCGAGGCGCCTGATCGTGACCGGCTGCCTGGCTGAGCGCTACCGCGACGAACTGAAGGCCGAGATTCCGGAGATCGACGCGGTGCTCGGCACCGGCGAGGTGCCGGACATCGTTGCGGCCATCGGCGGGGTCGGCACGCGGCAGTCGTCGCCCCTCACGTTCTTCCGCCCCACCGTGAAGTTCCCGGAGGCCACGGTCCAGAATGCCGAGCCCGGCACGGTGGCCGGCGGCGACTCTGGGCCGGCCGCGGCAGTGCTGGAGCACCACCACGAGGGCTCGCGCGACAGCAACGGCGCCACGCCGTTGCCCGGCGCGCCGACGTACATCTACGACGCCAATACGCCCCGGATCTTCGCCACGCCCCGGCACTACGCCTACGTGAAGGTAGCCGAAGGGTGCGACTACAAGTGCGCGTTCTGCATCATCCCGACGCTGCGCGGCGCCTACCGCAGCCGCACCTCCGAGTCGATTGTCGAGGAAGCGCGGGCGCTGGCAGCGCTCGGCGTCAAGGAACTGCTCCTCATCTCGCAGGACACGACCTTCTACGGCATCGACCGCGGCGAACGCGGCGCCTTGGCGCGCCTGCTGCGGCAACTGAACGAGGTGGACGGACTCGAGTGGGTTCGCCTCCACTACCTCTACCCGACGACGATCGATGACGCCACGCTCTCGGCGATGGCCGACTGCGAGAAGGTCTGTAACTACATCGACCTGCCGCTGCAGCATGCGTCGAACCCGGTGCTGAAACGGATGAAGCGTCCGGGCACGCGGCAGAAGTACGAGCACCTGCTGAACCGCATCCGGGCGCGGGTGCCTGGCGTCTCCTTCCGCACCACGTTCATCGTCGGCTTCCCGGGCGAAACCGAGGCGGACGTGGCCGAGCTCTGCGCGTTCATCACCGACCACGCGTTCGACCATGTCGGCGTCTTCACGTATTCGCACGAAGAGGGCACCTCGGCGTTCGGGCTCGAGGACGACGTGCCGGAGAAGGTGAAGACGGCGCGGCGGAACCGCGTCATGCGGCTGCAGAAGACGCTGGTCAAGGGGCGCCAGAAGCAGCGAATTGGCCAGCGGCACCGGATTGTCATCGACGGGCCGGCGGCGGACCACGAACTCGTGCTGCGGGGCCGGCTCGCCACACAGGCGCCGGACATCGATGCCTCGGTCTATCTCACCGAATGCGACCCGTCGGCCTATCGCGCTGGCGATTTCGTCGAGGTGGAAGTCGTCGGTGCCCGCGACTACGACCTCCTCGTCCGTCCGGTGGAGCAATAGCGGCTACGGCTACGGGCGGAGCTGCCAGACCTGCCCGCCATGCTCCTGATCCGCCGATTTCGCGTGCTATACTCTGGTGTTCGGAGCTTTGGTTGCGGGACCGAAGCGGGCGGAGTGCCCGCTTTTTTTGTTTCAGGACCCTGAAACGCCGTGTCGCCAAAGCTCGACGGAGCGGAGGCTGATGCGGGGCGTAGCGAGCATCGTTGAACAGGTAAAGGACGCGGCCACACGAGTGGCGGCCACCCACGGGCTCGAACTGTTCGACGTGCAGTTCCGTCGCGAGGCATATGGCATGGTGCTCCGGGTGCGGATCGACCGCCCCGGACCGGCCGCGAACGCTGAAGAGTGCGTGAGCGTCCAGGATTGTTCGCATGTGAGCCGCGACTTGAGTGCGCTGCTCGACGTGGAGGACTTTATCCCGGTCGCCTATACCCTCGAGGTATCGTCGCCGGGACTCGATCGGCCCCTCAGGGGCCGGACTGATTTTGAACGCTTTGCCGGACGTCGCGCCAAGGTCGTGATGCGGGAAGCGGTTGATGGGCAGACGTTCTTCAGGGGGCGGCTTGCTGGTGTGGACGCCGACTACGCGCTAATCGATGGCGAGGACGGCCGGCAGCACCGCGTGCCGCTCGGGCTCGTGACGCGAGCGAATCTGGAAGTGGAATTTTAGACATGGCTAATCCGCTGCAGCAGACCATCGAAGCACTCTCGAAGGAAAAGGGCGTCGACCCGGAGGTGATCATCACCGCCCTCCAGGACGCCATCGAGACCGCCGCACGCAAGCGCTACAAGAACGAGAACATGCGCGCCCGGTTCAACGCCGAGACCGGAGCCATGGAACTCGTCTCGGTGAAGCGCATCGTCGAGCAGGTCACGAACGTCGAGACCGAGATGTCCCTCGAGGAAGCGCACACGCTGTACGGCGACGAAGCCGAAGTGGACATGGAAGTCGAGTTCCCCCGCCCGACGGAGGACCTCGGCCGCATCGCCGCGCAGACCGCCAAGCAGGTCATCTTCCAGAAGGTGCGCGAGGCCGAGCGCGAGAACGTGTTCGCCGAGTTCAACCAGCAGATCGGCGACGTCAAGAGCGGCATCGTCAAGCGCTTCGAGAACGGCGACCTGATCGTCGAACTCGGCCGGATCGAAGCCGTGCTGCCGCGCAAGGAACAGTCGCGCGCCGAGAGCTACTCGCCCCAGGACCGCATCCGCGCGGTCATCAAGCGCGTCAACCGGAGCGCCAAGGGGCCGCAAATCGAGCTGTCGCGCATCGACCCGGCGCTGCTCATCAAGCTGTTCGAACAGGAAGTCCCGGAAATCTACGATGGCACCGTGATGATTCGCGGCGCCGTGCGTGAGGCGGGCGACCGCGCCAAGGTGGCGGTCTACTCGCGCGAACGCGACATCGATCCGGTGGGCGCCTGCGTCGGCATGAAGGGCACGCGCGTCCAGGCCATCATCCGCGAGTTGCGCGGCGAGAAAATCGACATCGTCGAGTACTCGGAGGACGCGGCCACCTTCGTCACGAACGCGCTCAGCCCTGCGAAAGTGCAGCACGTGTCGATCGTCGATAGCGACGGCAAGGTGATGGAAGTGGTCGTCGAGGACAAGCAGCTGTCGCTGGCCATCGGCAAGAAAGGCCAGAACGTGCGTCTGGCGGCCAAGCTGACCGGTTGGCGCATCGACATCAAGAGCGAAGAAGAAAAGCGTCGCGAGGTCGAAGCGCAGTTCGGCGAACTCGAGACGGGCACCGAGGACCAGCTCGCGGGCGCGGACGAGGCGGGCAACGACACGCCGCTGCCGTACATCCTCGAGGGAATCGGCGACCGGATCGTCCGCCGGTTGGTCGAGGCCGGACTGGACACGGCTGAAGCAGTGGCTGCCGCGACGATCGAGCAGCTGTCGGAAATCCCCGGAATCGGGGGCAAGACCGCCGAGAAGATCCTCGCCGCCGCAAGGGGCGAGGCTGTCTCGAGCGAAGGCGACTCGGGCGAAGGCGCTCAGAGCGAGAGCGCCGAATAGCACGATCGCATTTAGAGTTGAGGTAAACCGTTGGCAACTGTTCGGATTTACAAGGTTGCGGAGCTGCTCGGGACCACGAGCCAGGAAGTGACGGCGCTGCTGAAGCGCAATCACGGCATCGAGGTCAAGAGCGCGTCGAGCACGATTGAGGAAGTCGTCGCCCGGCAGTTCGTCGACCGTCTCGCAAAGCAGCGGAACATCACGTTGCCGACCGGCGACATTTTCTCGGAAACGCCGGTCCCAAAGGGGGGCGGACTCAAGAAGCCGGCCCTTGCGAAGAAGGCGCCCGAACCGGCAAAGCCGACGGCCCCGCCGCCGCCGCCGCCCCGTCTCGTGAAGACGGCCAAGGTGGCGCACGGCCTTGGGACGGAGCATCACGAGGAGCACGGACACGAGTCCGGCCACCACGAGCAGCCCCATCACGCCGATCCGCCCCCCCACGTCGATGCCGACGCGCACGACGCGGTGGCCCACGACGTCGAAACGGCGCCCGCCGCCGAGGCGCACCAGTCCGAGCCGGTCGACCACGCCGAGCCGGAGCCCGTGCACGTTGCCCCTCCCATAGAAGAGCCGAAGGTTGTGCCTGAAACCGTAGCCGCTCCGCCCGCGGAGCCCGCCCCGGTGGCTGCACCTCCGGAACCTGTTGCCGTCGAGCCGACGCCTGCGCCCGTGGCTGAACCAGTTGCGGCCCCAGTGGCCGCGGCGCCAGTGCCAGTGCCCGCACCCGCACCCGCGCCGGTCGTGGCCCGCCCCACTGGCCGCATCGTGCCACCGAAGAACCGGCTGCGTATCGAAGATACGCCGCCGCCGATGACGCCACCGCTGTCGCCGAATCCGGTGTCGCGTGTGGTACCGCGGGCCGTCATCCGTCCGCCGGAGCGTCCGATCGTGGCTGCCCCGGCTCGTCCGGCAGGCTCCACGCCGCCCGGCGCCACCGGGGCTCGTCCTGGAGTACCCGGTCAGCGTCCGCCGATGGGCGCGCGCCCGCCGTACGCCGGTCCCGCTGGTCCTCGTCCGCCGGTGGGTGCCCCGCGCCCGCTGCCGTCGCAGCCACTCCGCGCGGCGCCAGGCCAGCCGCCGCGTCCCGGACAGGGAGCGTACCCGCAGCGGCCAGGCATGCCGTATCGGCCGGCGTTCGGTCAGCGTCCGATGGGCGGCAGCCGGTCGTCAGGCGGGCGTCGCGATGCGCGGCCGTCGGCGCCGATGGCCGCTCCGCCTCCGCCGCCGGTCACCCGCACCATCACGCTCGCCGAGGGCATGACGGTCAAGGATCTGGCAGACAAGCTCGACCTGCGTGTGAAAGACGTCCTCGCCAAGCTGCTGATGAAGCGGCTCATGGTGACCATTAACTCCACGCTCGACACCGAGACCGCCACGATGCTGGCGCGCGACTTCGGCGCCGAAGTCGTGATGCGCAGCTTCGAAGAGGAGCTGATCCAGGTGGATGCCGGCACCGCGAACGCCGCCGACATCATCACGCGCGCGCCGGTCGTCACGGTCATGGGTCACGTCGACCACGGCAAGACGAGCCTGCTCGACGCCATTCGTCAGGCCCGCGTCGCGGAACGCGAAGCCGGCGGCATCACGCAGCACATCGGGGCGTATCACGTCACGATTAACGGCAAGAACATCGTGTTCCTGGATACGCCGGGTCACGCCGCGTTCACCCTCATGCGTGCCCGCGGCGCCAAGGTCACGGACATCGTCGTCCTGGTCGTGGCGGCCGACGACGGCGTCATGCCGCAGACGCGCGAGGCCATCGATCACGCGAAGGCGGCGAACGTGCCGATCATCGTGGCGATCAACAAGATCGACAAGCCGGGCGCCAATACCGAACGCGTGAAGCGCGAGCTCACTGAGCTCGACCTCATGCCGGAAGAATGGGGCGGCAAGACGGTCACGGTCGAGGTCTCGGCCAAGAAGAAGACCAACATCGACTCGCTGCTCGAGATGATCCTGCTCGTCAGCGAAATCGGTGAGCTGAAGGCCAACCCGAAGCGCTCGGCGTCGGGCACCGTGCTCGAAGCCAAGCTCGACAAGGGACGCGGCCCGGTGGCCACGGTCCTCGTGCAGGACGGCACGCTCAGCGTCGGCGACACGTTCATTGCCGGCCCGGTCGTGGGCCGCGTGCGCGCGCTCATCGACGACCGCGGCCGGCCCACGAAGTCGGCCGGCCCGTCGACGCCGGTCGAAGTGCTGGGTCTTACCGGCCTACCGCAGCCTGGCGACATCTTCCAGGTGGCGGAAGCCGCCAAGGCGCGCCAGATCGCGGCGTTCCGCGAGGAACAGGCGAAGAACCGCGCGCTCGGCGCCAAGGGCGGACGCCTCACCCTCGAGTCGCTGCAGGCGCAGATCGCCGAAGGCGGCATGAAGGAACTGCCGGTCATCATCAAGGCGGACGTACAGGGTTCGGCCGAAGTGCTCGCCGATACCTTGGCCAAGTTGTCCGACGACAAGGTGAAGATTCGCATCATCCACTCCGGTGTCGGTGCGGTCACCGAATCGGACGTGCTGCTCGGCACGGCGTCGAAGGCGATCATCATCGCGTTCAACGTCAGGCCCGATCGCAATGCCGAGTCGGTGGCGAACCGCGAAGGCGTCGACATCCGCCAGCACACGATCATCTACAACGTCACCGACGAGATGAAGAAGGCCATGGTCGGCCTGCTCGAGCCCACCTTCAAGGAGGTCCGCATCGGCGTGGCCCAGGTGCGCGACATCTTCAAGGTGCCGAAGTTCGGCACGATCGCCGGCTGCATGGTCACGGAAGGGCGTATCACCCGCTCCGGCGACACGCAGGCGCGACTGCTCCGCCAGAACGTGGTCGTCTTCGAGGGCAAGATCGGGTCGCTCCGCCGGTTCAAGGACGACGTCGGCGAGGTCAAGACCGGCTTCGAGTGCGGCATCGGCTTCGACAAGTACAACGAGCTCCTGGTCGGCGACGTCATCGAGGTCTTCACCATGGAGCGCATCGTCATCACGGCGTAGCCTCCAGCTTTTCCGGTGTCCACCTGGCCGCTGGCCCTCTCATCGTCCGACAGGGCGACGGGAAGCCTGCCGGCCAGGTGGCGCATCACCCGCTCCGACCTGCCAGCGCCATTCCGATCAGCGATTCACATTCGGCAATTGGCCTTTAGCACGTAGCATTTCCAGTAATGTCCCAAGGTTCCCGTCCAGACCGCGTCGCCGATCAGTTGCGGAGCGAACTCGCGATGATGCTGTCGCGCGAGGTCCACGATCCTGGCATCGGCTTCGTCACGCTCACGCGCGTACATGTCAGCCCCGACCTGCAGCAGGCCAGGGTGATGTACACCGCCTTCGGCGACGAGAAGAGCCGCGCCAACTCCGCGCGCGCACTCGAGCGCGTCGCGCCGTTCCTGCGCCGCCAGATCGGTGCGCGGCTGCGCCTGAAGCGGGTGCCGGAACTCAAGTTCATCTACGACGGGTCGATCGCAGGCCAGGACCGCATCGAGCAGATCCTGAACGAACTGCATAGGCCTGCCCCGAGTGACGCGGAGTCCGATGAATAACGACGCCACCGTCTTCCAGCAGATCGTCGACGCCGTCCACCAGCGCCACCGCTTCGTCGTCTCCTCGCACTC
>CALQBJ020000184.1 GCA_943328785.2 Bifidobacterium breve
GGGCTCACCGAATACGGCTTCGTGGCGCAGGTGGTGGCCGAACTCTTCGTCATCGCCATGTGGTGGGCCGCCGTGGCCTGGGACGCGCGGCCCGACGCACGGCTCGGTCTGGTCTTCGGGTTCGCTGGCGCCGCGGCGTTCCTGACATGGCCGGTCTACACCGGTCCGCCCGCGCTGGCATTCTTCCTCGTCATCGCGCTGCGGCGCGACGTGCCCCTTGCGGCGCGCCTGCGTCACCTGCTCGCCGCCTATGTGCCGCTGGCGGCGTTCGCGCTCATCTACCTGGTGGGGCGGCTCGGCTGGCTTCAACTCGCCGGCACCGGCGGCGCTGCACCGTGGCCGTCGGTCGCCGAATACTCGACGCCGCTCGTGGTGCTCGCCTCGGCCGGCTTCGTGCTGGCGCTCGTCCGCCGGCGCGGCCGGGCGACGGCACTGTTTCTCGTGAGCGTGCTGGTGCAGGCGGCAGCGTTCTACCTGCTGGCGACCCGGGCCGGCGCGCCGCAGCCCTACATGGCGCTGAAGATGTGCTACCTGCTGCTCTGGCCGATGGCGGTCTGCGCGGTGATGGGGCTTGGCGAGGTGTGGCCGGTGCTGGAGCGCCTGCTCGGCAACGCGCGTCCGCTCCTGTCCTCGGTGGCCGCGGCCGTGGTGGTCATCGTGGCGGTGCTAGTGGTGGCGCGACCGCTGATGAAGACGCCGGCGCGACTGCATCCGCTGCCTCCGGCGGTGTCGCTGCCGCTCTACGACGCCGGACGCTGGGCTCGGGCGACGCTGCCTGCCGGCTGCATCGAGTATCTGGTGGGCGACGATGAGACGGCGTACTGGCTGCACCTGGCGGTGCTGGGCAACCCGCGCATGTCAGACCGGACCGGCAACAACGCCACCTACGAGCCGAACGACGCGGTGATGCGCTGGCTCACGCCGAACGGCCTGCCCTACGCCATCGCCGACCTGACGGCCCTGCCGAAGGATGTGCGTGAGGAACTGGACGTCATCCAGCCGTTTGGCACCGCGGCGGTGGTGCGGCGGCGAGGGGCGTCTGCCTGCGACGCCGCGCCGTGAGCGCTATACGCGCGACGTCCGGTATCATGGTGGCGCACTTGCCGCCGTTACTGTCCATCATCGTTCCCGTCTACAACGAGAGCGCCACGATCGCCGCCGTCCTCGAACGGCTGCTAACGATCGAGCTGCCGCTGCCGCGCGAGATCATTGCGGTGAACGACGGGTCAAAGGACGGCACCGCCGCTGCTCTCGATGCCGCGGCCGCGAAGAGCCCACTCATCTCCGTCATCCACCACGCGCGGAACGGCGGCAAGGGGATGGCGCTGCGCACCGGACTGGCGCGCACCAACGGGTCGATTGTCGCCATCCAGGACGCCGACCTCGAACTCGATCCGGCGCAGCTCGCCGGGCTTGTCGAGCCGGTGCTGCGGGGCGAGGCCGATGCGGTCTACGGGTCGCGCTTTATGCACGAGGCGCCGCACGTGCCGCTGATGACCCGTTTCGGCAACGCCACGCTGACGCGGCTCACGAACCTGCTGTACGGCTCGACGCTGACCGACATGGAGACCTGCTACAAGATCATGCGCGGCGACCTGGCGCGCAGCCTGCCGCTGGTCTCGAACCGCTTCGAGATCGAACCCGAGATTACGGTGCAGCTCCTCAAGCGCGGTGCGCGCATCGTCGAACTCCCCGTCACCTTTTCGCCACGATCCAAGGCCGCGGGCAAGAAGATCCGCTGGCGCGATGGCTGGCACGCTGTCGACATCCTCGTTCGACACAAGTTCTCGGGCGTCGACTAGGGGGACCAGCTCCGCCGGCCTTCCGCCTTCACGGCGCCAGCGCGGGGCCCTTGGCGCGCGCTTCCGCTTCACAGCCGTTCCGGCGATAGACCGTGACGCCCTCGATGGTGTCGAGTGCCGTGTAGCGGCGCGCGACGAGGCGAGCGAGCAGCGGATAGTCGCGCATCGGAAAGTACTGCCAGCGGGCGATCCCGGCCGGAGCCGTGTCGATGATGTAGTTGGGCTGCGAGCGTGCGAGGTCGGCCATCAGCCGCGACCAGTGCCGCACGCGCCGCACGCGGCGACCGGCCCGCGCCTGTTTCGCCGTAGCCGATGGGTTGCCGGCGTAATAGCGGACGAGGGGGAACTCGGGGAAGAAGAACCGGCTCGCCAGCGGCAGGCGCGCGTGATAGTAGAACTCCGGCGCCGAGCCCCAGACGAACAGCGAACCGTCGGCGCATGCGTCTTTCCGGATGCGCGCGCCAACGGCGGCGGCCGGTCCGTTCAGCGCCGCTCCGGTCCGTCCTCCCAGGCGCGCCACGTTGGCGGTGGTCCAGCCGGCGACGACGGCCATGGTGAGTCCGGCCACCACCCAGCCGCGGCGCGGCATCGGCCAGACCAGGCATTCCGTCACCCATGGCGCCGCAGCAAGAGCGAGCGGCACGTAGAGCTGGATGAAGTAATGCGGGAAGAAGCGAAGGCCCAGGCAGGCCGCGGCGGCCGACGCGCCGATGAGGCCGGCCACCAGCCGTGACCAGTGGCGCGACGACGTGGCGAGGGCCGAGCGGTACCAGCCGTACCAGAGCAGTGACGTGACGGCGAGGAACGGCACCACCCGGGCGCTGCCACGCGACAGCGCCTCGGCGGCCGTGACCGGGTTCTGGAGATATTCGAAATTGTGGGTGACGTTCCAGTAGACGAGACCTTCGAGGCCTCCCGCAACGGCGAACATCGTAGTGGTGGCCAGGACCGGCAGCAGCAGTCCCAGGCCTATCGCTCCGGCCAGCGCGCGCAGGCTGACACGCCGTTCGCGCGCATTCACCCAGAGCGCGAACGCGACCGGCACGGCCCAGAGTCCCGCCTGGTACTTCACCAGCGCGGCCAGGCCGATGAGCACGCCTGACGCGAACACCCGTCCCGGATGCGCCGATTCGTCCTCGTCACGAATGGCGACCAGCGCCCAAGCCAGCGGCAGCATCATCACCGGCTCGCAGTTCACCGCCAACATGTCGCTGGCGGTGTAGGCCGCGCTGTACAGCAGGAAGAGCACGGCGCCTACCACGCCGCGCCGATCGTGGCGATAGAACGCCGACACCGCGAAGGCGGTCAGCGGTGTGGTCACCAGCGCGGTGATGAAGCGCACCCCCTCGATGCCGTGCCCGACGAGCAGTTGCGCCAGCGCGTAGTAGGCGTAGACCAGCGGAGGCTTGTTGTCGCCGAACGCCGTGTAGGGGAGTCGCCCCTGCAGCAGTTCCCGGGCGCCCACCATGTACGACGCCTCGTCGACGTTGATGACGTCGACGTGCGACACCACGAGCCGCGTGAGGACGCTCAGGCAGGTGAACGCCAACAGGCAGACGAACGGACGCCGGGCACGCGCGCTCAGGTTGTAGGACAAAGCCGGAAGCCGCGTTTATACCCGGGCGAAACCGCCTTGGCAATAGACCCAACGGTCGGCACTGTCTCATCCGGACGACAGTCTGGGCGCGGCCTCAGGTGGACACCATCCGCTAAGTTGTTGAGTACAAATGATCAGTAGCTGGCAACGTGGTTGCTGGCGTGGGCATCTCACCGTTCACCCGCATGGCGTCGCCTGACTATCGAACCGCAATCATCGAGCCGAGCGCGCACACCGACCGGCTGGCTCAGTTACTCGAGTTCGAAGGAATCACCGTCGGCCGGTTTGTCCGGCAGGACCTGCCCGAACTCCGGGCATTCGGCCCCGACCTGCTGGTGCTGAACCACATGCGTCTGCGGGCGGGCACGCTGCCGTTCTCGGCGGCGGTGACTGAGGCCTGCCACGCGCATCCGCTCACGCTCGCCATCGTCGCGCAGGGCGACGAGATGCGCGGCGTCGAACTGGTGGAGCGCGGGCTCGACGGCTTCATCGCGGCGTCGTGCGGGGCGCGCGAGTTCGTCGCCCGGGTGCGCGCGATGCTCCGGAGGGCCAGACCCGCGCCGCCGGCGCGGGCCACCGACTCGCCGGCCATGTCCGCGCGTCCCGTGCGCATCGGCGAACTCGACATCGACCAGGCCCGCCGCCGCGCGCGCATCTGCGGTCGCGAGTTGCGGCTCACCGAGCAGGAGTTCCAGTTGCTCTACTTCCTTGCCGGCAACCCTGGTCGCGTCTTCGACCGGCAGGCGCTGCTCGATGCGGTCTGGGGCAGCGACACCTACGTCACCGTCCGCAGTGTCGACGCTCTCGTGAAGCGAGTGCGACATCAACTCCGTGCCGTGGGGCGCCTCGACCCGTGTGTCGAGACGATTCGCGGCGTCGGCTACCGGATGGCCGACCTCGCGTCCGCCGACTCGCGTTCTGCCGTGTGACAAGGTGTCACAGAATTTTCACCCGCCCGTCACGCGGCTACCGCAGCCGCACGATTCAATGGCGCGTATGTTCATCGTCCGTCCGGCGCTCGTGCTGGCTTGTGCCGGGGCCGTCGCCGTCGCCGCCTGTGGCAACACGTCGTCGTCTGCCACCACGACCTCGCCCTCCGTCGTCGCCGCCGCCGCCACCATCAACGAGCCGTTCACCACGACGCTCCAGACCGGCGGCGCCATCTTCTACTCCTTTTCCATGGCCCAGTACGGGAACGTCGCCGTGACGCTCACCGGTGTGAGCGGTGCCGACCTGCCGGAGGACTTCACGCTGAACATCGGCATCGGCCGTCCGAGCGGTACGTCGTGCACGTCGCAGAGCGCCGTCGATGCCGTGCCCGGCGAGACGCCGCAGCTGACCGGCGTCTATGGCCCCGGCATCTTCTGCGTGCGCGTCGTCGATACCGGCAAGCTGCCGGCGCAGGCGACCATCTCCGCCGTGGTGGCGCACTCATGAGGCGCCTGCTCGCGTCTGCCGCGCTGCTCGCCTCGCTCGCAGGTGCGGGCTGCGGCAGCAACACCACCACCTCGCCGACGACGACCACCACCACCGCGGTGACGACCTCGTCCGAGCTGTTCACCGGCACGCTCTCGCCGCGGGGCTCGGCGTTCTATTCGTTCGGCGTCACGACCGGCGGGACCGTGTCGGTGACGCTGGTCAGCGTCACGACGTCGAGGATCGGCCCGGCCGGCACGGCGCCGCTCGCCATCGGTTTCGGCATCCCGTCGGGTTTCGGCTGTACCGTGTCGTCGGGCGTCGACGCCACACCCGGCCTGATGTCGCAGCTCGCGGCCACCGGCAGCGCCAGCGGCATCTACTGCATCAACGTCGCGGACGTGGCCGGTCTGTCCGGCGACACCCTGTTCGTCCTTCGCATCGTGCACACCTGACATGCCAACGATTTCCGTCCGTTTCGCCGCGTTCGTGCTTGCCCTGGCGGCTGCTGGCTGCGGCAACAACTCCGCCGCCACGACCACGTCGCCCACGACAACCACCCCGACTGCCACCACCGACACGTTCGTCAGTTCGATCGCGGTTCGGGGAAGCGCTGCGCGCACGTTCACGACCAAGTCCAGCGGCACCGTGAAGGTGACGCTGGCGACGCTGGGCAGCGGCAGCAGCACGGTCGGGCTCGGTATCGGCGTGCCGGCCACCAGCGCCCCGTGCAGCCTGGCGCAGTCGGTCGTGACCGGCCCGGGCAGTGCGCCGCAGATCGTCACGTCGGCCGATGCCGGCGTCTACTGCGTCCAGCTCTTCGATACCGGGCGCCTGACCGAAGACACGGCGTTTACGCTGTCGATCGAGCACTTCTGACGTTCGGCCTGGTCCACCGGTCTAAGGCTGCGTGGATGGAGGGAGACGAGGCATGAAGGCCCACACCCAGTTCATCGTGGCTGCCGTGATGTTCGTGCTGTGCGTGGCGCTCGGCTCTGTCGCGGACAAGGTGCTGGGGCAGGTCATTGCGTGGGTGGCGGCCAGCGCGGACGCCAGGGCCAGCAGCGACGCCTCGCTCCACTGAGATTCTGATCTGTGCGCCCCGGCGGGCGGTGGGTTAGCATCTTCGACCATGACGACACTCATCCGACTGACCTCCACGACCGCGGTGGCCGTGGTGACCGCGTGCGGCGTGCATGTCTACACGCAGGGCGCGGTATCCACGCTGGCCGACTGCACCGCGCCAGCGCTGCAGGCCCGGGCCGCGCAGGGGACCACCATCACCGCCGCCACGGTGGTGGAGGCGGCGGGGAAGGTGCCGAAGCATTGCCAGGTCGACGGCACGGCCGCGTCGCCCGGCAACCAGGTGAACTTCAGGCTCGCGTTGCCCGAACGCTGGAACGGCAAGTACTACTTCGTCGGTGTCGGCGGGCTCGGCGGGTCGATCGGCAGCCTCGGCAAGGGGCTCGAGCGCGGCTACGCCTCGGCGTCAACCGACACGGGCCACCTCTCGGACGATGAGACGTGGATGGCGAACCGTGCGAAGGAGATCGACTACGGGCATCGCGGCACGCACGTCACCGCCGTGGCCGGCAAGCAACTCGCCGGCGCGTTCTACGGACGCACGGTGGAGCATGCCTACTTCGATGGCTGCTCGAACGGCGGCCGCCAGGCGCTGATGGAAGTGCAGCGCTACCCGACCGACTTCGACGGCATCATCGGTGGCGACCCGGCCACCGGCACGCCGATGCAGGTGGGACGTGCGCTGGTCTACCAGAAGATGCTTGCCAAGCCCGAGAATTTCCTGACGCCGGAGAAGATCGAGCTGGTGTCGAAGGCGACGCTCGCCGCGTGCGACAAGGCCGACGGCCTCGAAGACGGTCTGGTCACCGACCCGCGCACCTGCAGCTTCAAGCCCGACACCCTGAAGTGCGCCGGTCCCGACGGACCGAACTGCCTCAACGACGGCCAACTGGCCGTCGTGACGCAGATCTACGAGGGCGCCAAGATCAACGGGCAACCGTACGCATGGGGGTTCCCGTTCGGGCACGAGGGGAGCAACAGCGGCTGGCGCGCCTGGATTTCCGGTCCGGAAGATCCGACGAAGCAGGCTGACGGCACGCTCGCCTACACGGGACGCCGCCTGCCGAGCGGCTACGGCCTCGCCGAGTCGAACATGCGCTTCCTCGCGCTCGAGACCGACGACCCGGCCTTCACCTGGCGCGTCTTCAAGTTCCCGCAGGATCTCGAACGCATGAAGACGATGAGCGAGATCCTGAGCCCGCTCGACGCCGACCTGCGCCCGTACAAGAATCGCGGCGGCAAGCTGCTGATGTATCACGGCTGGTCGGACCCGGCGATCAGCGCCTACGGTACGGTCGGCTACTACGACAAGGTGTCGACGATCGTCGGCGGGCAGAAGGAGATGGACGCGTTCGCGAAGCTCTATCTCGTGCCCGGCATGCATCACTGCAGCGGCGGCCCTGGCCCGAACGAGTTCGACATGCTCACCGCCTTGGAGAACTGGGTGGAGAAGGGGCAGTCGCCAGCGGCCATCACGGCCACACACCGGGAGAGCGGCGTCGTCACGCGCACGCGTCCGCTCTGCCCGCACCCGCAGGTGGCGCGCTACACCGGCACGGGGAGCATTGATGACGCCGCGAACTTTCGGTGCGCGGCCCCGTCAGTCGCTGGTCGCTAGTCACAAGTCGCTAGTCACAGGTCGTATGCGGTCACGC
The DNA here is from genome assembly GCA_943328785.2 of Bifidobacterium breve. Classification (GTDB taxonomy): domain Bacteria; phylum Acidobacteriota; class Vicinamibacteria; order Vicinamibacterales; family CAVVIG01; genus CAVVIG01. The sequence goes on from CALQBJ020000184.1 coordinate 7,554, forward strand.
GAGGCGCTGTTCACGGTGAGCGCGCTGCTGTTCGTCGCTGGCGTCGGCATGCTGGTGCTGGCCGAGGCGCACGGCGTGTCGGGGTCTGGCCCGATCCGCGCGCGGCGCCGCGTCAGGCGGGCAGACGGCCTGATACGATTGCCCCTGAGCGGGTCGTAGTGCCCACCTTCAGTGTGGCGTTCGCCGCTCAGCAGAAACTAACCATGACTAGCGCGCCCGAACAGCTCACCGTCCAGTGCCCCTCGTGCGGTGTCCGCTTCCAGACGTGGAAACGCGTGTCGACCGATCAGGACCTCGACGGTTTCGACGACGCGGCGTGGGTCGAGGAGACGAGCACGGCCACGTGCCCGGCGTGTGGCAGCACCACCGAGCTTGGCAGCCTGATCGTGCAGGACGGCATTCTGCACTTCCCGAACGAATAGCGCGCTCCAGGGACGTGTCGCTGCCGGGCTAGTGCATGCGTTGTTGTGTGTAGTTGGTGCCGGAGGTGGGAATCGAACCCACACGACCTTGCGGTCACGGGATTTTGAGTCCCGCGCGTCTGCCAGTTTCACCACTCCGGCACGAGGAGGGGACGCCCAGTATAGCGCGAC
>CALQBJ020000185.1 GCA_943328785.2 Bifidobacterium breve
CCGCCCCACGTAGGGACGGCGGCCAGGACTGACGACTAGCGACTTGCGACGTGCGACTAACGCGAGGCCGCGAGGCCGAGCGTTAGAATTTGAGGATCGCGCCGAGCTGGAACACGCGGCCGACGAGAATCGATGACGGCTGCATGTAGGACGTGGTGCCGAAGTTCAGACCGCGCACCGCATAGACCGGTGAGACGTTCAGTGCGTTGAACAGGTCGAACTTCGGCTGGATGCTGGCGCGGCCGAACTTGATGGTCCTCGTGACATTGAAATCGAGCTGGTTGATGCGGTCGCCGAACTCGCTGTTCGGGGCGACGATCGGCACCGAGAGGGACGCAACGGTCATGCCCGGGTCGACGAGCTGGCCGGCGGTGCACTTGCCCTGTGCCACGCACGGGCTCGCGGCGTTATAGGCGGTGCTCGGCGTGATCAGCCACACCGTGCTGGCGCCGTTCGGCGTGTTGAGCTGCGTGGCCGACGGCTGACCGGTCGGTCCGGTCGGGCCACCCTCGCGGCTGGCGAGCGCACCCGTGCCGTAGCCGTATCCCGGGAGGCTCTGGAACGAGAAGCCGGCCTGGAAGCCCCAGGCTACCGACACCGAACCGGCCACCTTGAACTGCGTGCGGAACGGAATGCCGCTCTTGGTCTGATCGCAATAGAGCAGCAGGTTCGGGTTCGCCTTCTCGTCGCAGACCTGCGCGATGACCTTCTCGCTCATGCCGCCACCAAACAGGTTCGCGCCATGCGGCAACCGGGCATTGAAGTTGTATTCGAACCCATTAAACGACATCTTGCGGTCGCTGCCAGCTGTCGTGTCGAAGTAGTTGATGGCGGAACGCTTGGCGAGGCTCACGTTGTTGTACTTGATGGGCGAGCCGTCGATCGGGCTGTAGAGCGTGAACTCGCTGTAGTCCGCAAAGGTCTGCAGCGTGTTGTCGCGGCGCCGCAGGTTCTTGTAGTCGCGGTGATACCAGCCACCGGTCACCGAGACGCGCGGCATCAGCTCGTGCTGCACGCTCACCGCCGTTTCGATGTTGTACATCCGCTTGATGTCCGGGTCGAAGTTCGCGAGGCTCGCGACGCCGAACCCGGTGGGCAACTGCGCGAGGTTGATCTCGCAACCGGCGGTCTGATAGACGCAGCCGAGTTCGCCCTGCGGCACGCCGTCGAGATTCGCGTCGGTCCAGGCGACGGAGGCGGCGGTGAGCTGCAGCGGGTTGTAGCTCTCCGAGAATCCGGTCGAGCCGGCCTGCATGTACTTGCCCGTGCTGAACTTCAGCGCTGTCTTCTGGTTGCCGAAGATGTCGTAGACGAGCCCCGCTCGCGGCGAGATGCTGTTCCAGGTCGGCATGTCGATCGGGCCGAACGTGCGGGCGGCGGTGAACCGGCCGGCAGGAGCCTTTTCCTCTGGGATCCCGTGCGCGAAGTGCTCGAACCGCGCGCCGTAGTTCACCGTCAGGCGGTTGAAGGTCCACGAGTCCTGTCCGTAGACACCGACGTCCGCGTGCAGCTGGTCGTAGCGCTCGACGCGTGAGTTGAGGATCTGCGCCGTGGTCGCCACGCCGTTGAGGAACGTGGCGCGGATGTCGCCGTTCGAGTCGTCGGTGCGGCGGTAGCTGCCGAACGTGTCCTGCAGGCCGACCTTCACGTTGTGCGAGCCGGTCACGTAGGAGACCGAGCCGCCGAAGGTGTACCGATCAGGGTAGCGGCCGTAGGTCTGGCTGACCGCGCCCCACTGCGTGCCGAGGGATGCGTCGGTCTTGTAGATCTGCGTGTACCACTCGGGGGTGCCGCGCTCCTTCTTCACGCCGTCCTGCATGAAGATGTTGTAGCGCTCGATGTTCGTCGAGAAGCCGCCTTCGACAAGGATGCGGCTCGAGATGGTCGAGGCGACCTTCAGCGACCCGGTGGTGTAGAGCGGGGAGGTCCAGACGGCTGATCCAGTTGCCGGATCAACACCTGCCGTCATGTCTGCGCCGCGGTCCTTCAGCAGGCGATCGTTGTAGGCCGAGAGCTTGGTCTTCTGGCTCAGCTGCCAGACGACGCGTGCCTGGAAGCTGTTGATGCTCTGCCGATCGACGCCGCGTTCGGTGCCTGGCGTCGGCGCCCGGTTCGGCAGTGCCGTGCCAGGAAGGCCCACGAGGGCGTCGGATGGCAGCGTGTTCAGGTGGAAGGTGCGGGCAGAGCCGAAGAACCAGACCTTGTCCTTCTTGATCGGTCCGCCGAGCGACCCTTCGATGTTGTACAGCTTCTCGATGCCGTCCGGCGTCTTGACCCCGCGCTTCTTCAGGTCCTCCGTCAGGTTGCTCGTCTGGAAGCTCTGGTTCTGGTAACCGGAGAACAGGCTGCCGCTGAAGATGTTGCCGCCGTCCCGTGGAATCATGTTCAGCCGGACGCCGCCGCCCGAGACATCAGCACCGGCACCGGAGGTGGTGTAGACCATCTCCTGCGACATCGAACTATTGAAGTAGTTCTGCACCGCGCCGTCGCCGTCCAGCCCGTTCACCAGCAGGCCGTCCACCAGCACGGTGGTCTGCGACGCGCCGAGTCCGTGCGTCGACATGTAGGTCTGCTGCATGGCGCGCGAACCGCCGACGTCCGGAATGTTCAGCGACACGCCGGTGATCAGCTGCCCCATGCCCTGGATGGTGCGGCCGGTCGGAATGGCGTCGAGCGCTTCGCGGTTCAGTACCTGCGACTTGGTCGTGCTCTGCACGTCGACCGTCGGCGCCGCACCGGTCACCGTCAGCGTCTCCTCGAGCGACCCGACCTTCAACTCGGTGTTGATCGTCATGGTGAAGTTGGCGGGCAGTTCGACCGCGTCGCGCTTCACCGACGAGAACCCTTCGAGCGAGAAGGTGATCGTGTAGGTGCCAGGGCGCAGATCGACCAGGCGGAAGCCGCCGCCTTCATTGGTGATAACCGAGCGGGTCTTCTCGATCAGGACGGGGCTGGCGGCCTCGACCGTGACACCGGGGAGCACGGCGCCGGAGGTGTCCTTCACCGTGCCGGTGAAAGTGCTTTGCGCGTGCGCCGCCGCAGGCACGAGGAGCAGGAGCAGTGCCGCGGGAAGCGCTGGCCTGAGAAAACGAGAAAACGCTGTGAACATTCCGCAATCCTTTCGATGAGACGTTGCCGTGTCGACGCCGATGGAACCCGGACGACCGAAGGACGAGCACGAACCTGACGAGGAGAGCGGATGCGACGAGTAAAAAGGAGACGAGTATCGGACAGGTGCGCGGCCGCGCACCCGAAATTTACGGTTGCGGCGGCGAGGCCGACTCTCTGAATTCAGTTTGGTGGATCGGCAGGATGGCGGGGCGTCGCCCGCCTACATCGAACGCGCTATTCGCTGGGGCGGGGATGAAAGGCGGCGGTGTGGGCTGGGGAGACGGCGATGCTGATCGAGCCGTTCGGCCCCCGGTAGGCGACGACGCCCCAGGTGTCAGGATAGGTGGCGAGCAGGGGCAGGCCGTCGGTCGGGCCGAGCACAAACACCGCCTTCGACAGCGCGTCGGCCACGGCTCCGTCCGGCGACACGACGGTGGCACTGAGCGACAGCGTTGCGACCTGGCCCGTGCGGGGATCGCGCGGCGCGGCTGCGGCAGACACGGTGGCCACGGCGCCTCCCGCGACGTCGATGGCGCCGAGCACGCTGCCGCGCTGCAGCGGATGGGCGATGCCGATCGACCACGTGGTGCGCCCAGGCGGCGTGCCCACCATGAACTGCGTGCCGCTGGTGTCGATGGTGCCCGACAGGCCGCGCCGCGACAGGCTGCCGGCCGCCAGTTCCGCCGCGAACCCTTTTGCGAGGCCGTCCACGGACACCGTGACCGGCGTCGTGAGGCGGAGGCTGCGTGTCGGCACGTCGAGCATCAGCAGGACGTTGTCGCGCGAGGCGGGCGTGAGGCTGAAGGCGCCGCCCGAGGCGGCGGCCAGCCGTTGCCCGGCAGCGACCACGGCGAAGAGCGGTGCGCTCAGCGACACCGGCCCGGCGCCCGCGGCGATGTTGGCCCTGCGGACCTCGCTGTCGGGCCGGTAACTGCTCATGAGGCGATCGACCTCGGCGATCGCCGCGAACGCTTCGTCCGCCGCCTGCTGCCGCACGGCGGTGTCGCCGCCGATGATCTCGACTTGCATCGACGTGCCCATCAGGTACTTGAACAGGCGCGTGCGGTTGTCCGCCTGCGCCGCCGCCGGCATCGGCAGCAGCGCCAGCAGGCACGCGGCGAGGCTCGCGGCTCGTGCGGCGCGCCGCGTCCGCGGTGTCGTCACTTCAGCGGGATCCGCACGCCGCCCGTGAAGATGCCCGCCTCGAAACCGGTGGTGGCGCGGTAGCGCTCGTATTGCAGCGCCAGCGTGCTGCCGGCTGGCATCATCAGCAGGCCGGCCTTCGGGGTGATCTCGAAGCGGCCGGTGACGCTGTTCGAATCGAACGGGAAGAGGCGGAAGTCGCCGGTGAAGTAGGTGGGTGACCCCGTGTACTCCGGCTGGTAGAAGTAGGCGCCGCTCTGCGCGTAGTGCCGCCACGATCCGCCGCCGACGATGCGCGGGCCGAAGTGATGTGACAGGCCGAGGGAGAAGGCGTTCGAATCGACCGACCAGGTGTCGTGGTAGCGACGGTAGTCGGCCTCGAAGAACGTCTCGGCCGGGAGCGCCTGCCGCAGGCGCGCCGACAGCGCGTGGCGCGTGCGCGCCTCGGGCGAGTTGCCGACCGTCATCACGCCGTTCAGTGTCGTGCGCAGGAACGGGTTCGTCTGGTAGCCGTTCACCTGGTTGATCTCGTAGCCCACCTGGGTGACGGTGCGCTTCGTCCACGACTGCGTCACCGACGCGTAGGCGTCGTACGACTGTTGCGATTCAACCGTTGGCCCCGGGTGCAATTGCGGCTGGTTGAGCGAGAACGCAAAGCCGCCGGCCACGGTGGTGTTCGCGTTGTGCAGGTCGCGCGAGACCGACGCCAGCACGGTGGTCGCCTGGTAGAACAGCTCGCGGCTGAACTCGGCGCCGCCGGTAACCTTCGTGTCGCCGTACTTGCGCGTGATATTGGCCGAACCGACAAAGCGCCCGTTCGTGGCGCCGTCGGAGTGGCAGCGCGCGCACGAGTCGGACGCGGCGGAGATGGCATCGACGCCGAATTTCAGCTTCACGCTGGTGCGGTCGGTGAAGTCCTTCGTGAAGTTGGCGTCGGGGCTGAGCACCGTGACGCCACGCGAATCCTGGAACGCGTGGAACGACACATCGAGCTGGTTCTGCGCCCAGTTGTAGCCGGCCGCCGCGAGCAGCAGCGCGCTGGTGGCCATGCCGATGACAGCGACGCGCCGCCTACTTGCAGCCACAACCGCCCCCTTGCACGCCAAAGCCACCCATCGAGCCTTCGCGCGCTTCCTGCCAGTGCGTCATGTAGGCGGTGGCGCTGTCGGCATCGAACACCATGCAGGAGTCGGCCAGCGTGCCGCGCTGCCACGGCTTGACCGTGGCGCAGGCGGTCGTGAGGATGCCCAAGACGAGCACGCCGGCAAGCGCACGCACCTTCATCGACATCACTGCTTCTCCGCGAGCAGTTGCAGCACTTCGCTGCGGAACTGTCCGATGGTCTTCTCGGTATAGCCCTGGTGGGTGAAGCGGATGTGGCCGCTGCGGTCGACGATCATTGTGCTCGGCATCGCCTCGAGCTTGAACGCCGCGGCCACCGCACCCTTCGGATCGAACGCGATCGTCATCGTGTGCGGATACTTCTCGAGGAACGTGTAGGCGTTCTTCTGCTGCTCGTCGACGTTCACCGCAATCACCGCCAGCCCCTTCGGGTGGAGCTCGCGGTGCAGGGCGTCGACCTCGGGGAACGACTTGCGGCACGGGATGCACCAGCTGGCCCAGAAGTCGAGCAGCACGACCTGTCCCTTCAGGTCGGCGATGCGCATGGTCTTGCCGGAGATGGCGGTGAGCGTGATGTCTGGTGCGTCCGTGATAAGCGAGTCCTTTGGTGCTGCGACGAGCGAGGCGCCGAGGAGCGAGGCGAGGATGAGGGCACCAGCGAGATGACGGGTCATCGGTTTTCCTGTGCGTTGAAGGTGACGACCCACGACCGGACTTGTGCGGCCTTGGCCTGGCGCGTGGCCGTGCTGCCGCTCCAGTAGCGGTACATGTTGCCGTTCTGCGCCGTCACCGCCACCAGCGTGCTCGAGGCGTTCCCCGCGCGCACCGCGGTCATCACCTGGGCGTAGGTCGTCATCCGGTAGTGGCCATCGGCACGGCTCGGCCCATGGCAGGTGACGCAGTCGCTCTGGAAGACGGCCTTCAGGTCCTGGTTGTAGGCGAGGGCCGTCGGGGTTGTCGGGGTTGTCGGGGTCGTCGGGGTTGTCGGGGTTGTCGGCCTTGTGGGGCTGGTCGGTGTCGAGATCAGTGGGTCGCCCGTGTCGGTCGGCGGAACGGCCTTCACGCATGCCACCGACGATGACAGCGCGAGAAGGGCCACGAGCAGGATGTGTCGCATGAGGATGGCTACCGGATAAGGAAAGTGTAGGGCATTGTTGATGTTGCAACGGGTATGCCGGGCGAAAAGCGGCCGGATTCTTCGCGTTGTGCGTCCGTCGTCCTGAATGCTGTCCACGATTCGGAGTGACACCGCGCTCTCCGGGTGACAACTCCGCGCAGTCCCATAAGGAAGTGTTCGTTGCTTGGCGGCCACGCGCTAGGCTTCGCGTCGCGCTGCCCTGAACAGCAGGTCGGCCGACGCGAGGATCATGCGTGTCAGCGCGGGCGGATAGCCGGCCGGCCGCGTCGCAAGGAATCGACGCACCGTCGCCGCGGCGGCAGCCGAGCGATGGCCGCTCAGCATGGCGTCCAGCCAGCGCTTGGGCAGGAAGATGTCGCCGGTTCGCCGCACCTCTTCGAGCAGATCGAGCCCGGGCCCGATCCACGGCTGTGCGTGCGCCGCGCGCAAGGGGTGATGCAGCCAGCGCAGGCCGTCAACGACCCACGGCTCGCGCCCGCGGTGCGCGGCGTCGCTGATGGTCGTGAAGAACGACTCGCGGGTGGCCGCGTCGGACGAGAGCGCCGGCGCCACGAACGCCAGCGCGGCGCGACGGTCCGGCGCCACGGTGCGAGCCACTTGCGCGGCGACCAGCGCATCGCCATCCACGCGCCGAACGGCGAGGTCGCACGTCAGGGCGATCAGCTCCGCCTCCCCAAGCGGCAGCCCCGGCAGCGATGCCTCACCGGTCCACAGTTGCTGCAGCCACGGCACGGTGGCCGCTGTCGTGGCGGTGGACCGCAGACAGGCGAAGCAGGCGGCGGCGAGGCTGGTCGATTCGGCCCGCTCGAGGCGTGCACGCAGCGCGGTCTCCAGCGCCGGCGCCGTCTCCGCTCGCTCCGCGTCAGTGAGGAAGGTCCACACCAGCCGCTCGATGCAGGCGAGCAGACGTTGCAGGTTGAGCTCGCTCGACTCGGCTGACAGTGCGCGGCGCGCGAGCGCGAGCAGCGCACGCGGCTGCACCGCGTCGTCCAGCATCCCGTCCCACAGCGTCAGCCAGGCGCTGCCGCGCGTCAGCGCGTCCGGCACCTCCGGCAGATGCTCCAGCAGCCACGCGCGGCTCTGCGCATCGAGCACGATGTTGCCGTAGCCAAGGCCGCGGCCATTCGGCAGGATGAAGTCGGCCGCGGCCTGCTCTCGGGTCAGCGGTAATGTGGCGTGACCATCAAGGGTGAGCGTGATGTGCTGCACGGTGCCGTCGCGTCCCAGGGCGAGCTCGAGCTGCTGCGGCCAGCGCGCGCGCGACGAGTGCTCGCCCACTGTCGTGAGCGTGACGCTCGAGTCGTCCGTGCCCGAGCGCTCCACCCGAATGCGCGGCCGTCCCGCTTCCTCGAGCCAGTCGTGGCTCCAGGCGCGCAGGTCGATGGCGGTATGCGCGGCGAAGATGGCCAGCAGGTCGGGCCATGCCGCGTTCCCGAACCGGAACGTCGTGAGGTAGGCGCGCAGCGCGTCGCGAAACGGATCCTCGCCCATCATGCGCTCGAGTTGGCGCATGACGATGGGCGACTTCAAGTAGATGAGCGCGCCGTAGAGCGAGCCGGCGTCTGCCAGGTTGTCG
>CALQBJ020000186.1 GCA_943328785.2 Bifidobacterium breve
AGTGGTTCCCCTGGCTGAAGGTTAGCCTCGACGCTCTATGGCGCACCCGGACACTGCCGTACTGGGATCCCTACCGCAATGCCGGTGCACCCCTGTTCGAGGTACCCGAGGCAGGCGTCGTGTCGCTCGCCACCATCCTCGGCGCGGTGGTGATTCCCGAGGCTGCTATCAAGTGGTCGATGCTCGTCCACGTCTTCGTCGGCATGATCGGCACTTTTCACTTGGCGAGACGACTCTCCGTTGCGCCGACCGCCGGCGCCGTCGGCGCACTCGCGTTCGGACTGAATCCGTATCTGCTCGATCATTTCCGGGTCGGACACCTGAGCCACATCCTGCCGATGTGCCTGGCGCCCTGGGTGCTGCTCTGCGCATGGAACGCGCTGGCGTGCACGGGCCGCTGGTGGCGGCACGCGGCGGCCGCGGGCATTGTCGCCGGGCTGCAGGTACTCGAGGGAGGCACGAGCATCTTTCTGTACACGATGCTGGCACTGCTGCTCCTGATGGTGACGTGCCCCGGGCCTGCGAGCCTGGCATGGACGGCGAGGCTGGCCGGGGTGGGGATCGTCACCATGCTGTGCGTGGTCGGCACCGCCGCCCCTCAACTTCTGCCGATGCTTGCGTACCTCGAGTTGACCGGGCGCGCGGATGGCTTTGGATTCGAGATCTCGTCACAGGCGATCAGCGAAGTCGCCCACCCCTATCCCGGGGTGCTGACGATCCTGGTTATTGCCGCCGGCGTAGTCACGCTCGCGTTGAACGATCAACGCCGGGCTGCGGCCTGGCTGGCATCCATCGCAGCACTGGGGAGTGCGGCCTCTGCCTTCACCCCGGTGTATTTCGTCCTGTGGAAGTGGCTGCCCGGATTCCACTATCAGCGGATTCCGCAGCGTGCTGTCGTCATGCTCTGGATCGCTGCTCCGGTGTTGGTGGCCGCCGGCCTTGACGGACTTGCTCAGTCGCTGCGGCGGGTCTCACACCTGGCAACGATGGCTGTCGCGGTCGTCGCCACGGCGTGCGCATACCAGTGGTGGACTGCGGCACCGCAGATGCCGCCCATGTCGGATCCACGCGTCGCATTGCAGCAGAATGCCTCGATGCAGTGGGTGCGGGCACACGCCGACGGCAGCCGCGTTCACGTGTGGGAATCGCCAGACCGGCACTGGGGCTCAGACAATGTCACGGTGCCGCTGGGCCTCGAAGCCATTACGAGTTACACGCCGAGCGAGCATCACGATTACCTGCCCGGCGACTTCGACCCTCAGGAACACCGCACGTTCATTGGTGACAGCTACAGGTCCCCCGCACGGTTCTGGGGCCTGCTGAACGTTCGATACGTGCTCTCGAGCACGCCACGCACCGAACCCGGCTTCCATCTTGCGACGATGGCGGAGGCCTGTCCCGTCGAGGTCTGCCAACCGGCGAAGGCGGCAGGTCGGTTCGTCTACGAGAACGACCAGTGGCAACCCCGCGGGTGGATCGCACCTCGAGCCATCGCCATCGTCGGAACTGACGACGCCGCGTTCAGGGCCGCGCTCGACGTGCTGCACCGAGCAGACTTCGACCCGCGCCGCGTGGCGGTGTTGCAGGTGCGGGCCGGCGAGTTGATGCCGGCAGTCGATGCCATTTTCACAGTCGACGTCGACCTGCCAGCCGCAGTGTCGCTCAGCAGCGCCGCTGCTGCGGCAGCACTCACCGACGTCCTTGCCGCCGCCCAGAACCGGGGGCCGGCCGCGGCGTTCACGCGCGAGGACAACAACACCATCAGCTTCGCCGCAACCGCACGCGGCTGGCTCGTGGCGTCCGAGAAGGCCGCGATCTACCCGGGCTGGCGAGTCGTGGTGAACGGCAGTCCGGTTGCCCCTCTCCGGGCCGACGGGGTTCTGGCCGCAGTGCCGGTTGCCGCTGGCGACGTGGTGCGGTTCGAGTATGCGCCGCCGCGGCTTTCCGCGGGCGTCGCTCTCTTCGCGGCCACGGCTGCCGGCCTGGTGCTCGGCCTGTTCGTCGAGGGGAGACGGCGGTGAACGACGATACGCGCGCACAACTTCGCCTGGCCTGTGCATTCGGCCTGGTGTACCTCGCACTGATGAGCGGCCACATGTACAGCATGGACGGGCTGTTCATGTTCCGCCAGGCACAGGCGTTGGTGTTCGACGGCTCGCTCAGGTTCCAGCACCCGGTCTGGACGTGGCGCAGTGATCCGTCCTGGAACAGCATGTACGGAATCGGCCTGTCGCTGCTCTACGTGCCCGGCATGCTCGCGACCGCTGGCATGCGTGCGCGTATCCCGATTGCGGTCGACAGGCCGCCCGACGTCTTCGAGTTCTACCTCAAGGAACTCTACGAGGATCCGCTCTACACGATCGGGGGCGCCTGGGTGCACGTGGCGGTGGTGGCGCTCTCGTCCTTTCTCGTCGCACGACTGACCCGGGCGGTCGGCGGGTCGCCGCGGGCAGCACTGTGGGCGATGCTCTTCTACGGCGTCGGCTCCTCGGCCCTGGTGTATTCCGGTGGCGATTTTGCGCAGGCGCTCGAAGGATTGTGCTGGGTCGCGGCGTGCCTCGGTGCCGTGCGATTCAGAGACTCGTGCTCGACGAGGGCACTGATCGTCTGCAGCGTCGCGTGCGGCTATGCCATCCTCACGAGGCCGCTCGAAGGGGTCCTCTTGCAACCCGCAGTCATCGCCATGCTGCTGCCCGCTGGCCGCGTACGTTCCTGGCAACTGCGGAGCCTCAAGCCGGCCGTGGCGGTGGCGGTGGCGGTGACCGGGGCCGTCGCGATCACTCTGTTGGTCAACGCAGCCCGATTCGGGGATCCCCTCATGTTCGGGTACGAGAGCGATAACGGGTGGGTGTTCCCTGACGCGCGTCGGTGGGCCGGTGTGCTCTTCAGCCCGAGGGCCGGGTTGTTCTGGGAGTTCCCTGCCATGCTGCTGGTGCCGCTCGGGGCGCTGGCGGTGTTCCGTGCGGAGCGCGGTCGTGCAGTGGTGCTGGCAATGCTGGGCCTCAGTCTCGCCCTGCTGGCCAACACTGCCGCGTGGTACATGTGGTGGGGCGGTTGGTGCTGGGGGTTGAGACTCTTCTCCCCTGCGCTTCCTCTGCTGGCGACCCTCGCCGGTGTGGGCACCATGAGGCTCCGGCCGCGGCTGCAGCGCTGGGCGCCCTTCGTTCTGCTCCTGGCCGGTTTCTGCTGGGCGGTACCAGGGACCGTGACGGATCTCCTTGGTGGATTCGGCGGTGTCGGTGATGGTGCCGTGTGGAACGTGCAGGCGTATCCGCCGTTCGGAGCGTGGTCGTTTCTCGAGCGCCTCTTCCCGAACATGCCAACCGATGGTCGAACGCTCGACGTCGTCTGGTTCCGCCACGCTGGCGAGGTCGGGGCGTGGCTGACGGCAGTCCCTGTCGTGCTCATCGTGATGTCGGGAGTGCTGGCCGCTTCGGCAATTACCGCCCTCTGGGGCGATGATCGCCGTTCGTGACGCGGCGCCACGCGATCGCCCCGAGAAACCACAGGCCAATCAGCGGCACCAAACTGGGTAATCCGGTGAGTCCTGCCTTCTCGCCGAGATTCCAGGCGTGTGTCTGTCGGTCGCGCTGCTCCATAGGCAGCCGCTCGAGATACGACTGCCAGTTGTGGGCGACCTCGCCATCGAGGAAGAGCGGCAGATACAGTTCGGTCAGCGGGTGTCGGTAGGTATCGGGCGGCTGAGCGGTGACCGCAACGGCCATCAACGCCAGCAGGCCCCCGTACGCCGCCGCCGCGACCAGACCCACCCGCAACCACCTGCCGACGCCACACCACACCGGCGCAAGGGCCAGTGCCAGGAACCACACCACCGGTGCCATGTGCCTGGGACCGTACGACCAGCCACCATCCCAGTAGTGGTACGACGCATTGAACAGCACGTAATACACGGCAATCGTTGCCGCGGTGACGCCGGGGGCACGCGACGCCCTCGACCGGATCAACCAGAGCAACCCGACACAGGCGGCCGCGAGCACCGGCGCATAGAAGAAGAGCCCCCGGAACGACCCGATCAGCAGTTCCTGCAGCGGTCCGGGCTTTGGAGAGGTCAGCCCGAAAAACCCCTCATGCATTCCATCGAAGTCGACCTTTGATTGATAGCCGATGCCTACCGGCGAACCAAACGACGCGGCGTTGAACCACGCGAGTGCGGCAGCGCAGGCGAGCGCGCCGATGCTGACGTAGGCGAGCACGCGCACAAGCCGTGGATGGTCGAGACGGCTGTGCCACACCGCGAGACAGGCGATCGCCGCGGCGGGGATCACCGAGGGATACTCGGTGACCGTGGCCCACCCGCCGCCGATGCCGACGACGAGTGACAGGATGATGTCGCGTCGCCTGCTCGAGCGACTCGCCAGGGCGGTCGCGGCCGCAAACGCGGCAGCGAGGCAGCATGTGGCGAGTGCATGGCCGTAGAACAGCGTGGCGTAGGCAAATGCCGGCGACCCGAGTCCGAACACCAGGGCGGCAAATGTCGCGGCGGCCCCGGAGGCGCCGAGCGACAGCGCGACGAAGAACAGCAGCACCGCGGCACCGACCGTCGCCCCAGCGGAGATCACGACGGTCGTCAGATAGGACAGGCGTGCAATGCCTCTTGCGCTGCGCGGCTGATCGATCAGCGGACGCAGTGCAGCCACGACCGGCACGGCCGTCAGCGCCAGCCCAGGCGCCTTGTCCGAATACGCGTGGCCATCATGTCTCGCGATGTCTCCAGTCACCGGCTCACCGTTCACGAACCCGGTTTCGTCGATGGTGAGCGTTCCCTGTTCCACAATGGCGCGGACCAGCGCGAAGCGGCTGTTCTGGTTCCACCCGCCAGCCTGATAGAAGTAGGCGTAGCTACACGCGAGCGCCGCCGCAAGCACCCACGCCACACGTCTCTGCACTGCTGTCGTCATGGTCGCGGGGTCAGTGCATGACGCTGAGCGCGTAGTGCAGCGCCTCGCGCGCGCGAGGCGCGGAGAGGTCGTACACCATGATCGAGTAGCCCGGCTGTGCGCTGGCCGTCAGTGATCGGAAGCGTTCGAACGGATCGCGCTGGCCGAGGTGCAGGCCGTGGAGATGCGTTACAGAGATGGCGATGGCCGCGTACTCCTCCGGCGGATGATGCAGATGTTCCAGGTCGTCGCCTCTGACGCCGTACGCGTCGGGCAGGGCCGTTCCGAAGTACGAGAGAATCACTGGCCCTCTGACGTGATCGTCCAGGTACTCGCGGAGCGCAGGCAGGTCCTGTCCCCAGTCGAGGCTCGAGTCAGCCAGCAGTGTCCAGACGCGTGAGGGTCCACCTGCGAGTCCATTCGCATACGCGAGATAGTGCGGTGCAATCGACAGGCTGCTTGCGAGCTGCCCAGCCAGCAGGAGACCGGCTGTCCCCCAGAGCACTGCGGGTCTCCCTCCCAGAGCCTCCGTCAGCCGATCGATGGCCGCCACGAAGAGGACCGGATAGCAGAGCAGAATGTAGCGATGACCGATGTCGAGGCTCGATGTCGTCACGCCCGCCCAGAGCACGACCGCGACACACAGCAGTGTGAAGAGCGCTGTGTCCAGGCTGAGCAGTGCGCGCCGCACACCGCGTGATGCGCCATGTGCCAGGAACACGGCGACACACACGGTCAGCAGCAGTTCAACCGGTGTGCTCTTTACCAGGAAGGTCATCGGGTAGTAGTACCACCAGCCCCGGTTCGACCGTTCACCCGTGAGAAATGCCTCTTCACCTTCCCTGCTGTGAATCAGTTGATGGCGGAGGCCGAGCACCGGAGCCGTTGAGAGCGCGAACGCGCGCACACCGTCGACTGTGGCGAGCTCCGCGAGTGACGCCGCCGACGCGGGCGCGTCTGCGGTGCCCCGTGCGAAGAGGTGCCCCGCCCACCAGAACGGCGGCACCAGCACGGCGAGCAGCGCGACGGCTCCGAGTGCCTGCCCGATGGTGACGCGGGAACGCTCGCCAGACCGGCGGATGACTTCGCGCACGACGACGATGACGGCAACAGGTAAGAGGATCAGCAGCGAGTACTTGGCGCTCATCGCCAGTGCGATGAGTGCTGCGCAGGCCGCGGTTCGCGCGGGCGTCGGCGCCGACGCCCACCAGGCGATGGCCGCTGCGCCGCCGAGGCCGAGCACGGCGGCGGTCATGTCCGTTGTGGCGAGCGATGCGTGGGCCACGACGGTTGGCGACAGCACCGCGAGTCCGGCACCAAGGACGGCGGCGAACGTGCCGCGCCGCCGCAGCAGCCAGACGAAGATGATCGTGACCAGCGCACCACCCGCGACGACTGATGACACAACGCGAGCAACGCGGACCAGTCGGAGGTCGCCGTCGCGCGGCGCCTGCGACGATGGACGCTTCTCACCAGGGTCGATGGTCCACGCCAACGGCAGCACGTAGTGCGCGAGCACCGGGAGCGGAGCGACGCCGAGTGCTGGGAACTCGGGTGAGATCGCGCGCTCGCGAATCGTGTCCAGCGCCAGATTCAGGTAAATCGTCTCGTCGTAGGTGATACTGTGCCGGCGCTGAAAGGTCTGCGTCTGCGCCAGGAGCAGCACGAGGAGTGCTGCGAGCCAGGCAAGCGGGCGTCCCGGCAGATTCGGAGCCGTCGGCATCAATCTGGCGGTGAGTGTATCACCCGGGGTGGACCGGCTGGGTCCACTCGTCCGCCCATTCGACGATCGCGAACGGCACCTCCTCGACGCGCCCTCGTCGAAGGTGAACAGATGCGCCTCCGGCCCGCTTTCGCCCTGATGTGGTCGTGAGGATCGACGAGGAACCGTGTCGTCCCCGTCTCGAGAGTGACTGCACGCATCGACGCCAGCACGCGACCGGTCGTGCCGACCAGCGGTAGTGTCCCAGCACGTGGTGGAAAGTCGGTAGCGGCCGCCGGCTAGATGTGAATGCTATAGACGTCGTTCATTCGGGAGTCGTTGGAAACAATGTGGTTGCCACACCAACCCACGCTCTAGGCGATCGTCGTGCCGTCACCTACCGCGCCGCCAACGCCCCAGCCGTAGAGGCCGTAGCTGTGCCCGGAGTCGTGACGTTGGCCGCTGTGACCGGGCACATCCAACTGGCCAGAACGATCGTGCAGTCAGCCGTCGAAGGCCACCGGACTCGCTACAGCACCTGATCGCCGCCGCGGGTAACCAAGGCGCGGGAATCGACTCGGGGCACCACGTTCAATGGGATCGCCCCTTCATGGTGCGACGGTCAAGGTGACGACCCTGCTCGACGAGCCGATGGAAGCCGTGATGGGCACCGACGTCACCTTTCGCACTTTGCTTGTCTTGATCAAGAACGTCGCGGCCGTGCCCCCCGCATTCACGGTGACACGGGCCGACACCGACACCACCGTGGGGTGACTGCTCGCAAGAGAAACGACGGTGGCCGATGACTGGGCGATGCTGGTGTAGACCCATCCCCAGGACGGGGCGCCCCCTTTCACGTTGGTTGGGCTAACCTGGAGATCGGTCACCGTTGGCGGCGGCAACGCTGTCAGCGGCTTGGAGACCGAGCGCTGGGGGATAGGAAACATTAGCGGGGGTCGGTAGTTGACGGAAGACCCGTTCTCGGACCCCGCCGCCTACCCGTAGGAGCACACGCAGGCGCTCGAGGCGCTGCAGCAGGCGGAACGCGCCTATCACCGCGCGCTGGCCGACGCCGCGTTCGCCACTGCGCGCGACTCGAATGCGGTCGACGGCAGCAAGGTGTCGCTCGAGCAGGTGGACGCGGCGCGCACGACGCTCGACGATGTGCGGGGACGACG
>CALQBJ020000187.1 GCA_943328785.2 Bifidobacterium breve
AATGATTCGGTTGGTCAGGTTCCGGCGGACGCTGTCACCGTCCGTCAGAGCCCGTCGAGTTTCGCGTGGGGAACCGCGTGGGGCTCTACTCGCCAGAGGCCAGCCAACTCAGCCCGGTGCGACCGCAGCAGGGTGGCGTATGAGTGCCGACGCAGATACGGCCTGAAGACGCTGACCTTGACCTGCTCGCACGCCAGCTTCCACGACTTGTGGAACGAGTTGGTCGAGAACGCGTCCACGGCGTTGGGCGTGGGCGGCTTCGAGTGGGCCGTGCGAGATGCGCGGCCCCTGTGGTGGTCTTCGCACCCACGCTCGTGATGACGATGTACTCGGCGCGCTTCATCGAACGCCGCCCGCCCGCCGCCGCCAGCCGGTGACCACAAGCGCCAGCGCCAGCAGCGCCGCGACCGGCCCCAGCCTCAACTGCAGGTCGCGATAGGCCGGCCGGAACGCCAGCGTCACGGCGTGCGTCCCGGCCTCCACTGCCACGCCCAGGAAGTCGCCGTAGACGCGCTCCACCGCGACGGGATGCTTGTCGACCGTCGCCGTCCAGCCGTCGTCCCAGCTCTCGGACACCACCAGGAGTTGGCGTCCGACGCTCGCCGTCCGCACGCGCAGCCGCCCTGGCGCGTCCTGGACGAGCAGCGTGTCGCCGGGGCTCCCGCCGCTGAGCTGCAGATCGTGCGTGACGAGCGCCGTGCGCGATACGTCCACCGATTCGATGTCGCGCGCGGGCGCGTGGCTGACGATGGCCTCGGTCACGAGCCGCACGCGCGGGAGCGGTGGCGCGAGCCGATACCACTGCGTCCCGAAGCGCCCGCCACCTGCAATCGGCGTCTCACGGAAGCGCTCGTTGGCATACGCCACCTGCGCCACGCGGAGCGCGGCCGGGGAACTGTAGTCGAGCTGTCGCGCCGGTGTGAGACCGAGATAGCCGTCGAGCAGCCGGTAGTCGAGCAGCAGATAGAGATCGGACGACCCGCCGAGCGCAAGGCGTCCTTCCGCGACGACGGGGCGCTGCTCCGGTGGGTCGAACACGCCGAGGACCGTCGTGCGCGTGCCGTAGTCACGCCAGGCGATCACACCGCCGATGCCGTAGAGCGCCTGATCGCCGACCGCCAGCACCACGAGGAGCGGCGCCGCCCATCGCCAGCCGCGCCGCGCGCACGACAGCAGCAGCGCCGCGCATCCGAGGAGGAGCGGCCCGGCGACCACCGACGCACGCGTGGCCTGTGCCCCGGCGCTCCCGGTGAACACGAGCACGAGAGCACTCGTCACCGATACCGCCACGAGCCCCCACACGGGCCACAGCCGGTCAGCCCGCCGCTGGACCGTGCCACCGTCGCGCCGTGTCAGCACGCCCATCGCCAGAGCGCCGAGCACCGCGAGCCCGAACTGGGCCACGAACACGTCGCGCGACGGGATGCGGAACCGCCCCACGACCGGCAGCCACGTCTGCGCGTAGTAGAGGCCGCCGTAGCGTCCCGTCGCAAGCCAGAGCCCCAGCACGACGAGCACGAGCGCGGCGACGCCGAGCCGCCGGCGGTCGGACTCGACGCCACCGAGGGAGCGCGCCTGCCGTGCGAGCCACCACACCGCGAGCACGATCGCCACCGATCCGCCGTACGCCCCGTACTCATCGCCGGCGCCGGGCAATTCGGTCCACCGCAACACCCGTCCCCAGAGCAGGTACGGATGCAGCAGTTGGAGGAGATGGATGGGCGGGAGCGAAAAGCTGGTGGCGTAGTCGGCGTCGGTGGGGCGCGTCGAATGCGCCACTGCGTGGAGCGACGCGACGAGCTGCCCAGCCCCCACTCCCGCGCCGAGCAGACCGCCAACGCCAAGCCAGGCGAGCGCCCCTGCGCGGCGACTCCGTGCGTCGGTGACGAGCAGGAACGCGACGAAGAGGCCCGCGACGAGGGCATCCATCCACAGCGCCTGCGGGTGTCCGAGCAGCACCGCCGACCCGACGAGCAGGGCCAGCGCGCCGGCGCCGATGCGCGGCGTCGCCCCCTCGCCCACGAGCACGGCCCGAATCGCCACGAGCATCCACGGCAGATGCGCGGCCACCGAGACCATGTTGGGGTGGACGCCGTGTTGGAGGTTGAAGGGGCTGAACGTGAACAGCATCGCGCCGAAGGCCGCCGCGCCCGACGCAAGCCAGTTGCGGAGCCATCGCCACGTCCCGATGAAGAAGAAGGGATACGGGCCCAGCAGTTCGACGGCGAACGCCGTCTGGAGCGGGAACAGGCGATAGAGCAGCCAGTGGGCAGGATGGTACCCGCCGAGCTGTCCCTCACCCACCGTGTCGAAGCCGGCGAACAGGGACGGCATCCACTCGAAGCGGCCGCCGCTCTCGATCGCTCGAGCGTAGAACTCGCGGAGCGGGTAGTGGAAGTGGAGCAGGTCGCCAGTGAACGGGATGCGCCCGTCGAGGAACGGACGGGCCATCACGTACAGCAGACCCGCGCTGGCGGTCAGTACGATGCCGAGCACCGTGCGGTCGGGCTGACGTTCCGCGCGTGACATGGAGGCAGACCAATTGTGCCACGCCGCACGGCGACGGTCCTCGGCATGGTGCCGCAGGACACGTGGCTATTCTCGGGCAGCATCCGCGACAGCATCGCCTCCGGCCGCGAAGGCGCGACCGACGAACAGATCGTGAGCGCCACCACGGCGGCGCGTTGAGGACGAACAGTTCCGCCTTGGTGCCAACTTCGAGCGACTCCGGGCGCCTGCGAGGCCCGTACGGCACGGCGTCGAATCCGCTCCTCAGAGACCGTGGCCGTCCGAGGTGAAAACACCGGGGAACAGCAGGTCGACCAGCGATCGCATCGAACGTGTCGATCGGTCGAACCCGGTCGCACCCTCGTAGCGCGTCAGAATCTCCAGCGCATCGTCCACCGACTTCTTGACGGTCGCCTCGAACTCGACGATGCGCACGGTCCGCCCATCGGTGCGTGCGACGTAGTGCACGACCTCGCAGTCGTGGAAATACCACACCGTGAGATCTTTCTCGAGTGAACCTGACCAGGTGAGGCCTTGTCGCGCCACGAAGGCATCCACGGCGGCGTCCTGACTGCCGGCGTGATGGCCGAGATCAAGTGAGATTTCGGCACGCACTTCCGGGTCCGCCACCAGCGCCTTGAGCGTCAGTTGATTGATCTCCGGATCAAATCGGTGACGCAGGATGTACCGGCGCGACGCTCCGTCTTCGGTCATGAAGTAGCGGTCGCGGACCTGAAGCCTGGTGCGACGCGTCGGTCCCATGGCGTCGAGCGCCACGCTGAACGCGTCCAGATCGAACCGGTCGTCCACCAGGAACTTGTGTTCGATCTCGGTGAATCGCATCACATCCATCGCTTGAACCGTCCTAGTCTGGCGACGCGAGTCTTGAGGCGCGTCGGCAGTTGGCTGAACGACTGTTCCGTCACACGCAGGTTGTCTGGATGCCTGCGCAGTTCGTCGAAGATATCGAGTGCTGGCTCGACTGCCCGTCGATCACGAGTGGCAAGCATCGCCTCGGCGAGTCGGTCGTGCGCGGCATCCTCGAAATTGTAGGTGCCGAAGGCGGCCCAGGCACGATCGACCACCACGATCTTCGAATGTTCGCCGTGCAGGTTCTCGAAGAGGTGGACGCCAGCCTCCAGCAGCCGAGGATAATTCACCGCCGCCGCGATCCACGCCAAATCCGTTGCCTTCAACGCGTCGCGATGCGAGTGGTGCACTTCCACATGGACGCCGCGCCGCGCTGCGCGCAGCACCGCGTCCATCAACGACGCGACCGGCTTGAAGTAGAAACTGGTCACCAGCACTTCGCTCGTTGCCGCATCGAGCATGGCGACGAGCCGATCGGTCACCTCGTTCGGACCATCCCACCCGATCGGTCCGAGTGCGCCCTGCGCGAGGTTCGGGTTACAGAACCAGTAATCGAGGGCGAGGTCGGCCGTATCAGCGGCGACGGGGGCCGCGAGTTGATTCACGTGCGCAGGATCAACCAACCCACCGATAGCGCCGTAGCTCTCGAGGAGTGTCGCGACGACCGGACCGCGCACGGCCACGGAGTACTCGTTCCAACCCTGGAAGGACGACTGGGTGATGTTGCTGCTGCCGAAGATCGCGTCGCCCGCATCCGACACCTGGATCTTGACGTGCTGGCCGCCGCCGAGCGCGCGTTGCACGAGCCGTGAAGGCCGATAGAAGGTGACGACGCCACCAGCCGCCCGGAGTGCTGCGTGTTCGCGCGTCAACTCCGAGCGCGCTGCCGCAGACATCAGGACGCCTCCCAGGCGCTGGCCGAAGCCGTCGATGAGCAGATTGACGGCAACGCCGCGTCGCTGCGCATCCAGGAGCGCTGCGAGCAGTGCTTTTCCGTACGCGTCGTACTCGATGTAGAAGATCGACAGGTAGAGGAAGGTTCGCGCGTCGCGAATCATTGCCAGCCGACGCTCCCACTCGGCGGCACGATTCCACAACGGCACGAACG
This sequence comes from Bifidobacterium breve, assembly GCA_943328785.2. Lineage (GTDB taxonomy): Bacteria > Acidobacteriota > Vicinamibacteria > Vicinamibacterales > CAVVIG01 > CAVVIG01. Next base: position 4,487 of record CALQBJ020000187.1, read on the forward strand.
CCGTCGCCACTGGCATTAGAGCCGATAGCCGCCTGCGACGTCGATGTTCACGCCGGTGACGTAGGTGGCGTCGAGCAGGTAGAGCACGGCTTGCGCGATATCGTCGAGCGTGCCTGAACGGCCGAGTGGTACCCAGCGACCAATCTCGTCGGGCGGCGGCAGGTCGACGGAGTTGTCGAGCTGACCTGGCGACACCATGTTCACGCGAATGTGCCGAGCCGCGTAACCCTTTGCCAGCGCCCGTGTGAGCACCAGCAGACCGGTCTTGCTCACGAAGTAGTCGGCGCCACGCGTGTTGGCGCGAATACCTTCCAGGCCGGCCATGCCGATGCTGATGATGGAGCCCGCGTCCGGCATCAGCTTCAGCGCGTGGTAACAGCAGTAGTACGCGCCGTTCAGGTTGGACGAGATCGTCGCATCCCACACATCGGGATCGAGCTGCGTTACGTCCTGCGGATTGTAGTTACCGACGTTGTTGATCAAGAGGTCGACGCGTCCCTCGTTGCGCGCGATATCCGCGAACGCGTCAGCGACGCGATCCTTCAACGAGATGTCCACCTTCAGCGCGCGCGCCTTGCCACCCGTGTCGCCGATCTCCTGGATGAGGGTTCTCGCATCCTCGTCCGACGAGCGATACAGGAAGACGATGTCGTAGCCGCGCGAGGCCAGGGTGAGACACAGATGCCTGCCGAGCCGCCGCGCGCCTCCGGTGACTACCGCGACACGAGTCTCGGGTGTGCTCATGCGCGCGACCGCTCGACGCGGACGTACGAGTACGCGGCCGCTGGAACGGCGGCCGGCTTGCCGATCTGCACCCGCACCGCAACAGCCTTGGGAATCCGCTCGAGCAGCATCGCCGCCGTCTCCTCCACCATGGTCTCAATCAGTTGGAATTGTCGTGTCTGGAGCAAGGCCGTCACGCTGGATGCCACATCGTCATAGTCCACCGCATCCGGGATCGCGTCCGACGCTGCGGCCGGCGCGAAGTCGTAGTCGATCTCGATGTCGACCAGCACCGTCTGCGTCCGCTCTCGCTCGTGCTGGTAGATGCCGACGATGCAGTCGATGTGCAGCTGTTTGAGTCCTGTCGTGCCAATCATCAGGCCGCCTTGTGCGCAATCCAGATCTGCTCGCTGGCAGACGAGGCGTCGAAGGGTGTGCGATCGAACTCGCCGTAACAGGTGTCGATGACAAAGCCGGCGTCTTCGAGCAACTGCCGTGACTGCGCGGGTTCGAGCCAGCTGAGAGACAGCTTGCGGTAGCGGCGGGAGAGCAGGACGCCGTCGGTGTCCAATTCGTCTTCCCAGGTGACCACGCGCATCGATTGATCCTGCTCGTTCACGAGAGACGTCACCCAGAGCAGCACCTCGTGGCCGGACGGCGAGGTGTACTCGGAACGGAGCTGAACCTGGCGCATGCGCTCGAGGCGGGCCGGGGTCATGACGAAATCGTCGAACACGAACGTGCCGCCGGAACGAAGCTGAGCGTGAATCTGCCGGACAGCCGCACGCTTCTCGTCCATGGACCGCAGGTGTCCGATGCTGTGATAGGGCAGCGCGATGAGCCCCGCGGGTGAGGGAAGCTGGAAGGTGCGGAAGTCCGCTTCGAGCAAGGTCATCAGGCTGCTGACGCCTGCTCGTTCGGCGCGCTCCCGACAGAGCGCGAGCATGGCCGGCGAGTTGTCGACGCCCACGATCGCGCAGCCTTGCGATGCGGCGTCTACGGCAATGCGTCCGTCCCCAACGCCGAGCTCGCAAATCAGACCGTCGGCGGCTCGATAGGCGTCGACATAGAACGAGCGATTCGCCCGAGCCGAGGGCGCGGTCGACGTCCACACGCTATAAATGTCGGCGAAACGCTCATACTCCACGTCGGCATTATCGCCCATCATCCGAAGAGGTGAACGTGTTGCTCCGCGCCGTGACGCGAGTTTCGTCGAAGACGCGCACCTTCTGGTCGAGCGACGCCGACTGGTGCCAGGCACGCTGCCCCAGCGGCCGATAGCCGGTCCGGTATCACACGCGAGCGAGCTATCATCGCCAGCATCCATGCTCACCCTCGTCGTCAACGGCGCCGTCGCCGGCGTCCTCGTCGTCGCGGTTAGTGAAGTCGCGCGGCGGTATCCGCGTGTCGCGGACGTGATCCTGGCGGTGCCGCTGGTGGTCTTCGCGGTCTACGCCGTGATGTACCTGCGGACGCCGAGCCTCGCCCCCATCTCACGCATGGCGCGGCAGATGCTCGTGCTGGTTCCGCTCAGCCTGGTCTTCTTCGTGCCGCTCGCGTTCGCCGACCGCCTGCACCTGAGCTTCTGGCCTGCGTTCGCCATCGGCCTCGCACTGGTCACCGTGGCCGTGACCGTCTACCTGTGGCTCACCGTCTGACCCGCCAGCCCTGCCTGACCTCCCCGCCCCTCCCTCTCAACTTCTGACCTCTGACTTCCAACTTCTGTCTGTTAGTCTGTCCGGCATGTCCACGCCCTTCACGCCGAACCGCCGCTCGTTCATGTCGGTGCTCACGTCGCTCGCCGGCCTCACGGCCCTGCACGTGACGGGTACCGAGGCCGCCGCGCAGGCGCCCGCCGGCGCGCAGAACTGGGACCTCAGCTGGATCGACGGCCTCAAGGGCAAGCACAAGCAGGTGTTCGACATGGCCGACAGCGACCCGGCGTCCGAGCCGCCGCCACTGCGCCTGCCGCGCAACTACATGGACGGCTTCCGCGACGTCTACACGCAGTCGTTCCCCGACATCCAGACGGTCGTCGGCATCTCGGGCCGCGCCTTCAACGTGAATGCATCCGACCGCCTGTGGGAAAAATACGCACTCGGCGAACGCTCGAAGATCACCGATCCGGTCACAGGCAAGCCGTCCATCCGCAACCTCTACCTCGACGACCCGACGCTCGGCGTCAAGGCCCTGCAAGCGCGCGGCACCATCTTCTGGCAGTGCAACATCGCCCTCAATGGCGTCGCGCAGCAGCTCGCCACGGCGCGCAAGCTGCCGCTGGCCGAGGTGAGGGCCGACCTCATCGCCGGAATGAACCCAGGCGTGAAGCTGGTGCCGTCGCACGTGATGGCACTGGGCCTCGTGCAGGAACGCGGCGCCACCTACGTGAAGATCTAGCTATCGCTGCGGCTGGCACAGGGGCACGACCTGGCGGCGTAAGCGCCCAGCGAGCGGCGTGTTCAGCTATTACGTCGCTGCCGAACTGCAGGTCGGCTTGGTACAATGCAC
>CALQBJ020000188.1 GCA_943328785.2 Bifidobacterium breve
ACATGTTCACGCTGATCGCGCTCGGCACCGGCTCTGCCTATCTCTTCAGCCTGATTGCGACGCTCGCGCCCGGACTGTTCCCGGAGAGCCTCCGCATGCACGGCGCGGTCGACACCTACTTCGACACGGCGGCGGTGATCACCGTGCTCGTACTCCTCGGGCAGGTACTGGAACTGCGTGCTCGCGACCAGACGGGTTCGGCGATCAAGCAGTTGCTCGGCTTGGCGCCGAAGACGGCGCGCGTCGTTCGCGGCGCCGACGAGGTGGATGTGCCGCTCGCCGAGGTGCGCGTCGGCGACCTCTGCCGCGTGCGCCCCGGCGAAAAGGTGCCGGTCGATGGTGTCGTGGTCAGCGGTTCGACGGCGATCGACGAGAGCATGGTCACGGGCGAGCCGATTCCGGCCGAGAAGGGGCCGGGTTCGCGCGTCACCGGCGGCACCATCAACGCCACCGGCTCGATTGTGTTCACGGCCGACCGTGTAGGCCGCGAGACGCTGCTCTCGCAGATTGTGCGGATGGTTGGCGAAGCGCAGCGGAGCCGTGCGCCGATCCAGCGGCTCGCCGACCGCATCGCCGCCTGGTTCGTGCCGGCGGTTGTGGCTGTTGCGATTCTCGGCTTCGTCACCTGGATGGCGGTCGGGCCTGAGCCGAAGCTCGCGCATGCGCTGGTGGCCGGCGTCGCGGTCCTGATCATCGCCTGTCCCTGCGCGCTTGGGCTCGCCACGCCGATGGCGATCATGGTGGGTACGGGCCGCGGTGCGATCGCCGGCGTGCTGGTGCGACAGGCGGAGGCGCTCGAGCGGCTTGAGCAGGTCGACACTCTTGTCATCGACAAGACCGGCACGTTGACCGAGGGCCGGCCGACGCTGTCAGTGGTGCGCGCGGTCGGATCCATCAGCGAGGACGACGCACTCCGGGTCGCGGCGTCGCTCGAGCAATCGAGCGAACATCCGCTGGCGGCGGCGATCGTGGCCGGCGCACGTGCCCGTCAGCTCGAACTGGCGCCGGTCGCCGCCTTCCGCGCTGTGCCAGGCAAGGGGATCGACGGCGAGGTGTCCGGCACGCACTACGCGCTCGGCAACGGCGCGATGATGGCCGACGCGTCTGTGCGGCTCGACGCCGTGAGCGCCGAGGCCGAGGCGCTGCGGCAGGAGGGGCACACCGTCATGTACATGGCCGGTAACGGCCGCGTGCTTGCCCTGTTCGGCGTCTCCGACCCGGTGAAGAGCACCACGCCTGAGGCGATTGCCTCGCTGCACGCCGAGGGGTTGCACATCGTGATGCTGACCGGCGATAACGCGACCACGGCTCGCGCCGTCGCCGCGACGCTTGGCATCGACGATGTGCGGGCGGACGTCCTCCCTGCCGGCAAGCGTGACATCATTCGCCAGCTTCAGGCCGAGGGGCGCGTGGTGGCCATGGCCGGCGACGGCATTAACGATGCGCCCGCGCTGGCCGAGGCGGCCGTGGGTATTGCGATGGGCACCGGCACCGATGTCGCCATGGAAAGCGCCGGCATCACGCTGGTGAAAGGCGACCTGCGCGGCCTCGTCCGCGCGCGGCGCCTGTCACGCGCGACGATGCGCAACATCCGGCAGAACCTGTTCCTGGCGTTCGTCTACAACGCGGTCGGTGTGCCGGTGGCGGCCGGCATCCTGTATCCGCTGACCGGCACCGTCATCAGCCCCATCTGGGCCAGCGCCGCCATGACCCTCAGTTCGGTCTCGGTCATCGCCAACGCGCTCCGCCTTCGGCGGTTGAGGCTCTGAGCGAGTGTCACGCCGGGCCCGATTGAGGCATCCTAATGGCGACAGGATTGGAGAACACGATGGCCATCGACCCGGTTTGCAAGATGCAGGTGGACGAGCAGAAGAACGCCGGCACCAGCGACTACAACGGCACGACCTATTACTTCTGCGCGCCCGGCTGTAAGCGGAAGTTCGACGCCGACCCCGAGAAGTACCTGAAGAGCGCTTGATCTAGTTGCCGGCGAGTTCGAAGGCGCCGGCGAGCAATTCGTACGACCGCACGCGTGCGGCGTGGTCGTAGGTAATGGTCACGACCATCACCTCGTCCGCGCCGTACTCCGCCGCCACCGCTTCGAGCGTGTCCCGCACCAGCCGCGGATTGCCGACGATCGCCCGCCGGCGCTGGATGATCGTCTCCAGTAGATGCGCGTTCGCCTGCAGGAACACGAGCGACTCCTCCACCGGCGGCACCTGAATCGGATTGCCGGTCAGGAAGTGCGCGAACGCCATCCGCGAACTCGACGCCAGGCGAACGGCCTCCTCATCGGTATCGGCACACAACGCCCACACGGCGACCACCACCTTCGGCGGCGCCAGATTGCTCGAGGGGACGAAGCTCTCGACATAGCGGCGGGCGATGGGCGCACCGCCTGGGGCGATGAAGTCGGCGAACGCGTACGGCAGGCCCAGCTCCGCGGCCCAGACACCGCTCTCGGGAGACGAGCCAAGCAGCCACGGCACCGGACGCTCGGATGGCGCCGGCAGCGCCGCGACCTTCGCGAGGCGATGCGTGGGCGGCAGGCCGTCTCGGACGTAGGCGAGTAGTTCCGCGAGTTGTTCCGGAAAATCGTCTGGGCCGGCCTGACGCTTGTCGCGCTGCAGCGCCCACGCTGTCAGCGGGTCGCTGCCTGGGGCTCGCCCCAGGCCGAGGTCGATCCGGTCCGGGCACAGCGCGGCCAGCATTCGAAAGGTCTCGGCGACTTTCAGGGGACTGTAGTGCGGCAGCATCACACCGCCACTGCCGACGCGAATGCGCGAGGTGGCGAGGCCGATCGGTCCGATGAGCGCCTCTGGACTCACGCAGGCCAGCATACGGGTGCCGTGGTGTTCGGCAACCCAGTAGCGCGTGTAGCCGAGGCGATCCGCGACGCGGGCGAGGTCGATGGAATTACGCAGCGCCTGCCCGGCCGTCATTCCGTCCGAGACGGGTGACTGGTCGAGCACGCTGAGGGCGAGGCGACTGGGGCCTGTTGAGGGCATGTGATAGCCGTAGCTGCCGACCTTCAGGTCGGCTCGGTGTGGCGAACTTGCGGGTTCGCCACACCGAAACGACAAATCGCTAGCGGCTAGTGCGACCGCGACTGCGCAGCGGCGACTGCTTGCTGCCGTGCACGTGACCGCCGCCTGCAGCACGTGGACGGGCGGCAGGCCGCCCCTGTCCAGGCCGGCCCTGGCCAGGACGTTGCTGTCCTGGTCGACCCTGTCCGGGTGCCCGCTCGGGACGCGCGCCTGGTGCTGGCGCTTCCTTCACGGCGTCGTAGTTGAAGCCGGGCAGCGTCACGCGCGGCAACCGCTTCTGGATGGCGCGTTCGATGGCGGCCAGGTCGGTCTGCTCTTCCGGCGCGACCATCGTGAAGGCCGAGCCCACCGCGTCAGCGCGTGCCGTGCGGCCGACACGGTGGATGTAGTCCTCGGGCACCGCCGGCACGTCGAAGTTGACGACGTGCCCGAGGGCCGTGACGTCGATGCCACGCGCCGCGATGTCCGTGGCGACCAGTACGCGGTACTTGCCGTTCTTGAAGCCGGCGAGCGCCTCGGTGCGCTGGTTCTGCGAGCGGTTGCCGTGGATGCGTTCAACCTTCACGCCCTTCTCGGCGAGGAAGCGCATCAGCTTGTCGGCGCGGTGCTTCGTCCGGGTGAAGACCAGCGCGTCGTCGATCTCGCCGCTGCTGAGCAGTTCGAGCAAGAGCTTCGACTTCAGGTGCTGCGGCACCGGGTAGATGGCCTGCGTGATGCCGATGGCCGGCGCAGCCTTGCGCTCGAGGTTGATCGTCGCCGGGTCCTTCAGCATCTGGTTGGCCAGTTCCGCAATCGCGGGCGGCATGGTCGCGCTGAAGAACAGCGTCTGGCGACGCGTCGGGAGGTGCCGGAGGATGCGGCGGATGTCCGGCAGGAACCCCATGTCGAGCATGCGGTCCGCTTCGTCGAGGACGAGATACTTCAACCCCTGCAGCTTGCCGTAGGGCGCCTTGAAGTGATCGAGCAGACGGCCCGGCGTGGCGACGATGACGTCGACGCCCGCGCGGAAGGCGTGCTCCTGCGGCCCCATGCCGACGCCGCCGAAGATGGCGGCCGCCGTCAGCGGCGTGTGCACCGCGAGGTCGTTGAGATCGGCGACGATCTGCGCCGCGAGCTCACGCGTCGGCGTCAGCACGAGTGCGCGCGTCGTGCCGCGCTTCTCGGCCATCAGCTTGTGCAGCAGTGGCAGCAGGAAGGCCGCGGTCTTGCCGCTGCCGGTCGAGGCGCAGGCGAGGAGATCCCGGCCCGCAAGCGCGGGCGGGATCGCATCGGTCTGAATCGGAGTGGGACGGGTGAATCCGAGGTCCTTGACCCCGGCGAGTAGGTTCGGATGAAGCTGAAGTGACGTAAACGGCAATACTAGGCGACCTGCCTTGCGTTTCGAGTGATTTGGGGCATCTGAAGTTCGGGCATCGGCTTGGCGACGAAGACGCGCCGGATGGCCGTGGCGATGATGCGGGCGTACTGGGCGGACCGCTGCACTCGCGCGCTATCGGTCGCTATGCCCGTGTTCGCGTACATCTGCCGGTACAGCTTCGAGATCAGCATGAAGGCGATGCGTGACTTCATGCTCTTGACCACGTTGGAACGCTTCCAGACGTTGCCCCAGCTGTAGAACTGATCCCATGCCTGCTGCGTCCGTACGCGGATCTCTTCGATTTCCATCGTCGGATGCGGGGTGAAGAGCTTCGGGCGCTTCTCCTGCGGGATGAGCCAGTGCTTCGTGACGGAGACGCCGTCGACCGTCGTCTCCTGGTTGACCGGGTCGGACGCCCACTTCTCGAAGTCGATGGTGCCCGGGAACGGCGTGAGCAGCACGAACTGCGCGAAGGTGATGTCGGCCTCGGCCGCCAGTGCCGCGGTTGCCGCAAAGGTATGTTCGCGATCGCTCGGCAGCCCGAAGATGAACGACCCGAGCACGTGCACGCCGTGACGGCGGAAGGTACGCAGGCGCTCGACGAGCTCGGGGCCCGCGAGGTTGAAGCCCTTGTAGACGTCCTTCAGCCCTTCCGGCGTGACCGCTTCCACACCAACCAGAGCGCCGCGGATGCGGGCCTTCTTCATGGCTTCGAGGAACGCGGTGTCCTCCGCGGCCTCCATGGTGATCTGCGTAAAGAACACCATATCGTCCGGTAGTTCAGCCAGCGCCTCCATCAGTTCGAACCGCTCCTGCCGGAGCGCCTGGAGTTCATGCAGGTGGGTCTTGTCATGCCGGCGGTCGGCCATCCGCAGGTCTTCCATCGCCACCGGGTAGAAATTGTCGTCGGCCAGGGCGATGAAGCGGAAGCCCTGACGGCGCAACTGGACGATTTCACCAACCACCTTGTCGACGGCGCGCTGCCGCGGTTCCTGGCCGTCCGTGCGCCAGACCGAACAGAACGAGCAGTGCTTCGGGCAACCGCGCACGGTCTGGACCGATGCCCACATGTAGCTCGCCTTGGGCAGCAGGTCCCAGCGGGCGGGGATGAAGTCTTCGCCGTTGACACGGCCACCGTCGTAGACCGGGAGCGGTTTGCCAGCGAAGCAGTCGCGAACGACCGTCCGCCAGATGAGGTCGCCGTCGCCCTTGACGACCGCATGGGCCGCGCCGTGTTCGAGGATCTCCTCGGGAAACAAGGTAGCGTGAATACCGCCGTAGACCACCCAGGCGCCGCGTTCGCGGGCGGCCCTGCCAATCTCGTAGCCACGCCGAGCATTCCCGGTGTGAATACCGATGCCGACGACATCCCCCTGGCGGATGGTGTCCAGATTCATCAACTCGAGCGTTTCGTCGACGATGACCGGGTCGCCCCACTCGGTGCCCGTCGCGGCGGCGAGGACGTAGAGCCATCGCGGCGTAATGACCGCCACGCCAAACGCGACGTGGCTCGGGTTGATGAGATGGACGCGATTCAAGGTCACCGCCCTTTTGGCGCCGCCGGCCTGGCCGCGGCCTTCTTTGCGGCCGGCTTGGCCGCCGTGTTCTTCGACGCCTTCGGCGCGGGCTTCGCTGCGCGCGGGGCGGGTTTCGGAGCGACGCGGACGTTCTGGGCGCGCTTGCCGCTGATGGTGTCGTTCAGCAGTTCGAAGACGACTTTGTCACCGACTTGCAGGTCGAAGAACTCGCCCCTGAAGTCGGCTTTATGGAAGAAGACATCGCTATCGAGAGCACTGATCATGCCGCAAGCCTGACCACGGGTCAGGCTCTTCACCCTGCCGGTTGTTTCCTTACCGGCATAAACGGGCCGCGAAGGCACTCCGCGCGACGTGGAGGGAGACCGCATCGAACGCCCTTTCCGTGAGTTATGGGACTTCCCATTGGGGCCGGGCTGGCTCGACAGACGACCGGACCCCCCGTAAAGACTGCCGGGAATTGTAGCACGTGGATTTTATGTTCCGCTGTGTTAGACTCCTCCTTTCGTTGGAAGCTTCAGCCCTCCGCTTACCTGCACCCAGACAGAGCCTATCCGCTCCTTCCCTGTGTGTCCGTCAAGTTAGAGCGACCCTTCGCTCAGGACTGGTTTCCGCACAGAGCCCCAAGGGGGCAGCATTCCCATGGATGGAATGCGGGAGTTAGATAGACATGAGTCGCAAACTGTACGTCGGCAACCTTTCCTACAACACCACCGAGGGCGAACTCGAAACGCTCTTCGCGCAGTCCGGTACGGTTGAATCCGTGCGTGTGATGCGCGACATGGCCACCGGTCGCGCACGCGGCTTCGGCTTTGTCGAGATGGCGTCTGAGGAAGAAGCGCAGGCGGCCGTTAACGCGTGCCACGGCCAGGAATTCGGGGGCCGTCAGCTGACGGTGAACGAAGCCCGTCCGCAGGAAGCCCGCTCGGGCGGCTTCGGCGGCGGCGGCGCCGGTGGTGGTCGCGGTGGTAGCGGCGGTGGTTTCGGTGGTGGCCGCGGTGGCCGTCGCCAGGAACCGCGCTGGTAGCATCCGCGCCGAAGTAAGCAGTCAGCATTTCTGACGCTCGAAGCCCGCCGCGCTCCCGGAGAGTGCGGCGGGCTTTTTTCTTTTACCGCACCGCCGCGCCCGTCAACTCCCCCACCGCTCCAAGTGTCGTCTGCGCCGCGTTCAGCCCCAGACGGAAATCTTTGTCCGAATAGGTCGTGAAGACATCCGTCGGCTGGTGCCACTGCGGATCCCAGCCGCTGCCGACGTGGACGCCGCGCTCGTTCTCGCGCACGCTGATGGCCGGCACCAGGTCCATGAACGGCGTCGAGTCGGTGTTGGTCATGTGCGGACCGACCTGTGCCGGATAGTCGGTCGCGTACTTCTCGTTCGCGCCGTGCAGGTACCACGCGAGCGCCTGCGCCCCGAGGGTCTGCGCCGCCGTCATCTGGAACTCGATGTTCACATCGGCTTCCTGGCGCTGCTCTGGCGGAATGGTGCCATCGGCGCGCGGCATGCCGTGGTCGAAGAGCATCATGTCGTGCTGGATCATGCCGAGCCAGCGCGGCTCCGGGTAGCGACCCGACCCCGCCGGGTTCTCCTGCCCCTGCAGCCCCTTCCGTTGCTCCACATAGGCGCCGGCGCCGTTCGTCCCCGTCTCCTCGTTGTTCCAGAGGGCGAAGCGGATCGTCCGCTCGGTCTGCACCTCGGGCATGCTGAAGATCCGCGCCAGTTCCATCACGAGCGCCGTGCCGGAACCGTCGTCATTGGCCGCCTCGCCCCAGCCGTG
>CALQBJ020000189.1 GCA_943328785.2 Bifidobacterium breve
CTGCGGCGGGGCAGGCCAGACGAACTGCCTGCCGCTCCGGCGCCGCGCTAGGACGCGGGCGTGCCGCCCAGTACTCTCACCACCACGTCGGTGAGCGCCGACACATCGTCCCACTTGCGCGCGGTGATGACGTTGCCGTCCTCGACCACCGGCCGGTCCACGTATTGGCCACCGGCGTTCTTCACGTCGATGGCGATGGAGGGCCAGCAGGTGACGACCCGGCCACGCAGCGCGTTGATGGTGATCAGCACCTGGGCGCCGCGGTCGATCGACGCCACCGGCTTGCCGGCTTCGTACGCATCACGCACGAGGTCGACCATGGCATGACGCAGGCGGATGCGGTCCGGTGCGTAGCCGCCGGGGACAATCACGATGTCGAAGTCCTTGACGCGCGCCTTGCTCGCCGCCATATCCGACGTGATCGTCGCTTCCTGCCGCTTGCCGCGATACACCGCGTCGGCCACCGGGCCGATGACCGTGACGGTCAGCCCTTCAGCGCGCAGCAGCTCGAGCAGCAACGGCAATTCGCGATCTTCGAAGTCTTCTTCAACCAGAAGCGCCACCCGTTTGGCGGATAGCGGAGCGTGGTCGGTCATGTTCGCGATTCTACCGCATGTCATAATTCCGAGATGAATCGCCTTGCGCGCGAGCACAGTCCGTACCTCCTGCAGCACGCGAACAATCCGGTCGACTGGTACGCGTGGGGCGACGAGGCGTTTAGCCGGGCGCAGGCGGAGGACAAGCCCATCTTCCTGTCGGTCGGCTACTCCACCTGCCACTGGTGCCACGTGATGGAGCACGAGTCGTTCGAGGACGAGGGGATTGCCGCCTTCCTCAACGCACACTTCATCCCGGTGAAGGTGGACCGGGAAGAACGCCCCGACGTCGACCGCGTCTACATGGCCTTCGTGCAGGGCACCACGGGCTCGGGCGGCTGGCCGATGAGCGTGTGGCTGACGCCTGGCTTGAAGCCGTTCTACGGCGGCACCTACTTTCCGCCGGCCGCCAAGTGGAACCGCCCCGGCTTCATCGACATCCTGCGCGAACTGCACAAGGCCTGGACGACGAAGCGCGACGGCGTCGAGCAGTCGGCGAATGGTGTCACCGAGCAGTTGAAGAACGCCGCCCATGCGGCGCCCACGGCTGGCGTCCCCCCGGCCAGCGTGCTGACCGAGATCGCCGGGCAGTTCCGCACGGCGTTCGACCGGCGTCACGCCGGCTTCGGCAATGCTCCCAAGTTTCCCAGGCCCAGCGAACTGTTGTTCCTGCTGCGCGAGTTCGCACGCGCGGGTAACAGCGAGGCGCGCGACATGGCGATCGCCACGCTTGGCGCGATGAGCGTCGGCGGTATGCGCGACCACATCGGCGGCGGCTTCCACCGCTACTCGGTCGATGCCGCCTGGCGCGTCCCGCACTTCGAGAAGATGCTCTACGACCAGGCGCAGTTGGTGCTCGCCTATCTCGAAGGGGCGCAGGTGACCGGCGAGGGCTCGCAGCTGGAAGTGGCGGAAGACACGCTCCGCTACGTGATGCGCGAGATGACCGACCCTGCCGGAGGCTTCTACTCAGCGGAAGATGCCGACAGCATCCCGCCCGAACACTCCGCGACGCCAGGCGCGCACAAGATGGAAGGCGCCTTCTACCTGTGGACGGCGGCGGAACTCGACGAACTGCTTGGCGAGGCGTCGCCGCTCGTGAAGAAGCGCTACGGCATCGAACCCGAGGGGAACGCGCCATCCGACCCGCAGGAGGAGTTCATCGGCAAGAACCTGCTCTACGTCGCGCAGTCGATCGCGGAACTCGCCGACGAATTCGGCTACACGCCGGACCAGACGCTCGACGCGCTGAACGGCGCCCGCCTGCGCATGTTCCAGGCGCGCATCCAGCGTCCGCGGCCGCAGCTCGACGACAAGGTGCTGACGTCATGGAACGGCCTGATGATCGGCGCCTTCGCACGGGCGGCGCGCGTCCTGCGCGCGATGGTCAGCGACGGCGAATCGCTTGGCACGCCGTACCTCGATGCGGCCCGTCGTGCGGCGACGTTCCTGCGCTCGACGATGTGGAACGCGGAGACCCGGACGCTGCTGCGCCGCTACCGCGCCGGTGACGCTGACATCGACGGCTACGCCGAGGACTACGCGTACCTGATCTTCGGGCTGCTCGAACTGTTCCAGGCCGACCCGCAGGCCGAGTGGCTGCAGTGGGCGATCGAACTGCAGCAGCGGCAGGACGAGCTCTTCTGGGACGATGAGGGCGGCGGCTGGTTCAGCACCACTGGTCAGGACCCGACGGTGCTATGGCGGATGAAGGAAGACCATGACGGCGCGGAACCGTCGGCGACCTCCGTATCCGTCATGAACCTCATCGTGCTGTCGCACCTGAATGGCCACCCGGTCTGGGCGGCGCGCATCGAGCGATCGCTGAAGCTGTTCGGCCAGCGGCTCGAACAGGTCGGCCGCGCGGTGCCGATGATGGCCGCCTCGCTGTCGGCCTACACGGCAGGTGTGCAGCAGATCGTTGTCGTCGGCGATGGCGAGCCGGCCGAGGCGCTGCTCGACGCCGCCACGTCGGTGTATTGCCCGTTCGCGCTGGTGCTGGCGCTCACACCGGCGCAGCAGGAGGCACTGGCACCGCTGGCGCCGTTCGTCGCGGCGATGCGTCCGGTGAACGGCGAGGCTGCGGCGTATGTGTGCCACGACTTCGCGTGCCGCGCGCCGGTGACGACGCCCGAGGCGCTGACCGCCCTGTTGGCTTCATCCGAGGACAAGTAACCCGTGACTGATACCCGCTTTCCCGTCGACATCTGGCTTCGCGGCGACCACACCGCCACGACGAGGCACATCAGCGGCATCGAGCGCGAGCCCGCGGCGTGGACCGATGACGATGTGCACGCCATGCTCGATGGGATGCTGTACGAGATGCACCGGCTGAAGCACCCCGAGATTGCCGAGCCGTACGTGGCGCTACGGAGCCTGAGCTGGATCGTCAATCCGTTCGACGAAGGCGGCGTGGTGGTGGCGATCGAGATCTCGCTCGGCGCGGCCATTGCCGGTCCGTTCACGATCGATCAAAAGGCGCTCGAGGTGATGATCGCACGGGTGCTCGCCCATGCACGCGCCGGCGGCTCGTCGACCGTGCACTGAGCCGAGGCGTCGAATCACGGCACGACGGTGACGCTGTCGCCAGGCTGCACCAGCCCGGGCGCGAGCACGCGGGCACACAGCCGGCTCCAGCCCGGATGCTGCGCGTGGCCGATGCGCGTGAAGGCCCCATCGAGAAACGACCCGGCAATGGTGCGGCACGGCGTGGCATATTTGCTGATCTCGAGCAGCGCGCTGCCCGCCCTGAGGCGTGTGCCTGGGACGATGAGCGGCCAGTCGAGTCCGGAGACCGTGAGGTTCTCGCCGGTGGTGCCGGGGCCGATCGGATGTCCTTCAGCCTGCAGCGCGCGGATCACCTCGAGCGAGAAGAGCACCACGGCACGCTCCGGTCCGCCGTGGAACTGCGGCTGATCGTGCGCGTCGCCGCTGACGCCCGCCTCCGACACGAACGCCTCGAAGACCGTGCGCTTCGGCACGCCGCCGCGCGAACTGTTCACCGACTCGACCTGTCCCATGCGTTACGCTCCAGCGAGGCCCGCAAGCCCCCGCGCCAGCACCTGCAGGTGCGCGGCGATGTTGGTGTGGTCCGGTCCGCCCGACACCACGCTGGACCCGCCCGGTTGCTGCAGGCCGGCCGCGAAAGCGAAGGTCTCGGTGTCGCCGGTCAACTGGTCGAATGAGGGCGACAACTCGCCCCGCTGCGCCTCCACTGTCGGCCTCGGTGAGGCGAGCACCGCGTTGATGCGCAGGACGCCGCGTTCGCGCGTGTGACATTCTACGCCCGGCCGTGGCGTTAGCGGTCCCAGCCGGGCCACTCCATGTCGTACTTCGCACGGATGGCGCGTGTGGCACCGGGGAAGACGCCGGCCCTACGCGCCATCTCTTCGGCCTGCTGCATCACGTCGCTGATGCGCCGAGCGCTCGTGCTGACGTCGTCGCGCCAGGCGCGGCACTGCGGCAGCGTTTCGTTGTCGATGAGGAGGGTGTCGCCGAGCAGCCCGAACCACTCGCGTCCGTTCACGACCGTGGCGACGGTGTATTTGCCGGCGCAGGCGACGCGGTAGCGCTGCCACGCCGCATCGATCTCGTCAGCCTGACGCGCGAGTAGCTGCACCGTTCGCTCGAACTGGGCCTCGCCCTGGTCGCGCATCGCGTCGGTGTCGGTGCGGGTCGTGCCGAGGGCCGCATCGAGCGAGGTGGTGTCGCCGCTGGCGCCTGGCGCCAGCACGGTGGTGTTGCCGTCCAGCAGGCGGCTGGCGTGGTCGGTGGCGATGGCAAAGCCGAGCGATTCCGCCGCCGACATCTTCGCCGTTGTGATGCCGACCACCGCGCCCGACTTGTTCACGAGCGGGCCGCCGCTGTTGCCCGGGTTGATGGCCGCATCGGTCTGCACCAGGGTGAGTCCGCCTGAGGAGCGGACGGCCGAGACGATGCCGCGCGTCACTGTGCCTTGCAGCATGCCGAGTGCGGAGCCGACGGCCAGCACCTCTTCGCCCACCTGGACGGTGCGTGCCGGAGCCAGCCGAAGCGTTGGGTGTGAGGCGGGTGGTTGCTCGACGTGCACCAGTGCAAGGTCGACGTCGCTGGCGGTGGACGAGACGTAGCCGCTGCTCTCGGTGCCGTTCGAGAAGCGCACGCGAAGGGAGCTGGCGCTGGCGATGACGTGCTTGTTGGTGAGGACCGTGTCTGCCGAGACGAAAAAGCCGGAGCCGGTGGACGAGCCCGACTGGATGGTGACCACCGCTGGCATGACCGCGCGCACCACCTCTTCACGTCCTCTGTCGGTGAGCGGGCCGGTTGCCGCGGCGGTATCGATCGGGAGGACGACGTCGGTGGGGGAGGGCGGGGCCTCACGCACCGGCTTGAGGTCGGCGTCGCCGTAGGTCTTCGACCCGGTCGTTTTCTTGCGCGCGTCCGCGGCCCGCTCGGCAGCAGCCGCCAGCGACGACTGCCCCTGGGCGGCGTGCACGCGCCACGTCGTCGCCGGTGCGGCGCCGATCAGGGCAAGGACGACGGCGCCGTAGGGTCGCATCGGCATGGGTGCTTCGAGGTTCACGCCGCGGCACGCCGCGACGCCGGCCGTGTGTGGACGTCACCGAGTGTATCGGTTCGGAGCGGTGCTCTTCCTAGTGCGGGTGCGGTGTCTGGCCTTGGCGGGACTCGTGGGCTGTCGGCAGACGAGGACCACGTGTCTTTCAAGATCGACTCCCACCGACGCTCCGGTAGAATCCGTACGTCCCACTCACTGAGTCAGATGCCGGGGTGGCGAAACTGGCAGACGCACGGGACTTAAAATCCCGGGTTCCGCAAGGAGCGTGCGGGTTCGATCCCCGCCCCCGGCACGCCAGACTCGCGTTGGGGCAACTGCTCCACGATGGCAGCTTGGTACATGATCAGGTGTGGACGTTGGAAGGGCCTCGGCCCCGCAGCGCACAGCGGCGCGTGGTCGCCGCCAGAGTAATCAGTTGGTCAGAGGGACGCGCAGATGACAGAACCGAGCGCACAGAACCGCAGCCAGGTGCTGGCGGCGAAACGCTGGATGGATGACGAGCAGGGCATGGAGCGGGCGAGCCTCGGCCCCGCCGAGTATGTCGCCTACCGAATGAGAATATCGCCCGCTGACGCCCAGGCCTTGGTGGCTGCGGTGTATGCCCTCGACGCGTGAGGCGAGGCCGATGGCCGCTGACGTATCCTGAAGCGCATCATGGGTCAGCCTCCTGTCATCATCGGCGTCGCCGGCGGCTCAGGCTCGGGTAAGACCACGGTCGTTCGCCGCATCGCCCAAACCCTCGGCCCCGAGTGCGTCACCGTGCTCGAGCACGATCGCTACTACAACGACCGCAAGGAGCTGCGCCTCGAAGAACGCGCGCAGCTGAACTACGACCACCCCGACTCGCTCGACACCGACCTGATGGTGGCGCACGTGCAGGCGCTCCTGCGTGGCGAGGACGTCGAGCTGCCGACCTACGACTTCACCATGCACGCGCGGCGGCCCACTACCGAGCGCGCCGAACCCAGGCAGGCGATCATCGTCGAGGGGATCCTCATCTACACGCATGCCGCGCTGCGCGATCTGTGTGCGGTGAAGGTCTTCGTCGACACCGATGCCGACACCCGGTTTATCCGCCGCCTGACCCGCGATGTGGCCGAGCGCGGCCGCACGGTGGAGTCGGTGGTCGAGCAGTACCTGACGACGGTGAAGCCGATGCACTTCGACTTCGTCGAACCGTCGAAGCGCTGGGCCGACCTCATCATTCCGCAGGGCGGCCACAACGACATCGCCATCTCCCTGCTGCTGAACCTCATTCGAGGACTCACGGCGGGGTAGGGGACATCCATGGCCGTGTGTCGTCACCTCGGCAGACACGGTGAGGAACTGACGATGACGAGTGGGAACTCTTGTGTGACAGTGCACATGGTGGCAAGCCTCGACGGCTTCATTGCCCGCAGGGACGGAAGCGTCGACTGGCTCGAGGTGAAGGACACCTTCGAGGGTGGCTCGACGCTGGACGCGGAAACGGTTCGCACCTTCCTCGAGTCGATCGACTGCTACGTGATGGGCTCGCGCACCTACGAACTGGCGCTCGACTTCGAAGCCAGAGGGTTCGGCTGGGCCTACGGCGACAAGCCGACCATCGTCCTCACCCGTCGCACCCTGCCGAAGACGAGAGACAACGTCGAGTTCCATGCGGGCGACCTGACTCACCTTGTGAACGAACGTTTGCGGCCGTCGTACCGCGGCATCTGGTTCGTCGGGGGCGGCGCAGTATCGAGCGAGTGCCTGCGGCTCGGACTCGTCGACGAAGTGCGCTACTCAATCGTGCCGATCCTGATCGGCGAGGGGATCCCGTTCTTCGGGGCGCTCGCTGCGGACATCCCCCTGCACCTGGTCGAGTCGAAGGCCTACGCCACCGGCATGGTGGCGCTGCGCTACGAGGTGCAGGTCAACCGCAGCTAGGCGTCTTCACCGGCATTGTCGTGCACGGGCCGGAGTCGCGGGCTACGATGGAGCTGCGTGCCGGACGGCTGATCCGGCCGCTACCCCAGGAGGGACTTGTGTTCGGTTCCGTCGGCATGCCCGAGTTGATCGTGATCTTCATCATCGCGCTGGTCGTCTTTGGCCCGCGCCGGCTGCCAGAACTGGGACGCAGCCTCGGCAAGACGATCGCGGAGTTCAAGCGCGCCACCACCGAGATCCAGCAGACGTTCGAGCGGGAAGTCGAGCTCGACGCCGAACAGCAGAAGGGTGCCCAGACGCAGGCCGCGGCGCCGCCGGCGGTGGTGTCGGCCGACCCGGCATTCGGCGACGGACTGGCGCGCTCGGCCTCCGGCCAAGGCTAGACGTCTCACCCGCATCGCGTCGGTCCATCGCGACCACGCCGGCGTGCGCGGCCCCGCCGACAACATCTGTCACAGCTGTGTCACGTTTGCGCACACCGCACGGTGTGGGTCATGGCGGAGGCATGCAGGCAGGTGCAACGAGCGACACTCGGGCGGGCAACGGTCTTGCTCTGTGACAGGCACCGACTCCCAGCGACGTCCGATGGCCGCCTGCCTCGGACGTGGGAACGACCCAGGTGACCCGATGATGC
>CALQBJ020000190.1 GCA_943328785.2 Bifidobacterium breve
ACCACCAGCGCCACGCGGTGTAAGCCACGAAGAACGTGGCCACTGGGATCGCGATCCGCCACACGCCCCTCCGGCCAGACGGGAGTCCCACGGCGAGGGCGGCCACTCCTGCCGCACCGACGTATACGAAGCCGTCCGTGCGAAAAAGGATGGCGGCCATTGCCAGGACGATGGCGCTGCGGCGCGACGTGCGGCTATCGCTGACGAGGGCGACCAGGAACCCGAAGAAGGTCGCAGCGAAGGGTGCCGTCTCGAGCGACGAGCAACTCCACAGCGCAAGAGGCCCTGCGAGCGCCACGACGGTGAGGGCGCCGGTCTGCGCTCGCCAGTCGTCCGGAAACCGACGCCGCACGACATGGCCCACGAGAACAACACAGGCAGTGCCCGCCAGCAACGACACCGCTTTCCCGAGGAAGAACACGCCGATCCTGGGCAGGCCCGCGATCTTGGTGGCGGTAATCAGTGCGGCACCGACCAGCACCTGAAGGAGGTTGGAGAAGCCCTCGGTCGGGCCTTCGAACAGGCTGTAAGTCAGTCCCTGGCCGCGCACCAGATGCTGTGCATACACGAGCGTGATGGCTTCGTCGTCGACGAAGAAATACAGGAAGGTCGATGCGTAGGCCAGGAACAGGAGCGCGGCACAGGGGCTCAGACAGGCGCGCCAGCGAAACGCGGGCGGTGAGCCCACCATCAGGCCTTCGGTTCGTCGAGCGGTTCCGCGATCTCTTCCTCGCGAATCTCCACGTCCCCGTCGTCTTCCGTCGCCCAGAACTCGCGGTCGGCGCTGTCGTCGATCTGGCTGAGCACCGACCCGCGCAGGATCTTGTCGGACATGGTGAGTCCCTGTCCGATCGAGTGGTCCATGTTGTTGTACCAGAAGCGTCCGCTGCGGCCGGCCAGCAGGAGGTTCGAGTACTTGCCGAGTTCGCCCAGGCTACGCTTCAGTTCGCCGAGGTAGTTCAGCTTGTAGATCGGGTAGGTATTGCGCACGCACTCGATGTGCACCCGCTCGACGTCGGCGGCTGAATCGATCGTCTTCGTGCGGACCAGGTCCTTGATGATGGCGTCGGTGTACTTCTCGGGGTTGGCCCAGCGTTCATCGCCCTCGCGGCAGGTCATCTCGACGCAGAGCGCGCCCTTACCCGTGGGCAGGGTGGTCTTCGCGAACGCCGACGGCGTGGTGACGCGCGAGAAGATCTCGTCGCCGCCGTAGTAGGTCCACTGGAAGTCCATCTTGTCGGGACGCTTCAGTTCCAGGTTGTAGAAGATCGTCGAGAGGTATTCGAGGTCGAGCCCGGTGATGCCGAGCAGGCGCGTCACCTCGTTCATCGGACCGGTCCAGATCAGGTTCTGCACCGGCAACCGCTGGCCGCCCACGTTGATGGCGACGATCCGGTTGCCCGAGGTTTCGATGGCCGACACCTGGCTGCCGAGCAGGACCTGGCCGTTGGACGCCTGAATCGACTCACTGAGGCGGTCAGCGAAGCGGCCGACGCCGTGCGGCGGGTAGAGGAACGTTGTCTCCACCGGCTTCGGCATGAAGGTCGTCTTCAGCAGGTTCCAGAGGCTGTCCGCACTTGCACGCTTGTCGATGATCGCGCGATTCACGCCGGCGCGCGCCCAGTCGCGGTGCAGTTCGGACGGCGAATAGAACAGGAACTTCTCGGTGTAGGGCTTGAAGAAGATGTCGTAGAGCGTGCGGCCGTACTTGTTGACGACGTCCGCCTCGAAGCTCTCGCCGTCGAGGTGCTCCTTGAACACCAGATCCTTCGACGCGCGGAACATCGTCGAGAACGGCATGGCCAGCAGCACGGTCGGCCGCAGCGGCCACTCGTGGAATTTGCCGAACATGCGCGCGCCGCTCTTGCGCTGGATCTCGATCGCGTCTTCCTGGAGGATGTCGCGGATGAACTGCGCCACCTTCGGGTTCTCGGTGTGGAACCGGTGCGGGCCGACGTCGAAGTGGAAGTCGCCGTAATGCCAGGTGCGGGCAAGCCCGCCCACGACGTCGTTGCGTTCGACGACGGTCACCTGATAGTTCTGGCGAAGCTGGTGGCCGATGGTCAGGCCGGCCACGCCGGCGCCCACGATGGTGATGCTACGTGTTGTGCTCATTCGGATAATCGACCCTATATGATGGCCGATTTTCTGGGAAATGGACAGCGTGGGCTAGTAGAGCACGTAGACCGCGACCTCGTCGTTCGAGAAGACGCGGCCGAAGTGCTCGGGATGCGCCGTGAACTTCGCCGTGCCTGCGGTCCAGGACTCACGCTCGACCCGGCCGACGTAGAGGTAGTCGATCTTCAACGCGCGCCACAGGGCGACGGCTTCGTCCACGTCCGCGGTCTGATAAATGCGATCGGCACGTGCCGCCAGCGCGTCGTACTCGGGTGTGCGAAGGAGTGAGATCGGCAGGCCGGCGGCCATGCGGCGTCGCGCGAACGACGGGATGAGCGACCACGTTTCACGCCCGCGCGGCGTCAGCGACATCTGCACCAGTGCGGCGCGCGGGGTGCGCGTTTCCACCCAGCGCAGTGCTTCCTGCTCCTGCGGCGAGAGACGGACGGTCCAGCGGAAGCCCGGACCCATGTTGAGGTTCGTCGTGTCCTGCGCGTTGTAGATGTCGATCAGGGTGGTCGGTGCGCCGCCGAGCATCAGCACGCCGGCTAGGCCGACCGTCGCCGTGCGGCCGACGCGGTCGTAGAGCAGGCCGAGCGCCGCGGCGATGAGGGCCGGCGACGAGATGAGGAACAGGTGCCCGGCGCGCCAGCCGACCCAGATCGGTTCGAGCACGAGGGTGACGAAGAAGAACAGCAGGGCCGACAGCGCCACGCCGGCCACCGCGGCCCTGGTGCTGGGGGGGAAGCGACGCGTCGCGACGACGGCAAGGCCGGCCAGTGCGGGCACGAGTGCCGGGCCGAGTGCGAGGCCGAGGATGGTGAACGGCGTGTGCATGGCGGCGCTGGACAGGCCAAGCGCCACCGCACTGCCGGCGCCCTCGAAGGTGCCGTTCAGCAGGCACCAGCCGAGGCCGAGGGCGACCATCGCCACGGCAGCACACTGCGTCAGCACGAGACGAGGCAGCACCCGCGGCGTCGAGAGTGCCATCCAGATCAGCGCCGCGCCGTAGACCAGCGTCATCGAACCGGCGGGGAATGGGCTCATCATCAGCGCCAGGCCGAGGGCCGCGCCAGCCACCAGCGCGGCGCGCACGCGCATTGCGGGGCCGGCGCAGATGGCAAGAGTGACGGCGAGCAGGCCGAGCGCCGAGGCGTTGGCGTGTTGCGGGCCCCACCAGAGCGACCGTGGCAGGCCGTCCACGGTGAGGCCGTAGAAGAACCAGGCCGTGACGGCGTCGATATTGATGCCGCGTACCTGCGACAGCGGCACGCCTTTCTGCCACTGGGACACGACCTGATACAGCCCTTCGGCGCTGGCCGACAGCACCACCAGCCACAGTGCCCAGGCGACAGCCCATGCGCGCGGCACCGCCGCGAATGCCGCCAGAAACACGGCACCGACGAACAGCAGGCCTGCCCCGAGGTTATTCACCGCGAGGAACGACTCGATCGGCGGCACCTGTTTCGCCTGCGTGACGACGCCGGTCGCGACCGACGGCAGGACGAAGTAGCCCCAGTAGTAGTGCAGCGGTTCGGCCGCCATGTACGGGTTACGCGGCGGCGAGGTGAAGCGGGCGAGTTCGCCGGCCAGTGCCTCGTGCCACACGAAGTCGGCCGTGAAGTAGGCGCGGTAGTTCCGTCCGCCCTGTTCGTCGATCTTCGCGACGTTGCGGTAGGGCAGCACCATCACGAGCGGTACGAGGCAGAGCGCCAGCGCCAGCGCACGCGTCGTGTCGCCGGTCCATTGCGGCAGCGGCGCCAGTAGCTCGGCGTTGCGGCGGAACAGGACAAACGTGAGGACGCATGCCACCGCCCACGACGCCACGAACGGCAGCCACCACGCCTGGTGCAGGGCCAGCGGCACCCAGAGGGCGACGGTCGTCAGGCCGTAGCCAATCAGCCCGCCCGCGATCCAGCGCGCCGGGTGGCCAGCGCCGAAGACCGCACGTCCCACGGGCCAGCCCGGTACCGTGGCGAGCACGAACACTGCGGCGTAGCCGAGTCCGGCCGGGCCGCCGATGAGGCCGGTGACGGCGGCGACGAGGAGGGCGAGCGCCCCGATTGCGCGAGTGGAAGTCATGGCTTGACGGGCCTTGGCGTCGGCTGCAGCGCATACAGCAGGCCACCCGGCAGGTTGCCGAGGACGCCGAGCCCGAGGAAGAGAACAGAGAGCGCGAACGCGGCCGGCGCCGGCGTGCCGGCCCGCGAGAAGAACCAGACGAACGCCACCTGCGACGTGCCGATACCGTTGATGGTCACCGGCAGCAGCATGACAAGCAGGATCAGCGGGATGAACGCCAGGTAGACCATGAACGGCGCCGCGATACCGAGCGCCATGCCGAGGCACCAGGCCTGGGCCACGCGCAGCAGTTGCACCGCCACCGAGCCGGCCAGGACGTTGATCAGTTGCAAATGGTAGGGCGCGTAGGCTCGCGTCGCGCCAGTCACTTCACCGGCGATCGCGCCGACCCTGCGAATGGGAAGCGCCTCGGCGACGCGGCGCGCCAGATCGGCCGCCTGCGCGCTGAAGACGACGGCAAGGATGCCGATCGAGAGCGCGCTGGCCACCCCGAGCGAGATGTAGATGCCGCGGATGGAGATGAGGTCGCCGCGACCCGCGGCGAGCAGGCCGATGACGCCGACGATGACGATGGACATGACGCCGAGCATGCGGTCCATCAGCACCGACGCCAGCGCCTGGCCGCGCGCGACTTCGAGGCGTGCGAGGCTGTAGGCGCGGACCAGATCGCCGCCCACACTGGCCGGCAGGAACGTGCCGAGGAACGTGCTGACGAAGAAGATGTGCAGGAGTTCGCGCACCCTGGGACGAGACGTCGCGTCGACCGGGCAGAGCAACGTGATCCAGCGGTAGGCCATCAGGCTGCGGTCGGCGACGACGAGCACGGCCGCGGCCAGCAGCCAGCGCCAATCGGCGTTGGCGCCCGCGCGCAGCACGGCGCCGGGGTCGGCCCTGTAGAGTACGTATCCGGTCAGCAGACAGGCGACGAGCGGACGGAGGATCTTGCCGATTGACGGAGTGGTCACGCCGACTGGCGGCTCGGGTTCGCGATGGTCATCAGGGTGCCGACGATCATATCGGAACCGCGGCAGCCCGTGCTACCATCCGCAGGCTTAGATTTCGTCATAATTACGTGTATTCCAGCATCTTTCAAGACTTGTAACGCAGAGGACCTTAGATGATCGCTACGAAATTCGCCCCCGGTCTGGTGGCCGCGGCGGCCCTTCTCGCGGCGGCCATGCCCGCCTTCGCTCAGACTCCGTCGCCTGCGACGACCAAGTTCTTCGTGAATGCCAACGTCGGCGGCCAACTCGCGAGCCGCACGTTCGATTCGTCGGCAACCAAGACGGTGTACGAGGAACCGGCCAGCCTCACGGCCTCCTACCCGATCGGCGCAGGTGTGTTATTCGACTTCGGTGCGGGCTACCGTGTGTTCGGCGACGTCTATGTCGGGCTCACCGTCGCGACCTTCTCGAAGACTGGTGCCGCGACGATTGCCGCAACGATTCCCAACCAGATTGTCTTCGACCGCCCGAAGGCTGTTGCCGGTACCGCGACGGGCCTGAAGCATAGCGAAGTGTCGATCATGCCGCAGATTATCTGGGCCTATCCGCTGACCGGCAAGCTCGACGTCGCCGCAGGCATCGGCCCCGCCTTCGTGCGCCTCAGCCAGGACGTCGTCGGCTCCTTCACCGTGCCCGATCGCACCCAGAACGTCACGCCGGTCATCGAGACGCAGAATGGCAGTGGCACGGGCATCGCGGCGACGGTCGACGTCACCTACGGCATCAACGGTCACATCGGCGTCGGCGGCTTCGCGCGCTTCGCGCCAGCGAAGGTGACGCTCGACGCGACGACCGACAAGCTCAACGTCGGTGGCATGCAGGCTGGTGCCGGCATGCGTCTGCGCTTCTAGGCGACTTCTCCATCGACGTAGCTACCGACCTTTAGGTCGGCCCGTTCAGCGAACCTGAAGGTTCGCGGCTACACCACACCACACCACACCACACCAGCCCAGTACACACGAAGGGCGCGCCGGGGAACACACCCTGGCGCGCCCTTTCGATTGTTCGTCCTCGTGTGCGCCGCTTACGGCACGTCGCAGCTGTCCACTCGGATGTTCGGGTAGATCTTCGGGCCGCCCCACGTCGGTACCTGAGCCCCTTCCGAGTCGCCCAGTACGTCGAACTGCTGCTGGGATGTGCCTGAACCCTTGCAGATGATGTCGCAGGCATAGCCGCCGCAGCTGGCGCCGCCCGTCTTCCGCAGCAGGCCGTAGCCGGTGCCCCAGGTGCCGAGCTTGTTCATGTCGCCCGCGACGTTCTTGAGGAAGACCAGGGCCGTGCCGGCGTCCATGTATCCCTTGAACTGCTCGCGGCGGCAGGTGACGATGCCGGGCTGCGTGGAGTTGGTGCAGGCACCGCCGCCACCACCGCCGCCCGTTGTGGGAGGAGGCGTCGCGGGCGTGGGCGTGACGAAGCTCGCCGTGTCGGACCAGGGACCGAGCGCCGTCGACTCGTAGGCGCGGACACGCCAGAAGAGCTGCGACGACACGGGCAGGCCGCTGGGCGCCACGAACCTCGTCTGACCACCCTGTTCCGGGAACTGCCAGGCCGCGATGATGCCGGCGAACGCGCTGTTGGTGGCCACCTCGATGACATAGGTGACAAGTCCGGGGATCCCGGCGCGCGGCGCGTTGTCGAAGACGAACTCGGGCGTGAGAGTGCTCACCTTCACGTTGCCGACCGGAGAGCGCGGCGCCGGCTTGTCGAAGCTGACCGGCGTGAAGACGTTGAAGCCCATCGTGGGCGAGTAGGGGCCGGAGTTCGCGCCGTCCCTGGCCTGCGCGCGCCAGTAGTAGGCGCGGCCGGTGCCGAGTGGGGTAGGTAAGGTCAGTGCGGTGCGGCCGCCCTCGCCGAGCGCGACGGCGTCGCGCGAGAACACAAGGTTGGCGAAGCCTGCGTCGGTCGCCACTTCGACCAGCAGGCTCAGTGGACGCTGACCGGTCGACCAGGCGTTCTCGATCAGCAGGATAATGGGCTGCTTGTCGCCGGCAATCTGCTGTCCCGAGAGCGGTTCGAGCAGTTTCGGCGCCGAAATGTCGACCCCTGGGATCGGACCCGCCACCGACGGACTCAGGGGATTTTCGGTTTTCGTGAGCTCGCAGGCTGCAGCGGTGAGCAGCAGTGGCGCGAGCAGTAGCAGGCGCGTGAACTTTCGCATATCAGGACCTGAACCCGAGGATGGGTGACAACGGTGTTAGTTGCCGGCGCATCAGTTGTATCGGCAGCGCTGGAGAGATGCTGTAGTGGGTCGGCGCAACGAACGGGCGCGTTCATTGCGCGGAGAGGCTGGGTCCTCGAGCGTCGAAATCGGGTAGGCGGGGGAAAGTGTACGGGCCGTTCCCGGTCAGTGTCAATATAGGTAACACTCGTGACTAATCGACCGCTCAATGTCCTGCAGGTCTGCGACCACCTCGGGTGGGAAGGGTCGCGGATGCACGGCGTCAAACGACTCTTCAGTTG
>CALQBJ020000191.1 GCA_943328785.2 Bifidobacterium breve
GAACGTGCCGCTCGATCGCGACGTCATCTTCCTGGCCGAAGCCGGGGAAGAGGGGACGACGCGCGTCGGCATCGAGTACATGGTGAAGCAGCACCTGCCGGAGATCGAGGCCGAGTTCTGCTTTGGGGAGGGGGGCACGGTTGCGCGGTCGGGCGGACGCGTGCAGTACGCGTCGATTCAGTCAGCCGAGAAGATTCCGCATGCGATCGAGCTGACGGCCACCGGCATCTCCGGGCATGGCTCGGTGCCGCTACAGACCAATGCCATTGGCCGGTTGTCGATGGCGGTCGCGGCGCTCGTCGCCTGGAAGCCGCCCATCCGGTTGAATGACACGACACGCGAATACCTCACCCGGATGGCGCGCATGACGCCGCCCGACGACGCGGCCCGCTACCGTGCGCTGCTCACGGCGCCGTCCACAGCCGCCGATGAGGCGGTCGACTTCTTCGCCCGCACGCAGCCGCGGCTGGCCTCGATGCTGCGCAGTTCGCTGTCGCCGACCATCATCCAGGGCGGCTACCGCGTGAACGTCATCCCCTCGGAAGCGAAGGCGACACTCGACGTGCGCCTGTTGCCGGCGGAGGACGAAGCCGCCTTCCTCGCCGAGGTGCGCCGCGTGGTGAACGACCCGGCGGTGTCCGTCTCGTGGGCCGCGCGCGACGTGCGTCCGGCGGCGCCGGCGGCTCGGCTCGACACCGAGGCCCTGAGCGCGCTGCAGACGGCGATTGCGCAGAACTACGACACGGTCCTCGTCCCGACCATGAGTGCCGGCGCCACCGACATGGCGTACCTGCGCGAGAAGGGGATTCAGTGCTACGGCACAGGGCCGGCGGTGGACGTCGAGGACGGAGCGAAGGGGTTCGGCTCGCACAGCGACCAGGAACGGTTGCTGGAGGACGAGCTCCACCGCTTCGTCCGGTTCTCCTGGGACGCGGTGGTGAACCTGGCTCGGGCACGCTGAACAGGCGCTGCTGTGGGCATTGTGAAGTCGTTGTTGTGTTTCGGTGGAGCGCGCGCTACTGTCACTGTGTGCACCACCCTGCGGACGTCGTACCGATGATGTGACGCGGGCGACCAGTCTGCGCGCAGATTTTCTCCGTCGCCGGAACGTGTCCGGCATTTTTTGCCATCGGTCTCACGTGGTCGTGCTTCCTCGGACGGAGTGCCGACTGCGCCTATGCCGCGCTCGGCGAGACTCACTGTCGTTCAATCGCCCGTCGAGACCCTGATGCGAAAACTCCGGATCGGAATCATCGACCTGCTGACCAAGGGCCCCGAAACTTCGATGTTCGCCCGTGTCATGGCCCCGAATTTCGCGAGCATCATGCCCCAGGTCGTGGCGGTGTGGTGCGAGCAGGCGGGGCACGACGTCAGCTTCATGTGCTACACCGGCTTCGAGAACCTCGAAACCGACCTGCCGAGCGACGTCGACCTGGTCTTCATCACCTCGTTCAGCGTGTCGGCGCAACTCGCGTACGCCCTCAGTAACTGGTACCAGGCGAAGGGCGCCTGCACGGTGCTGGGCGGCCCGCATGCGCGCTGCTACCCGCAGGACGCGCAGAAATACTTCGACTACGTGCTCGGCTTCTGCGACCAGTCGACGATCGACGACGTGCTTCGCGACTGCACGCCTCATCGTCCAGAGGGCGTGCGCCTGCAGTCGGCAAAGCAGCCCGCCGAACTGCCGGGTGTGGTCGAGCGCTGGAAGTTCATCGAGCCGATGCTGCGCAAGGCGCCGATCGTGAAGCTGGTGCCGATGATCGGCAGCCTCGGCTGCCCGTACACCTGCTCGTTCTGCATCGACTCGGAGATTCCGTATCAGCCGCTCGACTTCGAGGTGATGAAGCGCGACCTACGCTTCATCCAGACAAAGATGAAGCGGCCGCTCGTCGGCTGGCACGATCCGAACTTCGGCGTGCGCTTCGACGACTACCTCGATGCGATCGAGGACGCCGTGCCGAACGGGTCGATCGACTTTATTGGGGAGAGCAGCCTCTCGCTCCTCACTGAGGCGCACGTCACGCGGATGAAGAAGGCCGGCTTCCGGGCCATCCTGCCAGGCGTCGAGTCGTGGTACGACATGGGCGGAAAGTCGCGCACCGGTTCGAATCAAGGGATCGACAAGGTGCGGAAGGTGGCCGATCACGTCAACATGATCCTGCGGCACATTCCGTACGTGCAGACGAACTTCGTGCTCGGCCTCGACTGCGACGAGGGGCCAGAGCCGTTCGAGCTGACCAAGACGTTCGTCGACTTGTGCCCCGGTGCGTTCCCGGCCTATTCGCTGCTCACCGCCTTCGGGCAGGCAGCGCCGCTGAACCTCGAATACCAGCGAGCGGGACGCGTGTTGCCGCATCCGTTCTTCCTCCTGAATAGCCATTCGGCGATGAACGTCATCCCGAAGAACTATTCGTGGAAGCGGTTCTACGATCAGCTGATCGATATGACGCGCTACAGCTTCTCGTGGCGCGCCGTCGGTCGTCGCTTCCAGGCGAACACCGGGATTCTGCCGACCGGCTTCAACCTGCTGCGCGCCCTCTCGAACGAGGGCACCGGTCGCGTGAACTACTACACCGACCTGCGCGCCAGGCTCGATACCGACACCAGTCTGCGCGACTATCTGGAAGGGGAGTCGACCGTGCTGCCGGCGCTCTATGGCGATCGGCTGCGCGAGTCGATGGGGCCGTTCTACAAGCACCTGCCGGCCGGTGCGATCGAGCACGACCAGAACGCTTACCTGAAGTCGACCGTCATCGAGCTCACGCCTGCGCCCGCGCCGCGGACGGAGGACGACGCGGTGGGCGTGGCGTAGGTCGCTGCGACATCTTACGACCGCCGATCGAGAACCCAGCCTGTAGAATTCATCGACGTCCGCAACGAACGACTGCGGCAGGAGGATATCGATGGGGACCGGGGTTTCTCGGCGTGACTTCTTCAAGACCGTCGGCACGGCGGCCGGCGCCGCCGGGCTGCCGGCGATGTCGGCAACCGAGCTGCTCGCACAGGGCGCACCCTCGCCGTTGGCGCTGCCTGAGGCGCCGGCCTCGCCCTTTCCAACCTTGAATCGCCGCGCGCTCGGCTGGATGCGCTTCCTCTGGGAGAAGAGCACCACGCCCGACGACTGGAGCAGCGTCGGCATTCCTCACCCCTGGTGGGATCGCTACACCGCGCCGGTCGTCCTCAGCTACGGGCGCTTCGACCTGTCCTACTCCGCCTACGGCATCATGATGATGGCCGACCAGACGCCGGCCTGGCGCGAGGCGTACACGCGGATGACCGACGAGATGGCGAAGCGCTATCCCACCTATTGGGGCGCCATCGACTGGCTGACGCAGATCGGTGACGACCCGAAGCGCGCGAAGTATCCGCCACAGATCATGGCGACGCTGCCGCCGAATCTGCGCGGCAACTACAACCGCTACGGCTGGACGGCGAACGGCGTTGAACCGTGGGGCCTGCAGAAGGACCCGATCGGCGCCGACGGTTACCTGTTCTTCCGCGGGTGGTTCCACCTGCTGCTCGCTACCCACAAATACGTGTCTGGCAGCGACAAGTGGGCGAGTCCGTTCAAGGTGACCGGCTACGGCGACGAGGAGTTCGAGTGGGAC
Source organism: Bifidobacterium breve (assembly GCA_943328785.2). Taxonomy (GTDB): domain Bacteria; phylum Acidobacteriota; class Vicinamibacteria; order Vicinamibacterales; family CAVVIG01; genus CAVVIG01. Next base: position 3,609 of record CALQBJ020000191.1, read on the forward strand.
CACCACCGGCTGGCGACGCGCCTGGAGGCGCAGTATCGACAGCGTCCTGAAGGGCCGCACTGCGAGAACACGAAGATCTGGTTCTACTGCAACAGTGCGGCGGCGCTCGGGATGTACTTGTACGACCGCGTCTACAACAAGCAAACGCATCGTGCCGCGGAGAACTTCCTCGAGTACGCGAAGAAGAACTACGTGGGCGTAGGCGCCGACGGCAAGCTCGAATGGGTCACCAGTTACTTCGACCCTCAGGTGAACTTCAAACTCAATGGCCCCGCGGCCGGCGGAGCGTTGACGGCGTTTCTCGTAGCCCCGCAGGACCGGGAGTTTGCCACGTTCCTCTACGAGGTGGCGGCGAACGCCAGCGGCGTCCGGGCGCCGAATGCGCAGGTGCGGGCCAATCCGAACCTGTTGCTGATGGCGCGCGAACTGGGCGACACGGCCGTGGCCGAGAAGCTCAAGGCGGCGGCGGAGCGGGAGAGCGACCCGCGCTTCTTCGGCAGGCAGAACGAGATGTTCGGCTGGTGGACGAGCTTTCCGACCGAAGGGCATCCCCGCGGACAGGGAAGCGCCACGATGATGGTGTCGGAGATCGGGCGGCCAGGTGACTGGATGCGGTCGCTGCAGGCGCCCTTCATGGACAAGTTCACCGCGCCAACGGTTGAAGGGGTCGACTTCCCGTCGATGGGGATCTATCAGGCGTGGAACGACGGTCCGAGCGGCACGCTCAACGTCGGCACCTACGCGGCGGCGCCAGACAAGCGCGGCGCAGCGACCGCGTTCACGGTGACCAACCTGCCGAACGCCAGTGCGGTTCGCATCACCGTGGATGGCCAGCCGTTCACCCGCTTCGAGGTGACAGGCGCGACCAGCATCCGGGTGGACACGACGATCGACATGCGCCAGTTCCGGATTCAGACCGGATACCGCGGTGCGGCACAACGGGCTGACGAGCAGCCACGGCATCGGCAGGACGATCGGGCTGGCGGAGCGTCGGCTGGTCTTGCGGTGGCGTCGGCGCAGGCAGACAGCCGAGCGAGCAGTGAGCGCCAGGTTGGACGCTCGCTGCTCTCCACCGTCGGCGCGGGTTGTCCGTGCTGTAAGGCGTAGGCGCGTCCCAGGTCGGACTGGCGAGACGAGAGCCGCACGCGGAAACCCTAGCGCTGTTGGGTTGGGATGAATAGCCTGTTTGAACCACACTCGGCGCGTTTGAGTTTTCTGACCTCATTGTTCCGTCGGGGCGCGGCCCGGCCGCGACGCCGCTGGCGCGTGACGGGTCCGTTCCAGGGCATCACGGGCTACGACCGGGTGGTGCGATCGATCGTGCCGGAGCTGCGCCGGTTGGGCGTGGAGATCGAGTTGCGGGACCTGGCGAAATGGAGCCCGACGCGGCGCATGGAAAAGCTTCCTGCCGATCTACTGAAACCGCGGCGGGTGCGCCGGGCGGATCTGCACCTGCATTTCGGCATGCCGCAGCAAGTCGCCTGCTCTCCCGACTGTCCGAACGTCAACTACACAATGTTCGAGGCGGACCGCATTCCGGCGACGTGGGCGCGGGCGACGGAAAAGATCGATCTTGTCGTCGTGCCGACCGAGTCGTCGCGGCAAAGCTGGATCGCGGGCGGCGTCGCTGGGGAGAAGGTGGCGGTATGCCCGGAGGGCGCCGACTTCGAGCTTTTTAGCCCGGGCGCGGAGCCGCTCGAATTGCGGACAGGCGACGGGCAGCCGGTGCGCGAGTTTCGGTGCCGGTTTGTGAACGTCGCGGAATTCATCAAGCGGAAGAACCTGCGCGGGCTGTTGCGCTGCTGGTTGCGCGCGACGCGGGCGGCCGACGACGCGGTGCTGATCCTGAAGCCGGGTTTCTACACCACTGGCAGCAGAGCGCGCTACGACGAGATGGTGCTCGGGTTGGAGGACGAGGTGGGCAGGCGGTTTGCGGACGCGGCCCCGATCGTCCTCTGTGAGCGGCAGCTCGATGAGGGGGAAATGCCGCGGCTGTACGCCGCCGCCTCGCACTACTGGAGCATGTCCTTCGGCGAGGGCTTCGACCTGCCGATGGTGGAGGCGGCGGGATGCGACCTGCAACTGATCGCCCCGCGCCATTCCTCGTATCTTCACTACCTGCGGCCGGAGTTTGCGTTTCTCCTGCCGGTGGAGGCAGTCGAGCCGGAGATTGCCGAGGATCCGGGAATGGCGGCGTTCTTTCAGGGCAGCAAATGGTGGCGGCCGGATGAGGCCGCGACGGTGGAGACGATCCGGGCGATCATCGACGGCACGGCTCCCCCAAAAACGTCGGCGCGCCCCAGCGTGGCGGCTGGTGGCGGTTGGGGCCGGATGGCGGAGGGGTTGGTCCGGATTGCCGAGGACTATTCGGCGCAACTGCGCGGCCAGAGGGGAAGCGCGTGAAGATTCTCTACTACACCGGGTTCTTTCGCGATGCGCTGGCGAGCGCGGAAGGTTTCGATCCGACGCTGGTGAACGGGCTCTGCGAGATCGTGACGGACCGGACGAAGCTGGCCGAAGCGGATGCGGTGGTCTTTCACCTGCCGAACCTGCGCTCGGAAGAGTTGCCGGAGAAGAGACCGGGGCAGACCTGGGTCGCGCTCTCGGTTGAAGCGGACGCGAATTACCCGTACCAGGCCGACGAGGGCTTCATGCGCAACTTCGATGTGCGCATGGGGCTGCGGCAGGATTGCGAGATTCCGCTGACCTATTTTCGGCCGCACATGCTGTCTTCGTTCCGGTCGCCGCCGCGATGGAAATTCCGGCGAGCGACCGCTGTCTACGTCGGCTCGAACCCGAAGGTGGGCCACGAGCGCGCCGACTGGTTGGGGAAACTGGCCGGCCGCCTGAAAGTGGATCGCTATGGAAAGGGGAACGGTTCCCGCCGTTTGTGGTGGGACCGGGGGCGCGAGACGAAGCTGCGGGTGATTTCGCGGTACGCCTTCCATCTGGTCTTTGAAAACGCGCTCGAACGGGACTATGTCTCGGAAAAAGTGTACGACGCCCTGGCCGCCGGGACGGTGCCGGTCTATCTCGGCGCGCCCAACGTGGAGGAGTTTCTGCCCGCGCCGAAATGCGCCATCTTCGCGCGCGATTTTGGCAGTGCGGACGAACTGGCCGACCATCTCCTCGACGTGCGCGCGGACCGGCGTCGTTACGACGAGTACCTGCAGTGGCGGCGCGAGCCCTTTGCGGAATCGTTCGAGCGGCTGGTGGAACTCAATGCGGAGCCGAGCATCGTGCGGCTTTATCGCCGACTGAACGCTGGCATTACTCCGCTACGAGCATAAGCACCGATTCTTTTGACGCGGTAGCGGCGGGGGGCGCGGTTGATTCGTGCGCCTGACCACCCGGACTCACGCTCGCGCCGACCGTCGGCATCCGCGGCATCGGATAAACTAGGCCGATCAGGACGTCTGGTGGGGCAAGTTCGAGGGGTGAGCGGTGAGAGGCAATAGTCTGGTTCGCGCTGTCCGTGTGGTCTATCGGCTCTGGATCGTTCTCCTGGTAGCGTCCCCGACGACGTCATCCGCGTTCGGTGCACCCTCCCCTCCAGTTTCTGGATTCCAGCGTGCGCCAGCGGCGGCGCCCCGTTCGACCGGCGACCGACCGCCAGCACCCGTCCCCCCGGCGATCATCATGCGCGACGAGCGCGGGCAGGCTACGGTTCGCGCCACTCGCCTCGAGCACCCTCTGAAGATCGACGGTCGCCTCGACGAGGCCGCCTACAGTGCAGTGCTGTCCATCGACGGATTCATCCAGAACCTGCCTCGTGAAGGGCAGCCGTCGACGGAGCGCACTGAGGCCTGGGTGTTCTACGACCAGAACAACATCTACGTCTGCGGACGCCTGTGGGAGTCGGCGCCTCCCAGTAAGTGGACGGCGAATGAAATGCGCCGCGACACCTCACAACTCCGCCAGAACGACAACTTCGGTATAGTCCTCGACACGTTTCACGATCGGCGCAACGGCTTCAAGTTCTACACGAATCCGCTTGGCGCGCGTGCCGACCAGGTCATC
>CALQBJ020000192.1 GCA_943328785.2 Bifidobacterium breve
GCCTCACCGAAGATAGCGAACGCGTCGCGTGCCAGTGTGGCCGCACGCCACAGCGCATCGTCGCAGAAGCCGCTGGTCGGGTGCTGCCGGACCACCTGTTCGTAGTCGGCCACCACCGTGCGCACCGCCTTCAGCAGCGTCGGCTGCGGCGCCGGCGCCGCGAGCGACTTGCGGACGGCGAGTTCCGTGGCGGACGCGTCGGCGAAGAGGGCGTCGGCAGGGCGCACCACGACTGCGGCGCCCTGGGCGAGCAGCGGGCCCGGCGCCGCGCCGGCCAGCACGGCGACCATCGCCGCCAGCGTGCGAAGGCGTGCGAATCCCGTCATCGCAGTTGCGCGTCCACCTCGTCGAAGTACGACTTGTCCACGAGCACCTCGCGCGGCTTGCCACCGGCCGAGGGGGAGACGAGCCCTTCGGCTTCCATCATGTCGACGAGTCGTGCTGCACGGCTGAAGCCGATGCGGAGCCGGCGCTGCAGGAAGGAGATGGATGCCTGGCCGCTCGACACGATGATCCGGGCGGCCTCGTCGTAGAGCTCGTCCTTCTCCATGTCGATACCGCTCACGGCGTCGGACTTCTCCTCTGCGGTGATCATCTCGTTGTAGTTCGGCTTACCCTGCTTGCGCAGGAAGCTGGCGAGCCGCGCGCTTTCCTGTTCGGAGATGTAGGGGCCGTGCAGGCGGATGGAGCGCGACGAGGCCGGCGGCAGGAAGAGCATGTCGCCGCGGCCGAGCAGTTGCTCGGCGCCGTTGCCGTCGAGGATGGTGCGCGAGTCGATCTTCGACGCGACGCGGAACGAGATGCGCGACGGCATGTTGGCCTTGATGAGGCCGGTGATGACGTCGACCGACGGACGCTGCGTCGCGAGGATCAGGTGGATGCCGACCGCACGCGCCATCTGGGCGAGGCGGCAGATCGACTGTTCCACTTCGTTGCCAGCCACCATCATCAGGTCGGCGAGTTCGTCGATGAGCACGATGATCATCGGCAGCGGCTTCGGGTACTCGCCACCGGCCTTCGGCGTGCGCTTCTCGGCAATCGCCTGGAGGATGTTGCGGTTGTACTGCTCAAGGTTGCGGACGCCTTCGGCGGCGAGCGTCTTGTAGCGCTCTTCCATCTCGCGCACCGCCCAGCGGAGCGCGTTCGCGGCCTGCTTCGGGTCGACGACGACCGGCGTCAGCAGGTGTGGGATGTCCTCGTACATGCCGAGTTCGAGCCGCTTCGGGTCCACCATGATCAACCGCACATCGTCTGGCGTGGCGCGGTAGAGGATGCTGGTGAGCATCGAGTTGATGCCAACCGACTTGCCGGTGCCGGTGGAGCCGGCAATGAGCAGGTGCGGCATGGCGGCGAGGTCGGCGATATAGGGGTCGCCGTGAATGGTCTTGCCGAGCGCGATCGGCAGCTTTGCCGTCGTGTTCTCGTAGGCGTCCGACTCGAGCAGGTCGCGCAGCGAGATCTGGGCGCGCTGGCTGTTCGGAATCTGGATGCCGACGGTCGACTTGCCGGGGATGCGGTCGATCAGCACCGACTCGGCCTGCATCGCGAGGCAGAGGTCGTCGGCCAGGCCGGTGATCTTCGAGTACTTCACGCCGGCTTCCGGCTTGAACTCGTAGGTGGTGACGACTGGACCCGGGTGAATCTGGGTGACCGCTCCCTCGACCGAGAACTCGCGGCACTTCTCCTCGAGGAAGCGTGCGCTCGACATCAACTCGCGCTCGTCGATCTTGCGCTCCGTCTTCGGCGCGTCGAGCAGCGCCATCGGCGGCAGCATGTAGTCGCCGACGCGGCGCTCGGCGGGCGCCTTGGTCAGCGGTTCGGAGTCCGTGAGTGGCAGCGGCGGTGCCGGCATGACCGGGCGCGGGCGCGGCGGCGGCACGACCGCCTTGGGCGCCGGGGCCTGGGCTGGTGTGCCAGCAGCCGCCTGCTCGCCAGCGTCGACCGCGCTGCGGTGGCGGTTGGCCTTGGCCCCGGCCTCGGCCATTGCCTTCACCGCCGCCGCATCGGCGCCAGCCTTCTTCGTGTGCTTGTCGATGACGTCGCGCCGCTGCTTCTCGCGCTGGCGCTCCTCGTTCCACTCGCGCAGGCTGGAGAACACCTTCGTGCCGCCGTCGCCGGCCGCGCTGAAGATGGAGGCGAACGCCCGCCCGAAGGAGAACTGCGTCGAGACGATCACCGAGATGAAGATGAGGGCGAGCAGGATGATCATCGACCCGGTATTGCCCAGGTTCGACGTCATCTGTTCGGCGAGCCAGCGGCCGATGGAGCCGCCGCCGGTGTTCGATGCCATGCCCGCGACGTTGGTGCCGGTGAGAATCATGCTCAGCGACGTGCCGACGCACATGAACAGCAGCGTCGAGCCGAAGAGCTTCGTGCCGACGGCATCCACTGCACGGCACCAGAAGTAGTTCCACCCGACGACGATGAGGGCCACCGGCACGACGAAGGCGGTGTAGCCGACGAGCTGGAACGACACTTCCGCCAGGAAGGCACCGACACGGCCGGCGAAGTTCGCGGTGTCGCCGCCGACACCGACCTTGATGAACCACACCGGGTCCGACGGGTCATAGCTCGCCAACGCAACGATCCAGAAAAGCGCAGCGGCGAAGAGTGCAACGCCCACGAACTCGCTGAGCCGGCGAGAAATGGTGGATCCCTTCACAGTCTCAAATCTCCATGATGACCGGCAGCACGAACGGCCTCCGGCCCGAGCGCTTGCGGAAGAACCGGCGGAGCTCCACGCGCAGTTTCTCCTTGATGATCCCCTGGTCGGTCCGCTCCTCGAGGCTGGCGTTGGCGATGACTTCCGCCAGCACGCGCGCGCCGTCGGCGAGCAGTTCTTCGCTGTTCTCCATCACGAACCCGCGCGTGATGATGTCGGGCACCCCTTCGAGCATTCCGGTCTGCTTGTTGATGGCCACCACCGGCACCACGAGGCCGTCCTCGGCCAGGTGCCGGCGGTCGCGCAGCACCTCGTCGCCGATCTCGCCCGTCAGCGTGCCATCGATCAGCACGCGGCCCACCGGCGCCTTGCCGGCGATGCGGGCCCCGGCCTCGTCGACCGTGACGATGTCGCCGTTCTCGATGAGCAGAATCTCCGGATGCGGATCGCGCCCGGCGAACACCCGCTTCGCCACCCGCGCGTGGAGGGACAACTGCCGGAACTCACCATGGACCGGAATGAAGTACCGCGGCTTCACGAGCGACAGGACGAGTTTGAGTTCCTCTTCGCTGCCGTGCCCCGACACGTGGACGTGCTTCGTGCCCTCGTGAATGACCGTGGCTCCACGCCGTGCGAGATGATTCATCACGCGGCCGATGGACTTTTCATTGCCCGGAATGGCGCGGGCGGAGATGACAACGGTGTCATCCTCCGTCAGCTTGACGTAGCGGTGGTCGTCCACCGCAATGCGCGACAACGCCGACATCGGTTCGCCCTGCGACCCGGTGGTGAGGCAGAGGACGTCCCGCTGCGGGAAGTTGCCGATCTCCGAGTCGCGGATCTGCATGCCGGCGGGAATCCGCAGGTAGCCGAGGCGTTGCGCGATCTCGGAGTTCTGGGTCATGCCGCGGCCGACGAACGCCACCTTCCGCTCGAACTGCGCGGCGAGGTCCACCACGATCTGCATGCGGTAGATGCTCGACGAGAAGGCCGAGACGATCAGCCGCCCGCTGGCGCTGGTGAAGACCTCCTCGAAGGCGTCGATGACTTCCGTCTCCGACCCGGTGAAGCCGCGACGGTCGACGTTCGTGCTGTCGGCCAGCAGCATCAGCACGCCCTGCGTGCCGAGTTCCGCGAATCGGTGCAGGTCGAAGTGCTCGCCGTCGATCGGGGTCTGGTCGATCTTGAAGTCGCCGGTGTGCAGGATGACGCCGAGCGGTGTGTGGATCGCCAGCGCAACGCAGTCCGGCATGCTGTGCGTCACGCGGATGAACTCGATCTCGAACGGCCCGACGGTGACGCGCTGGCGTGGCCGCACTGACTCGGTCGGCGTGTCCTCCAGCCCGTGTTCCTTCAGCTTCTGTTCGACCATCGCCAGCGTTAGCGGCGTACCGATGATCGGCCCGGCAATGTAAGGCACCACGTGCGGCACCGCGCCGATGTGGTCCTCATGGCCGTGCGTCAGCACGAGCGCGGCGGCGCGCCCTTTCTGTTGCAGATAGGTGAGGTCCGGGATGATTCGGTCGACACCCAGAAGTTCGGGGTCCGGAAACATGACGCCGGCATCGATCACGATGGTTGTCTCACCCCAGGTGAGAGCCAGCATGTTCATGCCGAATTCGCCGAGACCGCCGAGCGGAACGATTTCGAGCATTCGTGAACTTATGAGACACACCGCCGCTCGCATCGCCCCTGGCGGGACGTTGTCGATCGTCGGGAGCCGCCGGTGGGGCAGCTCGATCAGGCTGCTGGGTGCGCCTGAAACAAGAAGGCTGGTTGTGCCGACAAAATGCGTCGGGAGAACAAGATAGCTGGAAAACTATAGCATAGGAATTGGGGCCGGCTGGGGCCGGGTTCCGTGCGCGATCTCGGTGATGGCGTCTGCCAGCCGGCACAGCTCGACCCGGCTCAACGTTTCGGGCCGGCGGACCGGATCGATGCCGGTGTCGGCCAGTACCCGGCCGGCCGTGGAGGCGGTGAGACCGCCGTACGCGAGCAGGGCGTTGTTCAAGGTCTTCCGGCGTCGCGAGAAGACGGCGTTGGTGACCGAGGCGAGCACGTGCTCGTCCTGCACTGGCGGCTCGGCGCCGTGGAACAGCAGCCGCACGACGGTGGAGTGCACCTTCGGCGCCGGCCGGAAGGCGCCCGGTGGCAGGTTCAGCAGCCGGGTGACCGCGGCGCGATGCCCGATGAGCACGGCCAGGATGCTGTAGTCGCGGCTGCCGGGCTTGGCCAGCAGCCGGTCGGCCACCTCGCGCTGCAGCATGATCGTGGCGTCGGCCAGCGGCAGGCCGAGCCGCGTCAGGTCGATGAGCCGGAACATGATGGGCGACGCCACGTTGTAGGGCAGGTTGCCGGCCACGCGGAACGAGGTCGCCTCCGGTGCCGCCACCCGCAGCGCGTCGCGCAGGTCTTCGAACGGCAGCTTCAGGAAGTCGCCCTCGACGATGGTGACGCGCGGGAGTTGTTCGTCGCGCAGCGCCGCCGCGAGGTCGCGGTCGATCTCGCACGCCACGAGGGACCTGGCGGCGTCGGCCAGCGGTCGCGTCAAGGCACCAGGTCCAGGCCCGATCTCGAGGAAGGCATCGGTCGGTTGCGGCGCGATGGCCGCCACCACCTTGCGCGCCCAGACGTCTTCGAGGAAGTTCTGTCCGAAGCGCTTGCGAGGAATCGGCCTGGTGCGGCCGCCGCGGTCAGTCGGCTCGCGCATCGCCCCGCCAATACTCGTTCTCGATGTGTTCGATCTCTTCCTCGCTCAGCCCGAAGTAGTGTCCAATTTCATGGATGAGCGTCTCGCCGATTGAGGCGATGAGGTCGTCTTCGTCTTCAGCTTCGCGTTCGTGCGGCCCCTGGAAGAGGATGATGCGGTCGGGTAGCGTCTCTTGCGCCCACTGCCGTTCGGTGAGCGGCACGCCGGTGTAGAGCCCGAACAGCGTGTCGTCCTCGTCCGCCTCCAGTTCCTCCAGGAGCTCATCGTCGGGCTCGTCCTCGATGACGATGGCGAGGTTCTGCATGGCGTCGCGGAAGCGCGCCGGGATGGTGTGGAGCGCGTCGGCCACGTGCTGTTCGAATTGGGATCGTGTCACTGCGATGTCTTTCCAGGCTTCACCAGGCGCGCGGGTGCGCCCGTTGCTGCGGTCTTCGGTGCTGCCTTTGGGGAGGCGTTCTTCGTGGCCTTCGTGATGGTCTTGGGCTTTGGCTGTGTGATCCCGGGCTTCCGACCCGCGCCGCGTGCGCCGCGCGCATCGGTCGCGTCGCCCGTGCGCGCGTAGTCGCAATACTCCTGCACCAGACAGGTGGGGCAGAGCGGCTTCGGCTTGCAGACGCGACGGCCGTGCAGGATGAGGCAATCGGAGGCGCGCGTCCAGCGTTCCGTCGGCAGCAGCGCGCACAGTTGCACTTCTACCTTCTCGGCGTCTTCACCCTCGGCCAGGCCGATGCGGTTGGCGACGCGCAGTACGTGGCGATCGACCGGCAGGCCGGGCACCCCGAGCGCGTGCCCGAGCACGACGTTCGCGGTCTTGCGGCCGACGCCCGGCAACTGGACGAGCGCGTCCATGTCGGCCGGCACCGCGCCGCCGTGTTGTGCCATCAGCGCCGTGGCCATGCCGATGAGCGACTTCGACTTGGTGCGGAAGAAGCCGGTCGAATGGATCTGCGGCTCGAGTTCCTCGGCCGTCGCCGTTGCGAGGGCGGCCGGCGAGGGATAGCGGGCAAACAGGGCCGGCGTCACCATGTTCACGCGCTGGTCGGTGGACTGCGCGGACAGAATGGTGGCGGTCAGCAGTTCGTAGGCGTTCGTGAAGTGCAGTTCGGTGTCGGCGCCAGGATGCTGCTCGTCGAGCGCATCGAAGATGGCCGTGGCGACGGTCGGTGATTTCATGATGCGAGGTGCGCAGGCGGCGGGTTAGTGGATCGGTCCGCCCTTGTTCCAGCCGACGTTGTTGTACGACTCCGAGTACACGCGCATGTGTTCCTGGAGGGCGTTGATCAGGTTCGGGATGAACTGGACCGGGACGACGATGGTGGAGCGGACAGGCGCGCGCACGACGTGCTCCGACTCGGCGTCCCGGATTTCCTTTTCGGATAGCGGCATCACCTCGCAGAAGGTGAGCGTGAAGTCGAACGGCGTGTGCGCGATCGAACAGAAGTTCGAGTAGGTGCGCGGCTTGTCGTTCGGCTCGTCCGCCGGGACGATGGTGAAGTTGATCTGCTTGGGCTTGTCGGACATGGTGGTCCGATCCTAGCGGAAGTCAGTACTTTCGCATCACCCCGACCACGACCCCCTGCACCTGCACCTGATCCGCGTCGGCGTAGATCGGCTGCATCGTGGCGTTGGCCGGCTGCAGGCGGATGCGGCCGTTGTCGCGGTAGAACTTTTTCAGGGTGACGTCGGTGCCGCGCAGTAGCGCGATCACCATTTCGCCGTTCTCGGCCGTCTTGCGGTCTTCAACGACGACGAAGTCGCCGTCCTTGATCTGCTCGTCGATCATCGAGTCGCCGCGGACGCGCAGCACGTAGGTGTCGCGCTTGCCGACGAAGTCTTCAGGGACGGCGAAGGTTTCGTTCGAGGCGACGGCTTCGATGGGGACGCCGGCGGCGACATAGCCCAGCAGCGGCAGCTCGACGGCGCGGCCGCCGTTGCGTGCCTGCACCATTTCGACCGACCGGCTGCGGTTCCAGGCGCGCTTGATGAAGCCCTTTTCCTGCAGGTTCGTGAGGTGCTTGTGCACCGTGGCGAGCGAAGAAAGGCCGAAGCGGCGTCCGATCTCCTCCAGGCTCGGCGCGTAGCCATGCTGCTGGATGAATTCGTTCAGATAATCGAGGATTTCGCGCTGACGTTTCGTGAGCGGGAGCATGCGGGCGCCTCCTGAGCTGACCGGACTATA
>CALQBJ020000193.1 GCA_943328785.2 Bifidobacterium breve
CAGCCAGGCCATTCGCGAGGGCGCTCGCTCGACGATGGCGAGGATTGCCACGGCGCAGAACGCGGTGCGCCAGTTGGCCGCGGCGGCGCGCGAACCGCTCGAATCCGGTTCGTCGGTCGCCACGGCAGCGTCCGGCGCCGGGCGTGACGAGCCGCGCCGCGAGACGATGCCGCAGGGCGGCTACGTGCCGACGCTGCGCTCGCTGCAGGTCGGCGAGTCGCAGGTCCTCGGCATGTTCTCAACCGTCGACTGCCGGCAGGGCGCCATCGTGCTGCAGATCGATGCGCCGGCCGGGCCGGTGCGACTGGCTGTGAAGACATTCGACGACGTCGAGTTCCTCACCTATCGGCCGGACTCGCCGACGTCGGTGCCGTGCGGGGCGCAGCGTCCGGCCTACCGTGTCCTGGCCACCTTCCGCGTCGACGCCACGCCGCTGCCGGGCGCGAACACACCCAACCACGCGGTCGCCATCGAATTGCTGCCCGACGGCTATAACCCCGACGTGGCCCGCTGACGATGCCGTCGCGCGACGCGTTGCCGCTGCTGTGGCGCGACCGCGTCATCGGGTGGGGCAATGTCAGCGTGGTCGAAGGATCGCGACGCGCCGAGGTGGGGTTGGTGAGCGGCCGTGCACCCGGCGTACGAGGGTTCGCACGAGCACTCGATGCGGAACAGGAACGGCTGCGGCTGTGTCTGGGCGCGGAGTCAGGCGTTCAGCGCAGGACCGTCGCGCCGGTCATGCCGGGAGCCAGCACCCTGCCGTCCCCTGTGAAGTAGAGCGACCCGCGCGCATCAGTGGCAAACGAACGCTGGCCGCTGACGCCGATCGACACCGGGTGCGCCTCGGCGAAATAGCTCGAGACCGCGTCCTGCGCCGAGTTGTTGCACGTGTGCGCCGCCAGCGTCACCGTGGTGGCCGAGACGTCGGCGCTGGCGTTCATGATGTAGCCGCTCTTGCTCACGCCATTGGCCGCCACATCGGGCGAGATGAAGAGCTGCGCAGACCCGGCTGCCGGCCGCGAGAGGTTGTCGAGTGACTGCGCGTAGCCGCCGCCGCCACAGCTCGAGGCGTAGGTCGATTCTGCCGCGTTGATGGTGCGGAGCGACCCGATGGCGGCCGACTCAAGGCTGGCGATACGCGCACGGACAAGTGCCGGCACCGCGATGGCCGCGACGATCCCGATGATCGCGACGACAATCAACAACTCAATCAACGTAAAGCCCTGATTCCGGCGACGTGTGGACATGGTTCGGCTGACTTCCTATCCGCCTTATCGGCTGGACGCGCGTCGGACATCATCCGACGCCAGGAATGTCCGGCGTCGGGCGACAGGACTTGAGATCAGCGAGCGGCGCAGGTGACCGGACGCGTCCCTGGATAGGTGACACGCGGCGGCAGCGCGAGGCGTTCGGCGCCCCAGGGGCCGCGCAGCCGTCCGATGGTGGCGGCGAGTTCGCTGCGCAACAGTTGTCCCTGCTCGAGCACGCGCACCGGCATGACCGGCGTGAGGAACCCGTCGCCGCCAGTGGCGAGGAAGTCGCTGGTGACGACTGTCAGCATCTCGGTGTCGCGCACCAGACGTCCCGAGTCGCGGCGCAACGTCACCGAGACGTCGTCGCCGGCGCACGTGGCCGCCGCGTGGATACCCGAGAGCACCACCATGCTGCCGCGCACCGTCATGTTCGCCGCGACGACCGTGCGCAGTTGCTCGCCGGACAGCGCAATGGTGACGCGCTGGTTGTCGAAGGGCAGCAACTCGTAGAGTGCGCCGAAGGTGAGCGGGCCCACGCCCAGGTTGGCCCGCAGGCCGGCGCTGTTCGTGAGTGCCGCGTCGGCCCCCGGCACGATGGCGCGCATCCAGTCGGCCTGCAGGTCGCCGACCGGACTCTCCGTGAAGTCGGAAAAGGTGAGCGGCGCGGTGATCGCGGCACCGAGCGGCCTCGACTTCAGCTGGGTCGCGGCGTCGACGGCCGGCTGCAGCAGGGCGGCGATGGGCGCGGACGCGGTGACGACCTGCCCTTCGTACATCGCTGGCGTGGCGTTCGCCAGGGCTGGCGCCGCGCAGCCGGCCGCGCCGGGCGCGACGCGCGCGCACAGGTCCTGCGGCTGGAACAGGCGGTGCGCCTGCGCACGGCCCGTCGCCCGGTCGACGAGGACATCGATGCGGCCGAAGGCGCGGCCGCGGAAGTACGACTGGATGATCGGGATGCCGTTCACCTCGTGGGCGATCGGCTCGTGCCGGTGCCCGGCGACGATCGCATCGACGAGTCCGGCGGGCAACCGGCGGGCGAGGTCGAAGATCTCGGCATTCGATTCGCAGGAGGCCAGGTCCTGCGGGTTGACGGTCTCCGTGCACTTCCCTCCGGCATGCGCCAGCGCAATCACGATGGTGGCGCCGCGCTGACGCAGCGCCAGCGCCTCGGTTTCGAGCGCCGGCGCGAGCGGCGCCATCGCGAGCCCCGCGACATTGGCAGCCACGCTCAGCGACAGGGCCGGTTCGGTCAGCAGGCCGACGAGACCGATGCGGACGCCGTTGACGGTGAGGAGGGTGGACGGCGTGACGTTCGGCCAGGCCGGTGCCTGCTGCGTCGTGGCGTCCAGGATGTTGGCGGCGATCCACGGGAAGTGCGCCTGTCGCAGCCGCGCCTTGAGTGCACCGCGGGGATCGTCACCCGGTAATCGAGGGACGGAGGCGTCACCCTCGGGGCCGTAGTCGAATTCGTGGTTGCCGATGGTGGCGGCGGCGTAGCCGAGCGCGTTGTACGCATCGACGACCGTCGCGCCCTCGTTCAGGTTCGATTCGAGCGTGCCCTGGAACAGGTCGCCGGCGTCGACCAGCAGCACCGCCCCATCGTCCTTCTGCCGTACGGCTCTCAGATTCGACAGGTAGCCACCCAGCAGCGCCAGTCCGCCGCGCCCCTCGACCGCCAGCATGCCGCCGTGCAGATCGTTGGTGCCGACGAGCGACAGCGTGAAGGTGGTGGCGGCACGCGGCGCACAGCCGGGGAGGCCTGCCAGCAGGGCACAGGCCACCAGCGCGGCCAGCGCGGGTCGTGTCATCGCGCCGCGGCTGCGTCTTCGCGTTCGTTCGCACGGGCGCCACGCAGGACGTTCTCCATGGCGTGGTTCCCTTCGTGGCAGGCGTACTCGTAGATCAGGTCGCTCGTGGCGACCCACGGGTACTCGCCGGTCCACGGGTGGTCCCAGGTGTCGGGGTCCTCGACGGTGAAGCGGTAGAGAAGGGTCTTGGCATCAAGCTTCGTGAAGTGCTCGACGATGTGCAGTGTGTCGCTCGATCCCTGGAACTGGGTTTTGTCGGTGAAGTTGGTGGTGTCGACCACCAGCGTCTGGCCTTCCCAGCGGCCGATGGAGTCGCCGTTCCAGCGACGGATGTGCGGCGGCAGGTGGGTGCCGTTCAGGCGGACGACGCGTGCGTCGTGCACCATCTCGTTCAGGATCGTGACCGTGGTCGGGGTTTGCACGATCTGCTTGAGGTTGTTGTAGAAGTAGTTCGGCAGCGTCGGGGGACCCGACGTCGAACCGAAGCCGAGCAGGCATCGCTCGGCAAGCGGGCGCGCCTCGGGGTTGTCGAACGCCGTGGGCGGACCGGCACTGGCGGCCGATTCGTCGGCGCCTGGTGCGGCGGCGCGGCGGGCATAGGCGGCGTTGCGTTCACGGGCCGACGCCTTCATGGCGGGGATGCGGCCATCGGAAGGGTCGACCACGATGGAGGTGCGGTATTCGCCGTTCACCTTGACCACCGTCGAACCCATCGCCACCCAGAACTGGTTGTAGCCGCCGACCACGCCACCGCCGCCGCGCCACAGCTGTTCAAGATAGGACGTGGTGGCGGAGGTGTCGCCGCCGACCGGCGGAGCGGCGCGGTTGGGGTCGTCCGGAGCGGCGGCCGTCTCCTGCCGCTTCGCCTCGTAGGCCTCCATGGCCCGGGCTTCCTCGGCCGTGAGCTTTGCGCGCCCGTTGAACTCAGTTGGCCGTTCGAGCGGGGTCATCGTCGCCACGTCGTAGGTGCCCTGGAGGTCGGGCACGTTCTGGCCCTGCGTCGCGACCGGTACCAGGAACGGCAGCGCGAGAGCCAGGGCCGCCGCACATGCACACGTTTTCCAGAGTTGCTGCACCATGGGACTCCTCGCGCCAGATTCTACGGCCAAACCGCGCAACTGCCACGTCCGTGGATTTGGATTCCACTGGATCGAGGCCGAGTCTACGTGTTTGTGGACGATTTCACGATTGCCCTCCCGCGCGGACGGCGTCGATAATACCTAGCTGCGTATCGGGTGAACGTGGTGCCCGAGGACGCGGATTCGCAAAAACCGGGAGGATCGTGAATGAAGATTGGTTCCATTCGGAAAGCGCTGTTCATGGCGCTGACCGCTCTGTGCCTCGCGCCCATCGCGGCGCATGCCCAGAGCGCGTTTACTGGCGTGGTCAAGGACACCTCGGGTGCAGTTCTGCCCGGCGTGACGGTTGAAGCGGCAAGTGACGCGCTCATCGAAAAGACGCGTTCGGTCATCACCGGCGCGGACGGCGGCTATCGTCTGGTCGACCTGCGACCGGGCACCTACTCGCTGACGTTCTCACTCGAAGGCTTCTCGTCGGTGAAGCGCGACGCCATTGCGCTGTCGTCGGACTTCACGATGACGATCAACACCGACCTGAAGGTTGGCGCGCTCGAAGAGACGCTGACGGTCACCGGTTCGGCGCCGACGGTCGACGTGCAGAGCACGACGAAGTCGCAGGTGCTGAACCGCGAAACCCTCGACGCCATCCCGACGGGCCGCACCATCCAGGGCATGGGCCAGCTCATCACGGGTGTCTCGCTGAACCAGCCTGACATCGGCGGGTCGAAGGCGATGCAGCAGACCTACATGTCCGCGCACGGCGCGGGCGCTTCGCAGACGACCGTGCAGGTCGACGGCCTGATGGTCAACGGCCTCGACGTGGACGGCGCGGTGCAGAGCTACTTCAACAGCTCGATGTCGCAGGAAATGGTCTACACGACCTCGGGCGCGTCGGCGGACGTCTCGGGCGGCGGTGTGCGCCTCAACCAGATTCCGCGCGACGGCGGCAACATTGTGTCGGGCAGCCTGTTCCTCGGCTACCAGAACGAGTCGTTCCAGGGCAACAACGTCTCGGACGACCTCATCAAGCGCGGCGTGCGCACGGCGGACGGCATCGGCAAGCTGGCCAACGTCGAAGGCGCCTTCGGCGGCCCGATCAAGAAGGACAAGGTCTGGTACTTCGCGTCGGCCCGTAACTTCGTCCTCGACACGCTGCCCGCCAACACGTTCTACGGCCAGGCGGGCACGGGGAGCAACTTCGTGGCCCCGACCGCGACCAGCGAGAAGGCCGTCGACGCGCAGAGCATCAAGTCGGTGCAGGCGCGCCTCATCTGGCAGATGAGCCAGAAGAACAAGCTCGCCATCTACAACGACCGCATCCTGAAGAACCGCGGCTCCGCCATGACCTCCGGCTTCGATCCGGCGACCGCCGGCATCATCTGGAACTCGCCGATCTACACGACCGGTTCGGTCAAGTTCACCTCGACCGTCTCGAGCCGCATCTTTGTTGAAGGCGGCTTCTCGACGAACTTCGAGCGTTACAACACGATCTACCAGGACGGGCTGCAGAAGGAACGCGGCACGCCGGAGTGGTACTCGGTGATCAACCGCACCGACTCGGCCCGCGGCAGTTCGTGGGGCGCCGGCGCCGGCATCAACGGGATGTATCCGGACAGCCTGTCGATGGCCGGTTCGGTCGCCTACGTGACCAGCGCGCACAACATCAAGGTGGGCGTGCAGGATCACTGGGGCACCTACCGCAACACGCGTCTCGCCAACGGCGACCTGCGTGCGGTGTTCAACAACGGGGTGCCGCTCTCGGTCACCATTCTGAACACGCCGGTGGACTACACGGACAAGCTGAAGGCCGACCTCGGCCTCTACGCGCAGGACTCGTGGAACCTCAAGCGCCTGACCGTGAACTACGGCGCCCGCTACGAAATCTTCAAGCACGGCATTCCGGAAGAGCAGTCGGGCGCTGGCCGCTTCGTGCAGGCCCGCACCTTCGGCCCGATCGACATGCCCACCTGGAAGAGCATCGCACCGCGTGCCGGCATCGTGTACGACCTGTTCGGCAACCAGAAGACCGCCATCAAGGCGAGCTTCGGCAAGTACATGCAGCAGGGCACGGTCGGCTTCTCGCAGTCGCAGAACCCGCTCCTGCTCACCACCCAGTCGGTGGCGTGGACGGACCTGAACGGCGACGGCACCCCGCAGGGTGAACTGAACTGCGTCTACCTGTCGGCGGGCTGCGAGATCAACGTCGCGGGCAACGCCACGACGGCGCGTCAGCTGCCGGCGAGCTTCGGCACCGTGGCCCCCGTGGCCTACGCGTCGGACATCAAGCGCATGTACAACGTCGAGTCGACCGTCAGCATCCAGCACCAGGTGCTGAACGGAGTCTCGGTGACCGCTGGCTGGTATCGCCGCGACTACCACAACCTGCGCCGCCGCTTCAACACCGGGGTCTCGGCGAGCGACTTCACGCCGTTCACCCTCTACAGCCCGATCGACGGCTCGCCGATCACCTACTACAACATCAGCTCGGCGAAGGTGTCGCAGATTGCCACGAACCTCGTGGACCAGAACGCGCCCGACCGGGCGATGAAGTACAACGGCTTCGAGTACAACTTCAACGCGCGCATCGGCAAGGTCAACCTCTTCGGCGGCGGTATGTCGGAGCGGATCCTGACCAACACGTGCGACGACGAATGGAACCCGAACCTGCTCCTGTACTGCGACCAGTCCCAGACCGGCGTGCCGTTCCGCACGCAGTTCAAGGTGGCTGGCTCGGTGCCGATGAAGTACGGCATCAACTTCGGTGTGGCGTTCCAGAGCCTGCCTGGCTACGTGCAGGGCACCACCGCCCAGTACGCCCTGACGGGCGTGTCGGGTCCGTCGGGCATCACCACCAACAACCCGCCGGCGGGCGTTGGCTCGGTGTACCAGGTCACCCGCACGACCGCCTACACGGCGAGCAGCCCGTGTGTCGCGCAGGGCAAGTGCACGGCCGGCCAGCTGGTCGACCCGGGCATCACCCAGGCGACGCTGAACGTGCCGCTCATCGCGCCGCAGACGGAGTTCGGCGACCGTATCAACCAGCTCGACATCAACTTCACGAAGAACATCAAGATCGGCCGGTTCAACATCCAGCCGAAGCTCGACATGTTCAACCTGTTGAACGTCGGTGCGGTCACGAGCGTGCTCGGCCTGAACTACGGCACGGCGGCCTACAACGTGCCGTCGGTCATCCTGAACCCGCGCACGATTCAGATCGGCGCGAACGTTCGCTTCTAGGACTCCGGCCGGCCTGACTGACCTGCCGGCCCTGAGGGGCGGGTAGGTCGGAAGCGGCAGGCAAGAGTGAAAACGGGCGGCATCTCTTCGGAGGTGCCGCCCTTTTTCTTTCCCCCCCAC
>CALQBJ020000194.1 GCA_943328785.2 Bifidobacterium breve
AAGGGGAAGGCGCTCATCATCTACTGGTCGTACGAGTCCGAGCGCGAGGACTACGAAGCCGCCGGTGCCGCCGACACCGTGAAGGGGTTCGGCTCGGTCTTCGCCCACTTCTTCACGAAGACCCGCTGGGAGCGGATGCTTCACCAGATCCGCTAGCCGTTCGCCCGTTGCTTCACGCGACTGCGCATTGCCGCGCGTGAGGTCTACGTACCGTCCAAGCATCCGCCGATACACTGATCCGACGTGATCAAGCTGTTCGTCAAGCTCGCCATCGTCGCTCTCCTTGCCAACGCTGCCTTCCACATCGGCGCTGAATACCTCACGTACATCAAGTTCCGCGACGCCATTCGCGACGCCGCCATGTTCAAGACGAAGAACGAGACCGAGCTGATGGCCCGCGTCATGGAACTGGCGGAGCAGTACGAGGTGCCGCTCGACGAGGAGAACATGGTGATCGAGCGGGAAGAGCGCCGCTTCCACGTGAACGGCTGGTACGACAAGGAGATCGAGGTGGCGCCGACCTACTTCTATCCCTGGCACTTCGGCCTGTCGCTCGAAGTCGTGAAACCGGCGACCTACGCCGTCACGCCGTAAGCCGCTCCCGCACCAGCGCCACGCTGACGCCGTCCACCGCCACGCGCTTCGCGCGGCTCCGCTCACCCGACACCAGCCGGATATCGCGCTTCGGACGGCCGAAGAGCTTCGAGAACAGGTCGATGAGGGCCTGGTTGGCGGCGCCTTCCACTGGCGGCGCCGACAGGCGCACCAGCACGCGGCCGTCGCGTTCGCCGGCGACGGCCGACTTGCCCGCGCGCGGGATGACGCGGACGTCGATCTCGACGCCCGCCGCGACCTGGTGGATCACCCGGCCTTGGCTTTCGGCTCCGCGGGACGCGGACGATAGGTGAGCAGCTTCTCGTCGCGGTCGCGCGCATCCTGCTCGCGCACGAACTCGAGCGTGTTGCGCAGCGCCTGGATCGTCGCCTCGACCGACGCTTCCACATCGCGGCGCTTCAGCTTCAGACCATCGATGTCGCGCTGGATGTCCTCGACCCGCGCCTGCGACTTGTCCAGCAGCAGCGCCGAGCGGCTCTCGGCCTCGCGCACGACGCGCAGTGCGTTCTCTTCCGCTCCGGCCTTGATCTCCTCGGACAACCGCTGTGCCGTCACCAGCGTGTTCTGCAGGCTCTTTTCCTGCTCCTGGTGGCCGCGCACGACGACCTCGAGGTGCGCGACGTCCTGGCGGAGCCGATCGGCTTCGCGAAGCGCCTGCTCGTAGTCGTCGGCGACGGCTGCGAGGAAGGAGGCAACTTCGACGGGGGCGAGACCCCGGAACACGGTCTTGAACTTTTGCTGACGAAGATCGAGCGGACTGACGTTCATGGGTGTCGTGCCCTCACAAGGGGTGCTGCTCAGGCTTATCGGCGTGAAGAGGGGCAGGGTGTAGGGATGGAGGTTGGGGGCTGGGGGGCGGCCGTCAGGGGTAGGCGCGCTCGCCGAAGATGGCCGAGCCGACCCGGACGAGCGTGGCCCCTTCCTCAATCGCCACCTCGTAATCGTGGCTCATGCCCATCGACAGGTCGCGCAGCAAATCGGCGGGAACCCCGTCGGCGATGTAGCGGTCCCGAAGTGCCCTGGCGGCCGCGAAGTACGGGCGCACGGCGTCTGGTTCGTCGACGGCTGGCGGCAACAACATGAGGCCGGTGAGGCGGGCGGACCGGCAGGCCATGGCCGCTTCGATGATCGCCGGCATCGCGGCCTCTGGCGCGCCGTGCTTGGTCGGTTCCTGCGCCAGGTCCACCTGGATCAGGACATCGATCTGACGGCCACGTTCGGTGGCCGCTTCGTCGACCGTGCGCAGCAGGTCTGCCGAGTCGATGGAGTGGATGACGTCGAAGAGCGCAGCGGCCTTCTTCGCCTTATTGCTCTGAAGATGACCGATGAGGTGCCAGCGCAGCGGCAGGGCGCCGCCCGCAAGAATCTTGGCCTGCCCCTCCTGCACCTTGTTCTCACCGAAGTCGACCTGGCCGCACGCCGCCGCAGCGCGGACCGCGTCGAAGGGGAAGGTCTTGGAGATGGCCACGAGCGTGACCGAAGAGGGGAGCCGGCCTGAGCGACGGGCGGCGTCCGCGATGCGATCGCGGACGCCCTTGAGCCGTTGTGCGAGGTCTGTGTGCATGGATCACGTGGCCAGATGGCCAGTCGACCACAAGGACCAGACGGAGCGTGTTACTTGATCTGCTTGGCGAGTTCGGTGATCAGCGACTGCGCGATCGCCGCATTCGGTGCGGTCGGCGCCAGCTTCACGAACGCTTCGAACTCGGCCTTGGCCTTCGCCGCGTCGGTGGCCACGAGCGTCATCCCGTAGATGTAGTGCGCGTCGGGGTTGTTCGGGTCGAGGGTGACGGCCTTCTCCACCAGCGGCTTGGCGTCAGCGGCCTTGCCGGTGTTGAAGTAGATGCCCGCGAGGCCGACATACGCCGCGGCGTCATCCGCCTTCACTTCGATCGACTTCTTGTAGGCCTCTTCCGCCTTCGCGTAGTCCTTCAACGCCGTGTAGCTGAAGGCGATGTTGTTGTAGCAGTTGTAGCAGGTCGGGATGATGGCGACCGCTTCGTTGAACTTGGCGATGGCCTGCTCGTGCTGCCCGCCGTTGCTCAACTGGACGCCTTCATCGAAGGTCTTCGTGATGGCGGCGTTCTTGGCCTGCACTTCCTTGGCAGCCGAGGCGCTGGCCATGGCGAGCATCAGGTGCGCTTCCTGCGTCGTGTTTGCGCGGATGGACACGGTGACGGGAGCGGAACCGAGCTTCTCCTTCTCGGCCGTGACCTTGTACGAACCGGAGGCGAGGCCGATCTGGATGTACTCGCCCTTCTTGTTCGACTTGGTTTCGAACTTGCGGCCGGTGCCGCCGTTCATTTCGATAATGACCCTGGCGTCGGGGACGGGCTGACCCTTGTCGTCGTTCACAATGCCCTTGAGCATCCCGGTGGACTGGGCAAACGCCGGAACAGCGGCGATGAGCGAAACAATGAGAGCGACCGTGAAGAGCCACGACGGCCGGCCGCAGATTCGGCGGACCATAAGTTCCTCCTAAGGAAGTGACACTAACTAGTTAGTTGAAAATATCTTACACGATCGAAAAGAACCGTTCGACAGCATCCAGATTATGGACGACCGGCGCCGGCGGCACCGAGGCGATGAACCGCCGCCCGTAGCCCTTGGTGCGCATTCTCGGGTCGAGGACGGCCAGGACGCCGCGGTCACGCCGATGCCGGATGAGCCGGCCTAACCCCTGCTGTAGGGTGAGGATAGCCAGCGGGACCTGGTACTCGTCGAACGGCTCGCCCCCCCTGGCCCGGATTGCCTCGATGCGGGCCGACGTGACCGGGTCGCTCGGCGATGCGAACGGCAATTTGTCGACGATGACGCAGCTCAGGGCTTCTCCGACCACGTCCACACCCTGCCAGAAGCTGGAGGTGGCGAACAGGACGCTGTTCGGGGTTTCCCTGAACTGCTTGAGCAGCTGCGACCGCGGCGCCGTCCCCTGCACGAGCATCGGGTATTCGAGCGCCATCTCGACGATCGCCTGCACCGACCGCAGCGAGGCGTAGCTGGTGAACAGCACGAACGCCCGTCCCTGGCTCCGCTTGAGCAGTTCGATCACCTGGTGGCCGGCCGCCAGCGCGAACTCAGGCGAGCGCGGATCGGGCATACGCGGCGGCAGGTAGAGCAGCGCCTGGCTCTCGTAGTCGAACTCCGATGCAAGCCTGACTTCCTCGGCCTGGCCGATGCCGAGGCGTCCCTTCACGTAGTCGAACGCGCCGTCCACGGTCAGGGTGGCCGAGGTCAACACCGTTCCACGCACCCGATCGAGTAGCAGGTCGCGGACGATCTCCGAGACGTCGATGGGTGACGCCCGCAGGAAGACGCTCTTGCCCCGGAACTCGACGAAGTAGACGTACGCGGGGTCGCCGGCGCGCAGCAGGAAGCGGAGTTCGTCGCGGATCTCGCCCGCCCGGCGGCTCAGCGCCACGACGTCCGACGGGGCCGACGGTTCGTCATCTGGCGACCGTGACGGTGCCAGCAGCGCGAGCCCCCCCTCGAGCAGGTCGAGCGAGCCGGCCATGTAGGCCGCCACTTCGCGCGTGTGCGCCAGCGACTGGTCAGTGGCACGCACGCGTTCCTCGCCACGCACCCGGTCGTTCGAGCGGTGCGCGAACGCAACCTCCGTGAAGAACGAGCGGGCATGATCGCGGAGTCGGTCCACGCCCTGCTGCAGTTCCATCTGCGCGCTGCGCGTCGTGACCGAACCGGAGGCGATGAAGCGCTCGACGTCGCGTGCGTAGTCCTCGATGCGGTAGGTGCTGATCGAGAAACCGAAATACTGGGTCGCGACATCCTCGAGTTGATGCGCTTCGTCCACGACCGCGTAGGCGCAAGCCGGAATCACTTCGCCGAACGCGTTCTGCCGGACGGCGGCATCGGCGCACAACAGGTGGTGATTGACGATGACCACGTCCGACTCGGCGGCGCGCTGCC
This sequence comes from Bifidobacterium breve, assembly GCA_943328785.2. Taxonomy (GTDB): domain Bacteria; phylum Acidobacteriota; class Vicinamibacteria; order Vicinamibacterales; family CAVVIG01; genus CAVVIG01. The sequence goes on from CALQBJ020000194.1 coordinate 4,543, forward strand.
GCATCCGCGTCACGAAGCACTCGCTGTAGCGCGGGCAGTCGTTGCCGATGCAGGCCTCGGCCGTGGCCGCCACCTCGCTCCAGAACGGCAGGTCCTCGGGCAGGTCTTCGAGTTCGGCGCGGTCGCCGGTGTCGGTGGTCTTCGACCAGTCGCGAATGATCGGCAGGAAGACGTCGTGCGACTGCGGACTGTTGCCTTCGCTCAGCAGGTCGATGCGATGCAGGCAGACGTAGTTCGCGCGCCCCTTCATGTAGGTGGCGGTGAACGGCACGTCGAGCGCCGCGCGGAGCGTGGGGATGTCCTTGAAGTAGATCTGTTCCTGGAGGTTCTTGGTGCCAGTGGAGATGAGTACCCGTTGTCGGCTGAGGATGGCCGGTACGAGATAGGCGAGCGTCTTCCCGGTGCCCGTGCCCGCCTCGGCCAGCAGGACACCGCCGTTCTCGAACACGTCCGCCACGCGGGCGGCCATCTCGGCCTGGCCCGCGCGCGGTTCGTAGTCCGGCAGCGCCTGGGAGAGCGCGCCGCCGGCACGAAAGACCTGGGCGGTTAGCCCCGCGAGTCCGGGTAGAGCGGGAACTTCCGGCACAGGGCTTCGACTTCCTCTCGCACCATGGCGAGCGCGGCATCATCGTCAGGCGTCTTGAGCGCGCGGGCGATGAGGTCGCCAACGGCGTCCATGTCAGCCTCCTTGAGGCCGCGTGACGTGATCGCCGGCGTGCCAATGCGGATACCGCTGGCGGTCATCGGCGGGTTCTGATCGAACGGGATGGCGTTCTTGTTCACCGTGATGCCGGCCTTGCCGAGCGCCGCTTCGGCCACCTTGCCGGTGACCCCGCGCGAGAAGACATCGACGAGCATCAGGTGGTTGTCGGTGCCGCCGCTGACGAGGCGGAAGCCGGCGTCGCTCAGTACCTGCGCGAGCCGTGCGGCGTTCTTCGCAATCTGGCGCTGGTACTCGGCGAAGGCCGGCTCGGCCGCTTCCTTGTAGCAGACGGCTTTGCCCGCGATGACGTGCATCAGCGGACCGCCCTGCACACCTGGGAACACGCTGCGGTCGATGTCTTTCTGGAACTTCTCGCGGCAGAGGATCATGCCGCCGCGCGGGCCACGCAGCGTCTTGTGCGTGGTGGTGGTGACGAAGTCGGAGTGCGGCACCGGGCTCGGGTGCACGCCGCCGGCTACCAGGCCCGCGATGTGCGCCATGTCGGTCATGACCAGTGCGCCGACGGCGTCGGCCACGGCGCGAATGCGCGCGAAGTCGATGACGCGCGAATAGGCGCTGGCGCCGACGATGATGAGTTTCGGCCTGCGCTCGTGCGCCAGGCGCTCGAGCTCCTCGTAATCGATCCGCTCATCGTCCTTCCGGACGCCGTAGGGGACGATGGTGTAGAGCTGGCCCGAGAAGTTGAGCGGGTGGCCGTGGGTGAGATGGCCACCGTGCGCGAGGTTCATGCCGAGGATGGTGTCGCCCGGCTTCAGCACGGCGAGGCAGACCGCCATGTTGGCCTGCGCCCCAGAGTGCGGCTGCACGTTGGCGTGTTCCGCACCGAACAGCGCCTTGGCGCGGGCGATGGCCGTACGCTCGACCACGTCGACGAACTCGCAGCCGCCGTAGTAGCGCTTGCCTGGGTAGCCCTCGGCGTACTTGTTGGTCAGCACCGAGCCGACGGCTTCCATCACCGCCATGCTGACGAAGTTCTCGGACGCGATCAGTTCGAGTCCGGTGTTCTGCCGGTGCAGTTCGTGCTGCACGGCGTCAAACACGTCGGGATCGGTTTCGGCGAGGGTGCGCCACATCGGGAGCTTGGTCGTCTCGGTTGCCATCGTGTTCCTGTATTGCTAGCGGTTCGTCGGACGTGCCGGGCGCGGCCCGTGGCAGCGGTCCGTGGGGTGCGGACGCTACGCCTGCTTTGCGGCGGTCTCGGCCTCGGTGATCTGATCGAGCCGGCGCTGGTGACGGCCACCGGCGAACGCAGTGGTCAGCCACAACTCGACTATTTCATCGGCCAGGCCGAAGGCGACGATGCGGCCGCCCATCGACAGGACGTTGGCATCGTTGTGTTCACGCGACAGTTTCGCCGTGAACAGATCGTTGCAGAGCGCCGCACGCACCCCTGCTACCTTGTTCGCGGCGATCTGTTCGCCCTGTCCGCTTCCACCCAGCACGATGCCACGGTCGGCACGGCCACCCACGACGGCACGGCCGACGGCCATGCAGATCGGGGGGTAGTCCACGGATGCTTCACTGTCGGTGCCGAAATCCTCGACGCTATACCCGAGCCGCTGCAGTGTCTGCTTGAGGTGCTCTTTGAGGAGGAATCCGGCGTGATCAGCCCCAATAGCCACGCGCATCTCGACATTCTACTATGCGCGGTTGGGACAGCGGTCGCGCCCGAAGAGCTTCAGGCTTCCGGCTCTGGGGTCTGGGCCTCGTGCCGACTAGCTCGACGGCCGGCACGAGCCGAGGTGATAGCCTAGAGCCGATAATCCCAGCGCCTGAAGCCCAGAGCCTGAAGCCCAGAGCCTTTCATGAATCCGACAGTCACGATTTCCGTCCGCGGCGAGCAGCGTCTACGCGGCGGGCACCCTTGGATCTACCGCAGCGATATCAACGAGGCGACCGCCGGCCCCGGCGATATCGTGGCCGTTCGGAACGTGAAGGGGCGCGTGCTCGGGTCGGCGCTGTACAGCGACCGGTCGCAGATTGCCATCCGCATGCTCACCTACGGTGAGCGCGTCGCGGACGCGGCGTTGATTGCGTCACGTATCGCGTCGGCTGTCGCCTTCCGCGAATCGCTGGCGATAGAGGCGACGGCCTACCGGTTGGTGCACGGCGAGGCCGACCTGCTGCCGTCGCTCGTCGTCGACCGCTACGGCGACTACCTCGTCGTGCAGGCGCTGTCGCAGGGCATGGACCGGCTGCTGCCGGTGGTGGTTGAGACG
>CALQBJ020000195.1 GCA_943328785.2 Bifidobacterium breve
GCGACAGCGAGAACGGCGTCAGTCCGTTGCCGTCGCGGCCGCAGGTAACCCACGGCTTCGCGTCCATCGTCCTCAGAGCCGCGATGATGTCGGCTGATGACAACCTGTCGACCTTCTTGTCCTCGAACACGATCCGCACGTCGTTCAACAACAGCTGGTCAAATGGCTGCTCGTCTTCCTCAGTAACGCCTGAGAGCGCTAGCGCGGCCTCGCGGGCGAGCACAGGCCAGTGACCACCGGCGCAGTCGGCAATCGCCAGCAGCGGGCGCCAGCAGTCAGCCGCGCGGTCGTGCAAGGCGGCTGGGACGTCGGGGTCGGCGTTGGTGAGGCAATCAGTACTATCGATCGCCCAGCGGGCCGCCTGACTGCGCTGGTCGGCGCATTCAGATTCAATGCGGTCCTGTCGCAGCCGCTCGACGACTTCTCCCGGCGTTCTCCGGCGCATTGCTACTTCGATCGCACGGTCGCCCAATGTGTCGGGCAACTTGCCAATCATCGCGATCACCTTCGGGCACCAGGTAGAAAAGGCTCGCGGGTCGTGGTCGTCGCCGACTGCCCGGATCACCACGGCCGTCGTGCGGGTGTGGCCCGAGTTCAATACGCCGCGTAGCTCCTCGTTTTCTGCGATGAACGTATCCGCTTCGTCGATTAGCAGCGTCGGGCTGTACTTTTCGATGGTCCGAAACAGCACGGCCGGGGTCACGTTTGAGGTGAACAGGCGCCTGAGCACCATGGCGCCCAACAGCATGAGCACGAGGGTTTTGCCGCACCGCTTCATAGGCGACGTAATCGCAAGGATGGGCGACGTAAAGCACGTACCGAACGTGTAGGCGTGCATCACGTAGAGAGCGAGCGCGACGGCGGCGTGGTCAGGAAGCGTGATGTACTTCGAGAACGTGCCTACTATCCAATCCAGCAAGGCGGCGCCATCGACCGCATCGGCCCACGGTTCAGGCTCGTTGAACTCAACTTCGCGCCCCTGTTTCGGCTTCTCGATTTTCTCTTTCTTCGCCGGGGTCGCCGCCTTTACAACAGCCAGCGCCGGCGTTGCCGAAGGCATTGACGAAGCGATAACAACGGACGTAATCAGCGGGTCGTTGATCAGCTCGCGGCGCTTCTTATCGAACTGCTTATCGATAGCTGCGCGATACTCGGCGCTGTGGATGTCGACCACCTTCAGCGCGTTGATGGTGTTCATTAGGCCGCCGCCAGTCTGGACGCGCGCACGTCGCGAAACTCAACGAGGAGCCGGGCGTTCGCAGCCTGGAGCTTTCGGTAGTCGCAGTGGAGGTCGTGGAGCGACTCGACAGCAGCGAGCGCAAGGTGTCGATAGGTGTCGGTAATCGACAGCGTGTCAGCGACCGGCAACGGCGCGAGGGCCCAGCTGATCTCGCGAAACGACGGGACCGCGTCCCAGCCGCCGTCGAGGTTCGTGTTGCCAGCGCGCACGATATCTCCGGCCCCTAGAGCGTCGAGATTCGGTATGATTGACATCGGGTTCTGCTTCACCAAAGTTACGGAATCCGCTGAGGTCGGCTTGCCCTGCAAGGCAAACCGGCCTCGTTCTGTTTCAGGTGGCGTATGCACGGGCCACCGTGCTCTCCGTTGCGTACTCGTCCAACCACGCCTCACAGAAGAGGAAATTGCGCCCCGCACCGATGCGCGCCGCTCTCAGGTCGCCGCGCTTGACCGCCGCGTATAGCGTCTTCGCGGAAATCCCGCCTAAGTAGCTGCACGCGTCAGCCGCTTTCATCCACTTCATGGCCGACCTGCGTCTCTGCGCGCTCGGGTTCTCATGTCGAGAAAGCGTTCGACGTCATCACGTCGAAAGAGCCGATTGCCCGAAGCCGTCCGGGTCGACTGGAGCTTTCCGGTCTTTTCCCAATATCTAACCGCCGGTGCGCCGACATCGCCGGCCAGAGTAGCTACATCCTGTGGACTCAGCAGCTCGTTGTAATTAGTCGCAATATGCATTGTTCATACTCACACCATGTCCGATGGCGCGCAAGCTGTGCAAAACCTGTGCATAACTCAACGCGCGTGTCGCATTTGTTGCTTGCGTACTACTCAGTGGAAAACAGAAAACAGGCGCACTAAATTCGGTGACGGCGCGCACGCGTGCCTATAGAGCGCGGATACCTCGCGTAGTTATCCGCCGATGGCGCCGCTATCGCGCCTGCGGCGTCGTCGGGATCGAGCCGCAGTTTAGGACGTGGGATGGCAGTGGCGAGGTGGTGTCGTTTGTCGTCTCCCTGAACCTGCACCGCCGACACCTGGACGAGTCGCAGCGGGCGCTGGTGGCGGCGCGGATTGCGACGCTCGCGCAGGGCCAGCGGGCAGACAGCTCAATTGAGCTATCTTCCGTCACACAGCAGGACGCCGCCGCCGCGAGTAGCAGCACAACGCTGTCGGCGCTAGGTGGACACGCGGCGCCCGTGTGCAAGGCGGTGCAACGGAAGTCAAAACACGCGGGGTAAAGGCACCACAAGTGTCGGAGATAGGACACAAAAAAGCCCGCCAATCCACAAAAGGGATAAGCGGGCTATAGGTCGGAGTAGCTTAGGAGGCGGGTGCTCTATCCTCTGAGCTACGGGCGCGCTGGTGTCTGTAAGTTGCTAGTTTACTGTGTGTTGTGCGGCGATGTCCGCGCCTTCGTTGCGAACAGGCGGCTACGAGGTCCCAATATGTGCTGGACATAATGGATCGGCCAGCCCGCTTCGAGCAACCAACTGGCCGCCAGGCCGTCTTCGGCACTCGCCCCGCCCGCGTTGAGAGGGTGGAGGCCATCTGATTTAGCGACGCCTATAACCCGTTCATCAAGGCGATGTGTCCGCAGATGGATTCGGCGGAATCCCTCAGCCTCTCGTCCACCGCTGGCGCGAACGCGACCTACGTACCGGACCACCTTCACTACGCGGAAGCACTCCGGAAAGCCGGCGGCGAACAACGCCGCGGTACGTAGAAAAGGCGGTGGGCCGTCCCCCGACGACCACACCGCCCGCCGTCCACGGACCCGAGGGTCCGTGAATGCTCAGTAGAACTTGCGCGCCAGATTGAAGCCCAGGTACCAGTTGTCGGTCGTGAATGCGCCCCGTGCCAGCGACGCCGGCATGGTCGCGAAGCCGTTGCTGATGTTCAACTGGAACATGTGGCCGCCGGCCCGCTTCTCGATACCGAATGTGGCCTGGTTCGAGTTCGGCTTGAAGCCGCTGACGCGCGGCGTCACTTCACCAATCACGTAGACCGTGGGACGAATGCGGATGCGCGCGCCGATCCCGAGATTGATGCTGTCGTTGTCGTCGACCAGTTCCTTCGGCAGCGTGTTGGTATTGTTCACCCACGTCGGCTCGACATACAGCGCGGCGGCGTCGCCGAAGCGGTGCGAGATGACGAGGCCGACCGACGGCGAGTAGCTGTCCTGGAAGTTGTTGGTGCCTTCGACGCCGACCCGGGCCGACAGGTCGAGCGGCAGGCTACCCTGACGCAGGAGGCTGTACTGCCCGAACAGCTCAATCGTCTTGTCGTTCGTGCGGTAGAAGCCGACCTGCCCGCCCGTGATGACGCCGTAGCGGAACTCGAGCCCCATCTGGGCGCCGGCGTCGAGACCGAACAGGTCACCGATGCCGTTGTCGTTCAGCGGACCCTCGAACCGGTGGGTCAGCCGGAACGTCATCTTGTTCTGCGGCAGTCGCATGTTGGTCCCGAGACTGGCGATCGTGAAGTCGGGTTCCGCCGGCTTCAGCACCGTATCGTCGTCGTCCTGGGCGAACGCCGCCGGAGCCAGGCAGAGGCTCAGGGCGGCAGCGGTAAAGAGTCGTGCAAGTGAACGGTTCACGGAGTTCTCCTCGAAAGCTAGTTGCGCGGCGCGCCGAGTTCGATCCAGCGCTTCAGAATCAGGATCTGCCCATCGGTCATATACGGCGGGCCATTGCGCGGCATCCGTGTGCCGACGATTCCGGCGCGTCCCTCGACCTTGTGCACGACGTAGCTGGCCTGCGGGTCGCCCGGGGTGACGCGCTTCAGCGCCGGCACCTGTATGGCGCTCACGTTGATGAGTTGATCGTAGGCCGCGTCGTGCAGCAGGTTCAGGCCGCCGGCCGGGTTGCGGCCGACGTTGGTGTGGCACGACGTGCAAGCGTTGCGGCCCGCCGAGTCAGTGAGTTCGAAAATATTGGCCTGAATGCTCGAGAAGGTCGGCTCGAGGTCGGGCGTCGGGCCCGCAATGCTCGAGAGTTTTTCGTCGCACGCCGCGGCGCCGAACGCCAGGGTCAAGGCCAGAAACAGCTGTCGTGATCTACGCATGGTCCTCCTGAGGCACGTGTGGTTTGCCTGACAGGAAGGGCAAGAGTGATGCCCGGCGCCGCATCGGGATTCCCGAGGAAATTCAGGTGTGTTCCGCGGTCGAGTTTACCGGCGGCGTAAGAAGGTCACTTCCTGCGTAAGCGGGCACACCGATTCCGAGGCGCGAGCCGCGCAGGAAGAAAGAGGCCACGATCGCCAGAAGGGCAATGAATAGCCCCGGGATCAGCCCCGGCGGCGTAAATCGAAAGGCGTATTTCCCGGTTGTGCCTGGCGCCAGAGCCGCATGCATGCCGCTCGTGGAATCGGGACTCACCTCGCCGAGCGCGCTGCTCCATCCGGGCGCCGCGTTCTGATTCAGGCGCACGACCGTGGCATCCCTGCCAGCGGCGACCGAGAAGTCGACACGATTCGGCGTGAACCGCACGTCGAACACGCGTGAGCCACTGCCGTCGGTCTCGATGAGCGGATGATCTGGCGTCGCCGACCGCTTCAATTGCAGCGACTCGTAGCACCCCCAGAAGCCGCTGTCGTTCATCAACCCGTGCAGCATCGGCGAATCGGCGCTGTAGGCGTTGGTTGTCGTGTCCACCGGTAGCGGCGTCGTCGGGCCACCGCCGATGCGGAAGCCGCGTGTGAGCGGCGCCAGGCTGAACACGCCAGAAAGCTGTTCGCGGGTCTGCAGCGCGACGTCGAGGACTGCGACCACGCCGATCAATGCGAGCAGCACCGAGGCTGGTCGGGCCATGCGTACCTCGCCCGCCGCCGCGTTCCAGGCCCACCCGGCGGTCGCCGTCCCGAAGAGAACGAACGCCAGGGTGTAGCGGCTCGGGATGCGGAAACTGGAGAACAGCGGGACGTATCGCGCGAGCGATGCCGGCGCCCACGCACTGAACTCGCCTGCCGACAGCACCACGAAGACCAGCGCGGTGAGCGCCAGCGACAGACCGAGCCAGCGTTCGCGCGTGCCCGGCATGACGAACGCCAGCAGCAGCGCGCCGCCGATGGCGGCCACGGCGACGCCACCGATGTAGTTGCCGTACTCGTACCAGCCGCTGCGCTGGTGCTCGAATTTCAGCCCGCGGTTCTGGTAGCGATCGAGGTAGGTGCGAAGCACCATCTCGGAGTTCATCGCGTCGGGGTGGACGATGGTTGTGCGGGCGTCGACGAAGCGGTCGCTGCTCACGAACAACGTCACCGGCAGCAGTTTGGGGGCGGCGTAGGCGCAGCCGAGCACACCTGCCAGCAGACCAATGGCGAGCGGGCGCAGGCTCCTGGTGCCGACCCCAGCCACCGACATCGGCACCGCATGCAGCGCGCCGTTGTAGATCATCAAGGCCAGCGGCAACGCGGCGTAGATCGCATAGCGAAGGGTGCCGGTCCGGATGCCGCGGATGAGGAAATACATCTGCAGCGGCAGGTAGAGCACGGGAAGGAAGACGCTGTGGCCGACGGCCAGGTGCATCGCCATCGCGCCGGACAGCACCGAGATGCTGGCGAGGCCGATGGCTACGGCCCGCGCGCGGACGCCGATGGCGGTGAGCAGGAGATGCATGCCCGCCAGCCCCACCCAGTAGTGCAGCGCGATGTTGAACTTCATCGCGAGCGGCAGCGACATCACCAGCGAGAGCGGGAAGACCGGCGACAGCAGCGGAATCTGCGGGTTCTGCCAGAGGACGTTGCCGCCGCAGTACCACGGATTCCAGAACGGCAACTGGCCGTACTCGACGACGCTCTTGATCACCGAGCCGTAGTAGAAGAGGTGCTGGTCCCAGTCGTGCGTGCCGAGGCCGTTCGGCGAGGCGAATAACGGCGCGCAGTACCATGCCGCAATCGCGGCATAGAACAGCTACGGTGCAGCCGTTCGCAGGCGGTCGGCGGTCATCATCCGGTCAGCGGGCGATTAGTACTTCAGCACCGAGTGCAGTGTCTGCCCGGCGAACTTGTCGCGGCCGTTCAGCCCGACCAGTTCGATGAGGAACGCGAGCGCATGCACCTGACCGCCGAGACGGCCGACGAGGTCGGCGGCGGCCCTGGCGGTTCCACCCGTCGCGAGGAGATCGTCGACGATCAATACCCGCTGCCCCGCCTTCACCGCATCGTCGTGAATCTCGAGCGCGTCGCTGCCGTATTCGAGGTCGTAGCTCACGCGCGTCGTGGTCGACGGCAGCTTGCCCGGCTTGCGCACCGGCGCGAACCCGGCGCCCAGGCGATCGGCAACGGCGGCGCCGAAGATGAAGCCGCGGCTCTCGATGCCCACGACCATCTCGATCCCCTGACCGATGAACGGCGTCGTCAGGCTGTCGATGGCGTCGCGGAGGCCGACGGGGTCCTGCAGCAGCGTGGTGATGTCGTAGAACAGGATGCCGGCCTTGGGAAAGTCCGGAACGTGGCGAATCTTGCTCTTCAGGTTGTCCATGCGTGAATGTGCTCGCTACCGGACCGAGAATCCGGTGTCGTGACCGGTCGCGCCGATGTCGGTGGTGTCGATCGCGTCGACCCGCGCTGCAGGCGGCCCCTGCCTGACGTGCCGCTCGAACCGTTCGAGCGCGTCGGACTCCCCTTCCGCATGAATCTCGACCCGGCCGTCCGCCAGGTTGTGCACCCAGCCGTGCAGCCCTTCCACGGCGGCGGTCCGATTCACGAAGAACCGAAACCCGACGCCCTGAACGCGGCCGCTGACGATGTAGGAACGCGCGAGGCGCATGCGTGTGAGGAGACGCGGCGATTATAGCGCGTCAGCGCGACTGGCCCGGGGTCTCCGGCACGGCGACGATGAAGCGGGTGCGGTCGCCGGAGCGCCGCCATAGGGCACGGCCGGAGGTGACCCATCGGCCCTCGCGCTCGTAGGCGATCTTCATCGGCACCCCGGCCGCGCGCAGCGCGTCATACAGCGGGCCGGTCATCACGATGAAGTACGGCTCCGGGTTCGAGAAGAACTGGCGTGCCTGCTCGTCGCTCTCGACCACCGTCACCTGCCGTTTGACATAGAAGCGGTAGGCGGTGTTCCAGCGATTGAGCCGGAACGTCGCGATGCGGTCCGCCGGCGCGGCCTGCGCGGCCACCCACCTCGCCACGTCGGGCACCACCTTGCCCTCTTCGAGCGTGGGAATGACCCAGCCGACGGCGCCGGCATAGACGATCCCCATCGCGACGATCGGCGCCACCGGGA
>CALQBJ020000196.1 GCA_943328785.2 Bifidobacterium breve
AAGTGGTCGGTGCTGCTCGCCGGCCTGAAGTGCGTGCAGGGCAAGCCGGTCGTCAACTCGATCAGCCTGAAGGAGGGCGAGGCCGACTTCCTGGCCAAGGCCGCCACGGTTCGCCGCTACGGCGCCGGCGTCGTCGTGATGGCGTTCGACGAACAGGGCCAGGCCGACACGATCGAGCGCAAGGTCGCCATCTGCCAGCGCGCCTATGCGCTACTCACCGAGCAGGCCGGCTTCGCGCCCACCGACATCATCTTCGACCCGAACGTGCTGGCCATTGCCACGGGGCTCGAGGAGCACAACGACTACGCGATCAACTTCATCGAGGCGACGCGCATCATCAAGGCGACGTGCCCCGGCGTGAAGATCAGCGGCGGCATCAGCAACCTCTCGTTCTCCTTCCGCGGCAACGACGTGGTGCGCGAGGCGATCCACTCGGCATTCCTCTACCACGCCATCCAGGCCGGCCTCGACATGGGCATCGTCAACGCCGGACAGCTTGCGGTGTACCAGGACATCCCGAAGGATCTCCTCGAGCGGGTTGAGGACATCCTGTTCAACCGGCGTCCGGATGCGACCGAGCGACTCGTCGACTTTGCCGTCACGGTGAAGGGCGCAGGCAAGCGGCAGGGGTTCGACCTGACATGGCGCGAGTCGCCCGTCGAGGCGCGCCTCTCGCACGCGCTCGTGCACGGCGTGGTCGATTTCATCGAGCTGGACGTGGAGGAAGCGCGCCAGAAATACGCGCGGCCGCTCGACATCATCGAAGGCCCGCTGATGGACGGCATGAAGGTCGTGGGCGACCTCTTCGGTGCCGGCAAGATGTTCCTGCCGCAGGTCGTCAAGAGCGCCCGCGCGATGAAGAAGGCGGTCGCGTATCTCGAGCCGTTCATGGAGGCGGAGAAGGCCCGCCTGCTTGCGGAGTCCGGCGGCGCCGCGGTCGCTGCCGCGTCCGGCGGCACGACCATCGCGCAGGGTGGCAAGGGCAAGATCGTGCTCGCGACGGTGAAGGGCGACGTGCACGACATCGGCAAGAACATCGTGGGTGTCGTGCTCGGCTGCAACGGCTACGACGTCGTCGACCTTGGTGTCATGGTGCCGACCGACCGCATCCTGAAGGCGGTTGAAGAGAGCGGCGCGGACGTGCTCGGGCTGAGCGGCCTCATCACGCCGTCACTCGATGAGATGGTGTACGTCGCTCGCGAGATGGAGCGCCGCGGCATGAAACTGCCGCTGCTCATCGGCGGCGCGACGACGAGCCGGCAGCACACCGCGGTGAAGATTGCGCCCGAGTTCAGCGGCACGACCGTGCACGTGCTCGACGCCTCGCGCGTCGGCGACGCGATGTCGAGCCTGCTCAGCGACACGCAGCGTCCGCAGTTCGAGACCTACAACCGCGCGCTGCAGGAGCAACTGCGTCAACAGCACGCGGCTCGCAAGGAACGGCCGCTGCTGTCATACGAGGCGGCGCTCAGGAACCGCCTCGCCATCGAGTGGGCGAAGGAGGCGCTGCCGACGCCGTCGTTCACCGGCCGGCGCGTCATCGACGTGCCGCTCGAGGAGTTGCTGCCGTTCATCGACTGGACCTTCTTCTTCGCCGCATGGGAGCTGAAGGGCCGGTTCCCAGCCATCCTCGATCACCCGGAATACGGCACGGCCGCACGCGAGCTCTACGACAACGCCTGCACGCTGCTCGACCGCATCGTGAAGGAGAAACTGCTGGTGGCGCGCGGTGTCTACGGCTTCTGGCCAGCTGCCTCTGAGGGCGACGACATCGTGCTGTTCACCGACGAGCAGCGGTCCGGTGAACTCCTGCGCTTCAGCATGCTGCGGCAGCAGGAATTGGTGGCCGACGCGAAGCCGAACCTGTCGCTCGCCGACTTCGTGGCCGACCGGAACGCACCGGTGCACGACTACCTCGGCGCGTTCGCCGTAACCGGCGGTCTCGGCGCCGAGGTACTGTCGAAGCAGTTCGAGGCAGATGGCGACGACTACAACGCCATCCTCGTGAAGGCCCTGGCCGACCGCCTGGCCGAGGCCTTCGCCACCTACCTGCATGCACGCTCGCGAACCGAGTGGGGCATCACGGACGCGGTGACGACCGACGACATCCTGCACGAGAAGCATCGCGGCATCAGGCCCGGCTTCGGCTACCCGGCCTGCCCGGACCACAGCGAGAAGTTCAAGCTCTTCGAACTGCTGGCCGCCGGCGACGCCGGCATCGCGTTGACCGACCACGCCGCGATGACGCCGGCCGCCAGCGTCAGCGGCCTCTACTTCGCGCATCCGCAGGCGCGCTACTTCACCGTCGGCCGGGTGGGTGAAGACCAGGTCGTGAGCTACGCCCGCCGCAAGGGGAGCTCGATCCTCGACACGGAGCGCTGGCTGTCGCCGTCGCTCGGATACGAATCGTCACGCGGCTGACGCTTTCGGGTAGGGCGGACTCTACAGGGGTCCGCCTTGCCCGCTCTTTTTCGCGCCCCACCGACCGTAACCCTGCCCCAAACCTCAGAAGTGTTTCGTTTCGGCGCATGCGTGCCCGCCAAGACGCTATTCCTGCACTTCTTCCGGGGCCGCCTTTTCGGGACCCGCGAAGAACTGGCCATAAAGAGGCGTCTTCTGACGTTTTCGTGACGGCAATTGTGCGGATGTGTCCACAAATGGCACACGCGCCGTCGACGCGACGCGATTCCAGCCTTCGGTGTAGTCAGATAACTCTATTGTCATCATACGGATAGAGGTAGTCGGCTCATCTGGTGTACCGCTTGCTCAAGAGGGGGGTGCCATGAACCCCACGCCTCTCTCTCCGTTTGTGCAGCCGCAGCCGCTTGCGAGCGCACGCCGTCCGAAGCTTGTCCTGGGGCTGCGCCTCTGGAGCGTTGCCCTGGCTCTTGTCGCGCTCGTGCTGCCGTCTGGAGCATGGGCCGCTGACCGGTTCCAGAAGCTCGATCCCGAGTTGAACCGGCGCGCCGCCGTGGCCGCGCCGCGCAGCACGCAGGTGGTCGTCAGGCTGGCGCCTGGCGCCGCACTGCCCGACTCGCTGCGCCGTTACGTCCGCGGGGCGAAGCTGAAGCTGATCGATGCGTACGTCCTGCAGATGCCGGACCGCGCACTGCCAGAGCTCGAGTCGACGCCGCAGGTCACCAGCGCCCACCAGGACCGTCCGGCCTGGGCGGCCGACTATCTCTCGACGCGCTCGACCGGAGCCGACGTCGTCCAGGAGTCGCTCGGCCTCACCGGCCGCGGCATCGGCGTCGCTGTTGTCGATTCCGGGATCACCTCGTGGCACGACGACCTCACCGCGCGTGACGGACGCACCTATCCCTACGGCAATCAGCGCGTGTCGAAGTTCGTCGACTTCGTCAACGGCCAGACGATGCCGTACGACGATCACGGGCACGGCTCGCACGTCGCCGGCATCCTGCTCGGCAACGGCTACGACTCGCGCGGCCGTCAGTCGGGCATGGCGCCCGATGCGTCGCTCGTCTCGCTGAAGGTGCTCGATGCCCAGGGCAAGGGCACGATCAGCTCCATCATCGCGGCGCTCGACTGGGTCGCCAACAACGCGCGCACCTACAACATCCGCGTCGTCAACCTCTCGGTCGGCGCTGCTGTCACGCAGTCCTACTGGATCGACCCACTGGCGCTCGCCGCGCGCCGTCTCACCGAGCGCGGCATCCTCGTGGTGGCCGCCGCGGGCAATCTGGGCAAGAACGCCGACGGGCAGATGCAGTATGGCGGCATCCTGGCGCCAGGCAACGCTCCCTGGGTGCTCACCGTCGGCGCGTCCAGCACGGAAGGCACGGTGCGCACGAAGGATGACGTGGTCGCCGACTTCAGCTCGGTCGGACCGACGCGTGGCGACTACCTCGCCAAGCCGGACCTCGTCGCGCCCGGCCGCGGCGTCCTGTCGCTCGCCGTTCCCGGCAGCACGCTCTACCAGGCCAGGGCCGACTACCTCGTCTCGGGCAACGTCAAGACCGGCTATCCGGCGTACCTCAGCCTGACCGGCACCAGCATGGCGGCACCGCAGGTGTCGGGTGCCGCGGCGCTTATGCTGCAGGCGAACCCGCGCCTCACCCCGAATCTGGTGAAGGCCATCCTGCAGTACACGGCGCGCGCAAACGACAACTACGGCGCGCTGCAGGAGGGCGCCGGCTTCCTCGACGTGCAGGCAGCGGTCCGGCTCTCGCGCTTCTACGCGCAGAACCGGGTCGGCAGCCGCATGCCGGTCGAGCGCTCGTGGAGCCAGAAGATCATCTGGGGCAACCAGGAGATCACCGGCGGCTACATCAATCCGCGCGCAAACGCCTGGGCCACCAACATCGTCTGGGGCACCGCGCTCGCCAACGCCGACAACATCGTGTGGGGTACCGCCACCGAGGCGGAGAACATCGTCTGGGGCACCGTCTGCGGCAATGAGAACTGCTCGAACATCGTGTGGGGCACCGCCGACTCGAACGGCGCCAACATCGTGTGGGGCACGGCCACCAACATCGTCTGGGGCACCACCACCGCCGACAACATCGTGTGGGGCACGTCCGGTCCCGAGAACATCGTGTGGGGCACGAGCGGCGTCAGCGACAACATCGTGTGGGGCACGGCGTGCGGCGGCGACAACTGCGCCAACATCGTCTGGGGCACCGTCAACACCGCCGAGAACATCGTCTGGGGCACAGCCGGCGACAACGCGAACATTGTGTGGGGCACCGCCGACAACATCGTGTGGGGCACTTTCGATGCGAACGGCAACATCGTCTGGGGTACCGCCGGTGAAGCGGGGAACATCGTGTGGGGCACCGCCGACAACGGCAATATCGTGTGGGGCACCGCGGACAACTCGAACATCGTGTGGGGCACCGTCGGTGTGAACGACAACATCGTGTGGGGCACCTCCGACAACATCGTGTGGGGCACGGTCACCTCCGACAGCATCGTGTGGGGTACCGGCGCTGTTGGTCCGGACAACGGGAGGTAGGGACGATGGATAAACCTGCCATCCTCGTTGGTGCGGCCGAACTCGAGTCCGACCGGCTCGAGCCGCGCCGTGCGGCAGACGACTGGCGCTTCTCGCTGCCGGTCCTCTCCGCAGGTGAAGTGGTGTTACGCGAGGTGCGGACCGGCGACGCGCCGGCTCTCGTCTCGCTGCTGACGACGCCAGAGATCACACGGTTCATCTCGCCACCACCGCAGACAGCGGACGGTTTCGAGCGCTTCATCGCCGCATCGCAGCGGCTGCGGTCGTCCGGCGAAGGCGCCTGCTTCGCCGTGACGTTGCGCGACTACGACACGGCCATCGGCATCTTCCAGGTGCGGCAGGTCTCCCCCTCGGAAGACGAGGCGCGCCAGATCGGTGGGTCAATGGACACGGCCGAATGGGGCTTTGCCCTCGGCTATCCGTTCTGGGGCACGGGTCTGTTCGAGCAGAGTGCCGCCCTGGTCATGGAGTTCGCGTTCGAGCGCATCAGGGTCCATCGGCTCGAAGCGCGATGCGCGGCGAAGAACGCGCGCGGCAGCAAGGCGTTGCTGAAGGTGGGAGCCGTGCCGGAAGGCATTCTCCGGAAGGCCTTCCTTGCCGGCGGCGAACACCTCGACCAGGTGCTCTACGCCATCGTCCAGCACGACTGGCGCATGTGCCGCGATCGGGCGCGGGCGGCGCGACTCACACTGGTGCACTAGCTCCGCGACCACGGACAGGACACGGGCGTGCTTCGGCCCGCCCGTCCTGCATCACCCCTGCGCGACCGGCCGCGACGGGTCGGACACCCACTCGCTCCACGAGCCCGGATAGAGGCGCGCGCCGCGGAGGCCCGCGTGCTCGAGTGCCAGCAGGTTGTGGCAACCGGTCACACCCGACCCGCAGTAGCTCACCACCTGGTCCATCGCCACACCGGAGACGAGTGTCTCGAATTCGGCGCGAAGCGCCTCGGCCGAACGGAACCGGCCGTTGTCCAGGTTCCGCGCGAACCAGTAGTTCACCGCGCCGGGAATGTGTCCGGCCACCGGATCGATCGGTTCGATCTCGCCGCGGTACCGCTCCGGCGCCCGCGCATCGATGACCCGCGCCGAACTCGACCCGGCCAGCGCGCCGACCACCGCCGCATCGACCGTGACGTCGGGATTCGCCGCACCGCTGAACGTCCGCGCCGCGTGCACCTCGACGCCCGTGGCCATGGCGTGTCCGTCCGCGACCCATGCGGCGAAGCCGCCGTCGAGCACCGCCACCGCCTCGTGCCCCATCCAGCGCAGCAGCCACCAGAGACGGCTGGCGTGCATGCCGTTGTCCTGGTCATAGGCGATGACCTGGGTGGTCGCGTCGATGCCGAGCCGGCCGAGCGTGGCGGCGAGGATCGACGGCGAGGGCAACGGATGCCGGCCGTTGCTGCCGGTCTTCTGACCCGACAGGTCGCGATCGAGGTGGGCATACGCGGCCCCGGGGATGTGCCCCTCGGCGTACGCGAGTTCGCCCGCCTCCGGCTTGGCCAGCTCGAACCGGCAATCGATGATGACGACCGTAGGATCAGTGAGGCTGGCGGCGAGCGTCGCGGTATCGATGAGGGTGGTGTGGATGCTCACGCGGTCAACATATCACCGCCGTCAGTCGATGGTGATCCGCGCCGCGGGCCACGGCGTCGGCTGTGCGAAGTGCGCCAGCAGCGCCTCGTGGCGGTAGGTGAAGATCTTCCGCAGGTCGCGCTTCACCAGCGGTGCGACCAGCGCGCCACCCAGCATGTCGAACTCGACGTGGTCGAGCAGCAGCGTGCCGCCCCGCTCGGGCCGGAACTGGTGCGTGTGAATCCAGGTGCGATAGGGACCGCGCCGTTGCTGGTCGACGAACATGAACGGTGGCTCGTAGGCCGCGATTTCGGTCAGCCACGACATCGGGAACCCGTGCAGGCTGAGCCGGTATTCGATGCACGCGCCGGTGCGCATCTCGATCGGCTGCGGTGTCTTGATCTCGAATCCCAGCCACGGCGGCGTGAGCTGCTGCAGGTTGGCGGCGTCGGCGAAGAACGGGAAGACCTTCTCCCGAGGGAGCGACACCCAGGTTTCAGCGCGAAGATGCATGGGCCATAGAAAGAGAGACGCCAGGCCGAGCGCGCTGGGTTCGTCGGCGGAGGATCAACGCCAGCCACGGCGCCCAGGGTGCGCCGTCGAACCCGGAGGATGAGGATGAGAGCCGGTCGTCTGAGCCTGTCATGTGCGGCCGGGGGCTCAGGGCGGCCCCCCGCAGTGGGGAACACGCGCACGACGCCATCGAGAGCTTCTACGTCGTGTCGGGGGAACTCGAGGACGTGGTGAACGGGGGAAGCCGGATTATGAAACCCGGGATGTCATGGTTCGTCCGGCCGCCAGACAAGGTGCGCCACAAGACCGGTCCAGCCGGTGCCAAGGTCGTCGTGGTGTGGGCACCGGGGATGGAGGGGCGCCGGGTGGCGTCCCGCTGGCCCAGGGAGCCCTAGCGCCGTCG
>CALQBJ020000197.1 GCA_943328785.2 Bifidobacterium breve
GGCCCACTCGCCCCGGATCGCCCGCCCGCGGCACCGGCCGATCTCGACTCGGTGTTCGCCGCGATGCGTGACGAAGCGCTGCACCGCCCGCTCGACGAGGCCACCGACATGGCGTTCACGCGCGGCGCCGCGATGGTGGAGGCCGGCGAGCTCGAGCAGAGCATCGAGCCGCTGCGCAGGGCCGCGCGCGCGCCGCGACGGCGATTTGCCGCGGCGACGCTACTGGCGCAGGTGTACGAACGGCTGCAGCGGCTGGACGAGGCCATCGAGTGGCTCGGACATGCCGTGGATGCACCGGGATTGACCGACACCGATCGCTTCGAAACGCTGCTGCGCATGGCCTGCCTGCTCGAACAGACGGGCGAGCCGGCCAGCGCGCTGGCCGTCTGCCTGGAGCTTCAGGCCGACGCCGGCAACTACAAGGATCTGTCCGTCCGGATTGCGCGGCTGTCGCGCGCGCAGGCGGGAGGGTAGGAACCTGCTGACGCGCCTGCTGCAAGTGGTCTTCTTCATCGAAGTCGGGTTGTTGCTCATCGTCCTGCCCTGGTCAGGTTTCTGGGAGCGCAACTACTTCGTCTATGCGTTGCCGTTCCTCGAACCGCTGTTCCTGAGCGCCTACTTTCGCGGCGCCGTCACTGGCATCGGCTTCCTCAATCTCGCGGCCGGCTTCGGCGAGATGAGCGCGGTGTTTGGACCGCGTTCGTGATCCTGCAACTCATCACCGATCGTCGCCGGCTCGCGCCTGACGCGAGTGAGCAGGCGATGGTGCGCTGTCTCCTCGAACAGATCCGCCACGCGGTCGAGGGGGAACTCGACATCGTCCAGGTGCGGGAGCACGACCTCGAGGCGCGCGCTCTCGCGACAGTCGTGTCGCAGGCGCTGACGCTGACCCGCGGCACGCCGACGCGACTGGTCGTGAACGACCGCCTCGATGTGGCGCTGGCCTGCGGTGCGGACGGCGTGCACCTGCGCGGCCAGTCGTTCGAGGCAGCACGTGTGCGAGCCCTCGCCGGGCCGCGCTTTCTCATCGGCCGGTCGGTGCGCTCGGTCGACGAGGCGCGGACGGCGGGGCCGGTCGACTACCTGATCGCCGGCACCGTGTGGCCGACCGCGTCGAAGCCAGACGGGCATCCGCTGCTGGGCACCGGTGGGCTGCGCCAGATCGTCGAGGTCGCGGGCGCCCCCGTCCTGGCTATCGGCGGCATCGACGCCAGCCGGCTCGAAGCGGTGGCCAGCACCGGCGCCTCTGGGGTGGCCGCCATCGGCGCATGGATGAGTGATGGGTCTGGTTGCCGCGCGCGCGGGCTGCACTCTGTAGTACGAACGTTCCGCGGCGGGCGCGACCTTGATAACATGGACATTCCATTCCCGCACAATTGATGGCCGCTGAACGACACACCGGAGATTTCGGAGCGAAGCTTCGCGAGGCACGCGAGCGGCGTGGCTTGTCGCTGCGCGTGATCGCCGATGTGACGAAGATCTCGGTGCGTGCGCTCGAGGCGCTCGAGAAGAACGACATCTCGCAATTGCCAGGCGGCATCTTCAGCCGCGCCTTCGTCCGCGCCTACGCGAACGAAGTCGGACTCGATCCCGAACAGACGATCGCCGAGTTCATCACCCGGTTTCCCGTCGAGACCGTGACGCAGGGGCACCCGCGCACCCGCGCCATCGTCGATGAGCTGGATGCGGACGCGCGCCGCACCGGTTGGTCGCCGATGACCAAGCTCGCGCTCTTCGCCGCTCCCGCCGTCGCCCTCGCGCTCTACTTCACTCTAGCCGGTCGTCAGACCGCCCCCGTGCCGGTGCAGACCGTGGCTGCGGCCGCTCCGGCGGCGGTCGCGACTCGCGCCGCCGCACCGACGCTCGAGATTGCTCTGCAGGCCCTGCGCGCCACGACCGTGACCGTCTCGCTCGACGACGGCCCGGCCACCACCGTGGCGATCGACTCGGGTTCCATCCGCACCCTGGTGTCGGCTGGCGCAATGGACCTGACGCCTGCCGACCCGCGTGCGCTGCAGTGGTTCGTCAACGGCCGTCCGGCGCGACCGATGAGCGGCCCGGTCCACGTGACCACCGCGACCGCCCAGACCTTCCTGGTCGTCCAGTGAGCAGCCCGGCCCCGCTGCTCGACTTCTTCCGTCGCGGCGAAGCGGCGCGCGACATGCGTCTGCTGGCCGCGCAGGGTGTACTGGCGCCGCGCGCACACGAGCAGGTGGCGATTCTCGTGCTACTCGTCGATGACAGGGACCTCGAGGTGCGTCAGACCGCGCTCGCGACGATCGAGCGGATCCCGGTCGAGGCGCTGCGCGCCTACCTCGGCCGCTCCGACGTGCCTGTGGGCATCCGCGAGTTCTTTGGCGATCGTGGGGTGTTCCCCGCAGAGATTCCGCTCATCACGGCCGACGACCCGCTCTTCGACGTCTCTGGTGACGACCCGGACGACCGCGGCCTCGAGGTTGAGGGCGACGAGTCGGAGACCATGCTGCAGAAACTGCAGAAGATGAACATCACCCAGCGCGTCAAGGCGGGCATGCGCGGCTCGCGTGAAGTGCGGGCGGTGCTGGTGCGGGACCCCAACAAGATCGTGGCGGCGGCCGTGTTGAGCAGCCCGAAGGTGACCGAGGCCGAGGTCGAAGGCTTCGCCAAGATGGCCACCGTCTCGGAGGAGGTGCTCCGGTCCATCGGGATGAACCGCGCCTGGCTGAAGAATTACGCGGTCGTGCTGGCGCTCACCAAGAATCCGAAGTGTCCGGTGGGCCTGTCGCTGAACCTGCTGAACCGCCTGAACGACCGCGATCTGACCGGCGTCTCGAACGACCGCAACGTGCCAGACCCGCTCCGTACCGCGGCGCGGCGCAAGATTTCGCTCGGCCAGAAGCGCTGAGTCTCAGCCCCTCTTCTTCGAGGCGCCAGCCGCCTTCGGTGCCGGACGCTTCGCCGCCGGCTTTGTCGTCCCCGGCTTCTTTGGCGTGGTGGCGTCTGCCTTCGGACGGCTCCTGACCGGCTCGCCCCCCTTGCGTGCGCCCTTCGGGGCGCTGGCGCGGGACCAGTCCTTCGCCATTTCGGCGAGCCCCTCCATATACACCGTCGCGCGCTCGCGATCGTCCTCGGTCGGCATCGACTTCAGCAAGTCGAGCGCTTTCGTCAGGTCGCCCTCGATCGATTGCCGGCTGGTGGCGAAGTAGAGCCGGCGGATTTCGGTGATCGCGTCGTCGGCTGAGAGCATCTTGAGTTGAGTCATCGCTGGTTCCTGCGGAGCTGCGAACGGAAGTCGTCGAAGGGACGGGTGTTGAGGATGTCGCCGGCGGTGAGCCAGGCACGGCGCGCCTGCACGACGCCCCACCGCGTGACGGCGAGTGCGTTCTGCGAGTGCGCGTCGCTCGAGATGATGATGCGGACGCCGCGGTCGCGCGCCAGCCTGGCGTGCGTGTCGTTCAGGTCGAGCCGGTCGGTCTGGCTGTTGATCTCGAGCGCGACGTGGTGCCTGGCCGCCGCGTCGATGACCGCCTCGATGTCGACCGCGAACGGCGCCCGCCTGAGCAGGAGACGGCCGGTCGCGTGGCCGATGACGTCGACGTGCGGATGCGCGATCGCGCGGATGATGCGGTCGGTCATCTGCTGGCGATCGAGGTGGAATGCCGAGTGCACCGAGGCAATCACGAGGTCGAGCGCGGCCAGGCAGTCGTCGGCGAGGTCCATGCTGCCGTCGGCGAGGATGTCGCACTCGATGCCGGCCAGCAGGCGGACCCCATGTTGGCCATCCTCGGCGCGCACCCGCGCGGCGTGTGCCAGCGCGCGGGACTCGTCGAGTCCGTTCGCCATCGCGAGCGCCTTGCTGTGATCGGTGATGGCGATGTATTCGAGGCCACGCGCCTGTGCCGCCTGCGCCATCTCCACGATGCTGTGACGGCCGTCGGTCGCCGTCGTGTGCATGTGGAGGTCGCCGCGCAGATCGCCTGGCTCGATGAGCTGCGGGAGCCGGCGCGCCGCGGCGGCGTCGAACTCGCCGCGGTCCTCGCGCAGTTCCGGCGGTACCCAGGCCAGCCCGAGCGCCTCGTAGATTCCCTCCTCTGACGGCCCGGCCACAGGCGTGTCGTCAGCGAGGCGGAACAGCCCGTACTCGTTCAGCTTGAGGTCGAGCGCCATCGCCCGATCGCGCAACGCGATGTTGTGGGCCTTCGAGCCGGTGAAATACTGCATCGCGGCGCCGCGGCTCTCGGGCGCGACAATGCGCAGGTCCACCTGGAAACCGCCCCAGATGCGCACACTACTCTTGGTATCGCCTTGTCCGAGGATCCGCTCGACCAGTGGGTATTCGACGAAGTGCTGCATCAGCGACCTGTCGACGCCGGTGGCGAGGATGTCGATGTCGCCGCAGGTCTCCTGTCCGCGCCGTAGGCTGCCGACCGCCTCGATCTGCGCGGCGGGTGCGTGCCCGCGCAGGTAGGCCACGCAGGCCGTCGCTGCGTCGTGCGCGTCGGGCAGCAGGTGCCGGCTGCCGTGCTGGCGCCGTTCCTCGATGGCCTTGAGGATGAGCGCTTCCTTCTTCGGCCCCATGCCCTTCAGCGCGCGCACGCGGCCGTCGGTGGCGGCCCGCTCGAGCTCCTCGAGCGTCTTCACGCCAAGCTCGCGGTAGAGGGTCGCGACGGTTTTCGGGCCGACTCCCTGCAGGCGTAGCAGGTCGAGGATGGTCGGCGGGAACTCTGCCAGCAGTTCCTGGTGGAACCGGGCATCGCCGGTCTCGGCGATCTCGCGGATGCGTGCCGCGAGATCCTTGCCGATGCCCGGGATCTCCTGCAGCCCGGTGGCGTCGAGCGACGCGACGTGGTGCGGATGGTTGGCGATGATGTCCGCGGCATTGCGATACGCGCGAATCTTGAACGGATTCTCGCTCTTGATCTCGAGCAGGTCGGCGATCTCGCCGAGGATGTGCGCGATGGCGACGTTATCCAACGCGCAGCCCTTCACGCTCGATGCGGAAGTCGAGCACGCGCGCGCCCGCCGCGGCCAGCGCCTCGGCGATGCGCGCATGCGCCGCCGGCGGTCCGTAGCAGAAGAGGCACCCACCGCCGCCCGCGCCGCACACCTTGGCCGCCGTCGCGCCGGCCGCCATCGCCCGCGCCATCAGCCCTTCGATTGCCGGGGTGGTGACGCCTGGCGCCAGACGCTTGCGGTTATCCCACTCGGTGGCGATGTGGCGGCCCACCTCATCCCAGTCGCCGCGCTCCAGCGCGACGCGCATGGCCGAGGCCGTATCGCGAATGCGCTCGAAGCAGTCGAAGACGTGCCGGTCGCCGTCGATGTGCCGTTTGGTGATCTCCCAGTTGTTGGTGCCCGAGTTGCGCGGCTCGCCGGTGTAGGCGAGCACCATGCGCTGTTCGAGTTCGACCGGGTCGACGTCGAGCGCGTGGCGATGGATGCCGTCGACGCGCAGTTCGATCGCCGCAATGCCGCCGTAGAGGGCCGGGCGGTAGTCCTGCACGCCCGTCGGCACGTGGATGGTCTGGCACTCGACGTTCATCGCCACCTGTAGCAGGTCGGCCGGCGCTTCGGACTGTCCGGTCCATCGCGCCAGTGCGCCGCACACGGCAAGGGTGAGCGCCGACGAGCCGGCGATGCCGGCACCAGCCGGCGACTCGCCGCGCGTCGTGAGGACGGCGTTCTCGAGGCGATAGTGGCGGGCGAGGAGGGCGAGCAGCGGGAGTTCGCTCGCGGCGCCGAGGTCCTGCCAGCTCGCGGCGTACGTCCGGCGTCCCGTATCGATCGACACCAACTCCACGCCACCGCCCGGCCGCGACTCGACCTGCACGTGCGCGCGCAGGCTGATGGCGGCATTCAGCGTCGACGCCGCCTCATGGAAGAGATACAGCGGCCAGATGTCGATTGTGCCGCCGGCGAGGTCGATGCGCGTGGGGGCCGAAGAGGTGAGCACGCCAGAATTATATAGGGTTAAAATTCAGGCAATGTCCCCCCTGTCGCTGCGCCGGCAAATCGGTCAGTTGCTCATTGCTGGCTTCAACGGCACGTCGCTGCCGGTCGAGCTCCGATCGCTGTCGCGCGAGTTCGGGCTGGGCGGCGGCATCCTGTTCGCGCGCAACATCGAAGCGCCCGAGCAGGTGGCTGAACTCTCCTACGAGATCGCACGTCTCACCCCAGACATGCCTGGCTGGGTCAGCGTCGACCAGGAGGGGGGCCGCGTGGCGCGGCTCAAGTCGCCTTTCACCGAGTGGCCGCCGATGGCCACCCTGGGGCGAAGCGGCGATACGACACTGGCCGAGCGCTTCGCGGCAGCGCTGGCCACCGAACTGCGCGCGGTTGGCGTGACGCTCGACTACGCGCCGGTGCTCGATATTCACACCAACCCGAAGAACCCGGTCATCGGCGACCGCGCCCTGGCCGAACAGGCGCGCACGGTGGCCGACCTCGGCGCGGCCATCGTCCGGGTGTTGCAGCAGCACGGCGTGGCGGCGTGCGGCAAGCACTTCCCTGGGCACGGCGACACCAGCACCGACTCGCATCACGAGTTGCCGTTGATCGAACACCCACCAGAACTGCTACGTGAACGCGAGCTTCAGCCGTTCCGTGCCGCCATTGCCGCCGGCGTGGCCTGCATCATGACCGCGCACGTGTTCATTCCCGCGCTCGACGAGCAGCATCCCGCGACGCTGTCGAAACGGATCGTCACCGGGTTGCTGCGCGAGGAACTCGGGTTCCAGGGCGTCATCATCAGCGACGACCTCGAGATGAAGGCGCTGGCTGCCGAGCGCGCGGTCCCGGACTCGGCGGTCGAGGCGATCGAGGCCGGCTGTGACGCGGTGCTGATCTGCTCGGGCGATACCAACGCACAGGCGGCTGCCGTCGAGGCGCTGGTCCTGCGGGTGGAGAAGGACCGCGGCTTTGAGAGGCGCGTCGAGGATGCCCTGACGCGCAATCGGCGCGCGAAGGAGCGCTTCCTCGCCACCGCCGCCGGTGCCGCGCCGCTCAATACGGCCGCGCTGCGCCGCCTGCTGGGACAGGACGCCCACCAGCGCACGGCTGACGACATGGCGCGCTTCGCGTGATGCGCGCGCCTCGCCGGCTCGCACGTGGGTCGCGCATCGCCGTCGTCGCGCCGGCCAGCCCCTTTCTTCGAGCCGATTTCGACCACGGGATCGCCGAACTCGAGCGGCTCGGACTCGTGCCGGTCTGGGACGAGTCGGTCTTCGCTCGCCAGGCCTACGTCGCCGGCTCCGCCGAGGTGCGTGCCGCGGCCGTCCGCCGCGCCCTCGCCGACCCGTCGATCGACGCCCTCATCGCGGTGCGCGGTGGCTACGGCAGCGCCCAACTCCTGCCGTTGCTCGATCGCGACGAGGTGCGCGACGCCCGCAAGGCGATCATCGGCTACAGCGACATCACCGCCCTCCTGGCGTTCGTGA
>CALQBJ020000198.1 GCA_943328785.2 Bifidobacterium breve
GTCGCCGCCCCACTCGATTGGCAACCCCTTCGACTGCAGCGTCTTCACCGCATCGTCATAGCTGATGCGCGGGAACGGTTTCTGGACCGACTCGAGCTTGCTGATGTCGCGCTCGATGATGGTGAGTTCGCGGCGCCGGTTCTCGAGCACTCGCGCCACCACGGACACCACCAGGTCCTCGGCCAGGTCCATCACGTCGTCCAGGCCGGCGTAGGCCACTTCAGGCTCGACCATCCAGAACTCGGTGAGGTGCCGGCGCGTCTTCGACTTCTCGGCGCGGAAGGTCGGACCGAACGAATAGACGCGGCCGAGCGCCATCGCCGTCGACTCGAGATAGAGCTGCCCACTCTGCGTGAGATAGGCCTTCTGGTCGTCGATGTACTCGACCGGAAACAGCGTGGTCGTCCCCTCGCAGGCCGCCGGCGTGAAGATCGGCGTGTCGGTGAGGATGAAGCCGCGCGCGTTGAAGAAATCGCGCACGGCGTTGATCACTTCGTGGCGGATGCGCAGGATCGCCGTCTGGCGTTCGCTGCGGATCCATAGGTGCCGCCGGTCGAGCAGGTAGTCGACGCCGTGTTCCTTGGGCGTGATGGGGAAGTCGTGCGACTCACCGACGACCTCCAGATGCTGCACGTCGATCTCGTAGCCGCTCGGCGCGCGCGTGTCGGCGCGTGCCGTGCCGGTGACGATGACCGAGGTCTCCTGCGACAGGTGATCGGCCGCCTTGAACATCTCGTCGCCGACCGCGGCCTTCGACATCACACCCTGGATGAAGCCGCTGCCGTCGCGCAGGATCAGGAAGTGGATCTTCCCGCTCGAGCGCCGGTTGGACAGCCATCCCTTGATGGTGACGTCCTGACCTTCGTGCTTGCCGATATCTTCGATGTAGACATGCATGGCGGTTACCTATAGTCGTCAGTCGCCCTCCAGTCGGGCGTGCCCGAGGTCGAGACGGAGGGCTGCGGCTCCACCCTCGAGCGGCGATGGGCCGTCAATGTTAGCGCAGCTCTTCGACGTGCGCCCCGAGCAGCGCCTGCAGGCGTGCGAAGCGCGGATAGCGGCGCAGGTTGTCGCGCACGCTGGCCAGCGTGCGCGGCATGTACTGCGTGTAGCCCGGGTTGCCGCGCGCCGAGGCCTGGAACCCGAACGTGCCGAGCGCCTTGATGTTGCGCTGGACGGCTATCAGGTCGAACCGGCGGCGAAACTCAGCCGCGTCGGCGATGCCGGCGATCGACGTGAAGTGCGCGAGGAAGCGGTCGAGCTCGTCGCTGCTGATGTCCACGTACGAGTCGCGCAGCAGCGACGCGAGGTCGTAGGTGTCAGGACCCATGCGGGCATCCTGGAAGTCGATCATCACCAGGCGGCCGCCGTGCAGCATCAGGTTCCGGCTGTGGTAATCGCGATGGCAGAGCACCCGCGGCTCACTGGCCAGTTCCTCGACGATCGCCGACCATTCCGCCGCCAGTACCTCGCGGTCCGCGGCACCCAGCGTCACGCGCCGATGCCCTTCGAGAAAGTGCTGCTGGAAGAAGTTCAGCTCGAATGTGAGCTTTTCCACGTCGAACGCCAACGTGTAGGGGAGGTAGCCGTCATTGGCGAATGTCCGCCCCCGCACCTGCAGTTGATGAATCAGTTCCATCGCCTCGTGATACAGCGCGGCGTGGCTGCTGACGCTGTCGGCCCCCAGATGTGCCTGCATCGTGACGTCGCCAAGGTCTTCCTGCGCGATGACGCCGAGCTCGTTCGAGTGACCGAGGACGCGCGGTGCCGGAATCTTCATGCGCGTCAGCAACTCGGCCACGCTGGCGAACGGCATTGCGGCGAAGTCGATCGGGCCGGTGTGGACGGCAAGCACGATTGGGGCGGCGGACTGCAGCAGGACACGGAAGTATCGCCGGTCCGACGCGTCTGGCGTCAGCGGCACGATACGCGGGTCGTGCGCCGAGAGGCCGGCGGTCGCGAGGTAACGGGTGATGCGCTCCCGCGTGACCGCATCGGGGCCTGGCGCACTCATGATTGCTCCACACGAAGGGGCGCGGTGACGACCTGGCCACCGGGGCCGCGCATCAGGATCTGGTTGGCGAATCGTGCGCCGGCGCTCACCCGTACGCCGTCGGTGACGATGCAATGTTCGACCGAGGCGCCTGGTCCGACGTGCACATCGTCCCAGACAATGGACGCCGTGACGCGCGCGTCATCCACGAGTTGTGCTCCAGCGCCAAGGTCGACCCCCTCGGCGCGCGCGAACGCGTGCGACGTGTGCCAGTAGTCGGCGACGGTGCCGATGTCCCAGAAGGCGGCGGCGCCGACGTGCACGCGGATGCTGCCAGGGCGTGCGGCGATGAGGCGGGCGTAGACGTCGCCGACCGAGTTCGACCGGCGCCCGACCGGCGCCCCGGCGAAGGCGTCGCGATGCGCCACCTGCACGCCGATGAAGTGGAACGACGCGTCGCTCGACCCGCGCGGCACCACGCCGAGCACCGCACCGTCGCTGCCCACCCTGAGCCCGCTGTAGTGCTGCGGCTGCGCGTTGGGAAGCACGGCCATCGTGACGAGCGCGCCCGATGCCGCATGCGCCTCGAGCAGCGGCGGCAATTCGAGGTTGGTCAGCGTGTCGCCGTTGACGATGACGAAGGTGTCGGCGCCGATGATGTCGAGCGCCTGCCGCGGTCCGCCGGCCGACCCGAGCAGCTCCGGCTGTTCCCAGGAATAGCGCGCACGCACGCCGAGGCCCGAGCCGTCGCCGACGATCGTGGCGATCGATTCCGGCCGGTGGTGCAGGTTCAGCACCACGTCCGTGAGGCCCGCCGCGCGCAGCCACCGCGCGATGCGCGCCACCATCGGCCTACCGGCCACCGGCATCGCCGGCTTCGCACGGACGTCGGTCAGCGGGCGCAGGCGGGTGCCGAGTCCGGCGGTGAGCAGCAGGGCGTGAGTCAGCGGCGGCATTTCGGGCTCAGCGTGGGAAGACCATGTCGCGCGGTTCGACGCCGCGGAGCTGACACGCCTGCAGGTACAGGGTCCGGTACGACGCCACGACATAGTCGGACGGACTGCGGCCGAGCCGCGCCGCTGCGTCGGTGATACCGCTGTCGCTGCCTTCGATTTCTACCCAAGTGCCGATGGGCGTCTCGTCGACCGCGAACAGCACGCCGTGCCCTTCGTACTCCTCGCGAAACTTCTCGTAGCGGAACGCGACGCAAAAGCCGAGCCGCGCGAGGATGGTGAGCAGCAGGACGCCGTTGTCGACGAGGGTCTCCAGCTCTTCGCGCAGCTTCATCACCGACGGTTGTGGTGGTCCCTTGAAGGTCAGGAAGCTGCGTTCCGGCTCGAGGCGGACACGCAGGGCGCTGCGCGCGCCGGAGAGGCGACCGTCTTCGGTGTCGAGGATGATGTCCGACTGCAGTCGCCGCGGGCGCACGAGCGTCGTGTCGAGGCCGAGGACGGCGGTGCGGGCGGCGTCTGGGGAATCGAAGCGAAGCTTGATCTCTCGTTCGAGGGAGCCGGCCATCCTAGGTCAACCGCGCCTGGCCGCTGCAGCCGCTGAGCGAGGGCCGGCCAAGCCCCTTCGAGAGGACGAGCACCTTCATCGTGCTGCCGAGGCCGCCTGGCAGGACCAGCGTCTTGAAGGCCTGTCGCTCGCTGTCGTCGAACGATTCGAGGCGCGGGCCAGCCAGGGCCATCAGGAAGTAGGTCTGATCGAGCAGCGCCAGCGTCTCGCAGCCCTGCGATTCGGCCGCGGCCCGGATGCTGGTGAAGTCGACATGCGCGGTGATGTCCTGTTCGCCTGGCGCGTCGAGCCACGCGTCGCTGCCGGCGTCGCTCTGCTGGTGCTGCCGGTAGGTGGTCAACGTGCCGGCGGTGCGCGGCTCGCCATAGAGATGGGTGGCTTCGTGCCCGTAGTCGATGAGGATCATGAAGCCGCGCTGCAGGCGCCTGGCGGCATCGCGGACCCAGTCGACGGCGGCGAGGGAGAGTTCGGCCCTCGCTCCGGGAGCCAGCAGGACCGCCGCGGCAGCGAGCTGCGTCTCCAGCCTGGGTGACGATGGCGCGAGGTCGAGCGTGACGAGCCGGTCGCCGTCGAGTGCGACGTGCACTTCGCGCAGCCCGTCATCCGACGCCACCACCTGATGCACCGGCATGGCGTCGAGCAGTTCGTTGGCGACGATGATCCCCTCGAACTCGTCGGGAAGGGCGTCGCTGCCTATGGCCTGTTCGCTCCAGGCCGTCAGCACCTTGTGCTGGGCGGCGCGCGCGAACGCGCTGCGCTCGACCAGGTGCAGGTGGGTGTGCGCGCAGATCCGCGGCGCCACCTTCTTCAGGCCGCGCAGCATGGCGTGCGAGAGGCGGCCGTCACCGGCGCCCGCTTCAACCAGGGTCACCGGCGACCCGGCCGGGCCGAGCCACTGCGCCATCTCGGCGACCTGGAGGGCGAGCAGTTCGCCGAACAGCGGCCCGAGATCGACGCTCGTGACGAAATCGCCCGCACGGCCCGAACGTCGGGCGGCGCGGGCGTAGTAGCCGAACTCGGGATGATAGAGGGCAAGATCCATGAACGCGGCCACCGTCAGCGGACCGCGTTCACGGATCGAGGTGCGAATCAGATCGAGGAGCACGCCGGAGGTCGCGATGCGGCTATTCCTTCCGGATGGTGAGGAATACCTCACCGTCGCCGCGCCATACCAGCAGGCGGGCAATCCGCCCCGAGGCGACCTTCTGCAGTTCCCGTCCGGCCTCGGCGGCCGACGTGACCGCCTGGCCGTTCACCGAAAGAATGACGTCGCCTTCGCGCAGGATACCGGCCGACGGACCGTTCTCGTCGACGTCGGTCACCACCGCGCCGCTCCTGCCGGACGGCATCTGCAGCCGGCGCGCCATCTGCGGCGTCAGGTTGCCGAGCGTCAGGCCGAAGCTGTCCTGCCCCTGTACTTCAGGCTGTTCGCGCTCGTTGCTGTGGGTCTGGCGGGCGCCACGCTCGGCGTCGAGGTCGAGTTCTTCCACGACCGCCTTGATCTGCTGCTCCTTGCCGTTGCGCACGACCGAGAGATTCACCGACGTGCCCGGCTTGGTGGCCGCGACCGACTTCTGCAGGTCGGTGGTGTTCTGGACCGCCTTGTCGTTGAACTTCGTGATGACGTCGCCCGGCTTGACGCCGGCCTTGTCGGCCGGGCCGCCAGGCGCGACGCTCGAGACGAGCGCGCCAGCGCGCGACTTGAGGCCGAAATCCTCGAAGCCATCACGCGGGATGTTCGTCATCTGCAGGCCGATGCGGCCGCGGATCACCTTGCCTTGCATCAACTGCGGCAGCAGGTCGCGGATGACGTTGGTCGGCACCGCGAAGCCGATGCCGATGTTTCCCTCGGCCCGGCCGTTGGTGAAGATCATCGTGTTGATGCCGATGACCTCGCCGCGCAGGTTGAGGAGCGGACCACCCGAGTTGCCAGGGTTGATGGCCGCGTCGGTCTGGATCATCTCGTTCGTGCGGCCGTCGGTCGTGAACGGACGCGACTGGGCCGAGACGACGCCGACCGTGACCGTCCACCCCTGATTGAACGGGTTGCCGATGGCCATGACCCAATCGCCGGCTGCCATCTGCGACGAGTCGCCGAATTTCGCTTCCGGAAGCGGATGGTTCGGCATCTGCGTCAACTGGATGACCGCGCTGTCGGTCAGCGCATCCTTGCCGATCAGCTTGGCCGGGTAGGTCTGGTCGTCGTCTTCGCCGAACAGCGACACTTCAATCTTGGTCGCGTCCTCGATGACGTGGTTGTTGGTGAGGATGAGGCCATCCTTGCTGATGATGAAGCCGGTACCGGCCGCCACCGTGGTCTGTTCCTTCGGCGGGCGGCGCGTGCCACCACCGGGGGCGCCGCGCTGACCTGGGCGCTGCGGCGGCGCATCCTGCTCGTCCGGGTCGCTCGGCTGGCCGAAGAAGCGGCGCAACAGGTCGTCGTTGCCACCACCACCGCCGCCGCCGAACATCTCGGATGGATCCTGATTCTTGGCCTTCGATTCGGTCCGGATGTTGACGACCATCGGCTGCTGGGCCTTGGCCACGTTACGGAAGGTCTGCGCATCGAGTGGTCCCGTGACCGGTGCGCTGTTCATCGGCGGAACCTGCAGCGTCTGGGCTGCTGAGGCCGGCGCCATGTCGAAGCGGGACGCGAGCACCATACCAACGGCGATCGACGACACCGCGATGAGCAGCGCATAAAACAGGGTGGTCTTGCGGGTGGACATCAGTTCCTCCGTACTACACGAGAGCGAGAATGGCTGACTGCAGGGGACCGCTCACCTCGGCCGACCCCGCGCGCACGATCATATTGATCTCGGTGCGGATGCCGAAATCAGGAAAATATACGCCTGGTTCGATTGTGAAGCCCGTGCCGGGCAACAAACGCCTGTCGTCGTGTGTTTCGTAGTCGTCCATATTGACACCGGTGCCGTGCACTGTGTCTCCAAGGCTGTGTCCGGTGCGATGCAGAATCTGTGCGGCGTAACCGGCGTCGCGTAGCACGGCTGATGCGGCCCGGTCGACCTCCCAGCCCCGGATCTCCTGCCCGGCTTCGGCCCGGCTCTTCACCAGCGCCACGGCGGCATCGCGAGCGGCGGCCGCGGCCGCAAACGCCTGTGCCTCGCGGCTCGGCACCTGCGCCCCGGTGAAGCCGACCCAGGCGATGTCGGCGTAGACCGACCCGGGACGGTCGAGTTTCCCCCACAGGTCGAGCAGCACCAGCTCATCGCGCCCGATGCTGCGGCTCCGCTCGGCCGTCGGCAGGTAGTGCGGGTTGCCGGCATTCTCCTGTGCCGAGACGTTCGGGTCGGCATCGGTGATGAGCCCTTCCTCGCGGAACCACGTGGCCATCGCCTGCTGGATGTCGTACTCCGTCGTCGGCAGACCGGCGCGCAACCGGCGGGTAATCTCGTCGAAGGCCTGGTCCTTGATGCGGTACAGGGCGTCGGACGCCTCGCGGTGCGAGGCAATCTGCTCGTCGTTCCAGATCGCGGAGAAGCGCTGGACCAGGTCGCCGGACGACACCACCTCCGGACCTGCCTCGCGGATCAGTTCGACCGTGCCGGCATCGACCCGCGAGATGTAGGGAATGGCGCAGCCCGGGGAGTATTCCATCGCCACCCGGTGCATGCCGTTCAGGAGCGTCTTCAGGCCCGAGCGCAGCTGCTCGCGCCCGGCGTACTTAAAGGTGGCGCCTGGGAGATGCGAGAGCGAGTCGGGCTCGATGGCATGGACCAGTGCGCGCGGTTCGCCGTTGGCGGGAATGAGGTAGTACCAGCGGCGCGTGGCCAGGTGGCCGCCCTGCCGCAGCACGCCGGTGATGTCGGCGGCAATGGGATTGAGGCCGCGGAAGTCGTAGAGCAACCA